>JAPOVX010000357.1 GCA_026707935.1 Paracoccaceae bacterium
GCGCTCGCCATTTCGTTTATATGTCTCCTGCGCGGCCTTGTTCCAGGACATGTGGGCCTCCTCGTCTGTCGTGGAAAACTGACTCGGAATACCACATCTCGCAAGGCCGCGCACTTTTAGGTCAAGCTCTAAGGGAAGTCCATTCGATCAATTGCGAAGTCGATGGGCGTGTCACGCAACACGGTTCGCAACCGGAAAGGGCGTTGCTGCATCAAATTACCGGTGCGAAAAGCTCCTATGAACACCATGTTTTCGATCGCACCATCGGCCCGGAGCGCACGAAGGCCTGGATCCGGTGCTCGGCGACTAGTTGATATCTGGCGGTCTCATTCAGGTGGCGGTGCTATGCTGCAGAATTTCGCCGAAGTGTCATCTGCATTTTGTACGCCTATTGACCACGCATCCGGGCATGAGGCTGCAAAATGAGCTGGATATCTTGAAAGTTTGACATCCGGAAACGTTGGCGGGTCCACTGTGCTTTGCGGCGGCTGGCAGAACGGACGCCACTGTGCCATACATGAGAGCAAGGGAAACGGACAAGGAGGCCCCACATGGCCGTGACGCGCGAGGGAACTGCAACAGGCCGGCGCCAGTCCGGAGTTGGCGCAGATTCTGGCCGACCGCTGGCCCCAGCGCGACTCCGGTGACCTGACCCGCCATCCGATGGCTGTGGCTCTGCTTGTTTCCTTCCTAGGGGCCTTGGGCTGGCTGGTCGTGAGCGTCACAGACCTCCAGTCGGGACAGGTTCGCCTTGAGGAGAAACTCGGCGGACTGGACCAACGCATGACCCGCATCGAGGACAAGCTGGATCAGTTGCTGCAGAGATAGGGCGAGGGACTCTGGCGGCGCAGCGCAGAAACCTCGCCTGCGGCCCTGCGGTTGGCGCTCAGGCATTGGAGTGCCCGATGTGGGCTCCCTTCCTTCGGGACTCTCGGCGGTCTTGTCCGGCCCTTGAGTTATTTCCTGGAAGTTAGTCCCAATATGATTCCCCTATCACCCGTTCACACAATACATGGTAACTGGCCCGATCAGGGTGCCAGACTTGTTGAACACCACACGGTGAATCGGACCGCCGGCAGCACGCGGCAGGAACACGATCGACCAATGATCGTGATCCGCAAATCCCCGGCCCAGCCCATAAGGCGGGATAGCCTGCGGCGATGTCTCCGAAAGGAGGCTTTGCAAAGATGGATTCGACAACACCGTCTCAGCGACGGCGCAGATATCCAGTTCCACTGCCCGCTCAATCAGGACGCCGTATCTTGTCCGGTCTTCGATCGCTGCCTGCAAATCGTGGGATATTGGCGTCCCTGTACCGACTTCGGCATTGCTTTCCACGAACTCTTCCTTGGCAGTATGGACGGATTCAGATGTCTGTCCGTCAGCGCAATGGTCCGGGGTCACGACTTCCGGCGCGAAGGCTGGTGGCGGAGGAGGAGATTCAGCACTGATATCGGCTTCACATTCGTCAATCTCTTCCGGAGCATCTTCGACGGGTGCAGACGTCCATCCATGGGCAGCAGGCCAGAGTTCCGGATCCTCGGCTTCCGTTTCGGTAATCAATGACGATGAAGGATAATCGGAGTCGGCCGTTGTGGCATCGATACCTGCATCGCCAGTCCCGGTCGCCGGGTCCATGCCGGATAACCAGCCCTCGGCGGTAGCCAGATCAATAGGATCATGCATCGAATTCGGTTGAGGATCGCATGTGGCACCATCCGCAAGCGCAGGAGTGGGGTTCACAGGTCCGACAGGCTCGGGAGCAGGAGTGGTAGACCCGGATTGAGCCGTGGCTGCCGAAACCAGGGTCTGCATGTCCCGACGCGTAAACCAGATCGCTTTCGAGGCAAGGATGGGGGGCGTGCCGGTTGCAAGAATTATTGCGGTTTCGGCCGGCAACTGCCGTAGTTCGGATGGACGAATCAGTTCCGTCTCGCGGAGTTGCGTGGACTCCGACGAACCCGCAGAACTCGAAAAAGGTTGAAACAATTGACTGGTTCGCTGGCGGGTGGCTGAAGAGGTCGTCACGGTGCGGCGGCCGATCATCGTGCTCAGGGCTTGCGCCTGACCGTGGTCAGCCACGGGGCCGAGCACCATGGCATCAACAGAATTGGCCCAGGCTCCCGCTCCGTCAACGCCGTAGCACTCGACGAGTTGCTGCCATGATTGGAAAATCTGCATGAGATGAATGCCATATGCACGACCTTCGTCGCGAACAGCAGCGAGATAATCCATCCGCCGTAGCGCCCGGGCCTCGTCGATGACGATCAAACGATGCTTCGGCGGCTCGCTCGGCGTAGCGAGCGCCATGGCCCGGAACGCCCGCACCAGCGCGCCGATCAGGACGCGGCCAATGGCTGGCGAACTGTGAAATACGGTCGTCGGGACCTGAACATAGATGTCGGTCAACGGGTCACGCAAACGGGCCAGAAGTTTGTCGGAATCGCTCTCCGACGCCAGAAACCCCCGTGTCCTGCCGGTGCCTGTCCACGCAAGGGCATTGGCGATCGTGGCGACCACGCTGGACAGTTGACGTTCCTCGGTTCCAGCCAGCTCATCCAGACCAACAGAAATATAATCAAGATCCGGATTGTCGTTGTCGCGATAGTGAATCGCGGAATCGTGGCACATGATGCGAAGATCGACGGGCGGCAGTGAGAGAAACCGATTCGCTGCAACGAAAATATTGTCCTGCGGTCCCGAAAGATGCAGGTGACCGAGGATTGCGGCCAGGCAGCGGCGGGATTTTTGTTGGAAGAACGCCGCTGCGTCCGGGCGATCGTCGGACCCCGGTGCCATCATGAATTCCGCGAGATCCGTGAAGACGGTTCCGTCATTCGGCTCCAATGCCGTCAACAACTTGACCGGATCAAACCCGTCAGCAGCAGAAATCTGCCAGCTTCGTCGGCCACGAGCCTCGCGGACAGGACCAGCAACCTGATGGATTTCACCCTTCGGGTCGACAACCACAAGAGGTCCTGCGTAAGTCAATGCATTCGGGATCGCGATCCCGGCAGTCTTGTAGCTGCCGCTTCCCGAAAAGATCAGGCTGTGGGCATTGCCGTGTTTCGGGTCCAGCGTGATCAGCGGACCCTTCCCCTGCCCTTTCCAGCTGACAGGATCGTCCGGGATGAATGTACGGCCGCGCCGAGGCGGGGTTAATTCGCCGAGGATGATACCGCCTGTACAGCCAAAACGACTTTGGACCTCTGAGCGCCGTGCCCAGGCCGCTGCGGACAGTTTGGTCACCGGCTTCGCTGGCCTCACCGCTGCAAAACGGGCCCCGACCCACTCCAGACCCATCATGGCATAATAGGTGGCCACCGACGTTGCTGCCACGGCGGCGGCGGCCGAAGCACCGAACTCAGCCACCCGATAGGAAGTCCACGATACCCCGCCGTACAGCAAAAGGTTGATATCCGCGATCAGGCCGCGGAACGGTCTGCCACCTGTCAGACGGCCATCCGTACCAATGTGCGGGGAAACCAGGTACCACACAGCCGCAGTCAGCAGAATAAGGCTCGCCCAATACCATCGGGTACTGCTCCTGCTGTAGATGCCGACACACATGGCCATGCAGCCAGGCAGGCCCGCTAGCAGGATCGGCTCCAGCCAGTGAGGCGGCCAGGTTGCCCATCGAGCCAGCGCTGTCAGAATTGCGCAAGGCACCAGGGTGGAGAGAGCCACGAGCACAGTGGCCTGCCCGACAGCATCAATCCTACGCATCCAGCTCTGACCACCTTGAGATATATGGCGTCAATACCCTTCGGTTACGGGCAGCCACTGCAGGCGCGCTGGCGGCCAGGAACGGTTCCAGTTCAGGCAGAAGTGTCTGGCGAACCGCCGCGTCATTCGTCATGACGTGAATTCCGTATGCTCCAAGAATGATCCGGACACGTGTTTCGGTCTTGTACCGCAATTTTCCTTCAGGAGCGCGTTCGCCCGCGCCCCAGGCCTTGTAGATCGGGAGTATCAGAGACCAGTTTGTGGCCGCGGCGCGGCCGGACTGCCCGCCGACATAGGCAGCAAGCCCCGGCACCAGCTGCTTGCGCAAGGCCGGCTCATGGTCGGTCTGGGCGACCAGGAACCCTCCCATCAGGATCTTGGCCCGTGTCTCGTCCCGGCGCGAAAGGGGCGCAGGCGAGGAATCTCGCAATCGGCGGGCAAGCTTGGCCGACCGCGATGGCTTGGTTGGCAGGGATTCTTTCAGCTCCCGCAAAATTTTGCGCAAGGCCGGGCGGGTCATGGCACGATCCAGCAAACCGATTTCCTCTGCAATAGCCAGCAACCGAATGGAATCAGTGGTCCGCGCAGCAATAAGCTGCTCGGCAAGATCGGGGCCTTTCCTACTCAAGGAACCAACCATCTTGACCGTAACCGCGTGAAAGGGAGCGCACGCGATTGGCCCAGGGCACGTTCAACGCAGGTGACAGATTCCTGGCGGCACTGGCCAGGCGAGCCGACATGGCCTGACGATCTGCCGAATCAACGGAAGGTAGTGAACGAGGCCACGACTTCCGATCATCGATGCAGGCTTCGATTTCTGCATGCGTAAACGCACGGTACATGCGGTGCCAGATGTTCGATTGTAGCGAGATTCGGGGGTTGGTTAACGATGCCCAAAGGATCTTGCGCTCACGTTCAACTTCCCTGGCTGTCGGCACCGGAGTCTGTTCCAGAACTTCGCGAAGGGCCCGCGCATGATCGGCGAGCTCGGAGTCATTCCGGGCTTCTGCATACAGGTGGCTGTGAGCTACGGTCAGATCCAGTGCCGTGGGCTTTGGGACGATCCGTCTTCGGGAGGCTTCAAGTTGTTTGTCGTATTCGGTACGCACGTCATTTGGTACAGCGACCCACGCATGAGGGTGGCTCGATTGAATGACAGCATCGGAAATACCCAGATCGCCGGCAATCTCTCTCCGGAGCTGGGTCTCCTGCCGGGTGCGGGCAATCTCTTGTGCTTCGACGCGCGCACGGCGCTGGCACCACAAGCGGGTCAGCCAGTTGACCCCTTCACCACCACCCAATTTCAGGACGCGGCGAATGTTGTCCTGGGAATCACCCGCATGAATGGATCGGTCGGCCGGGATTTCGGCCGACACGGCCGCACTGAGCGCAATCGAGGCATCCTTGAGCGCGCTTTCGGCTAACCCGGCCCGGAGAACCGGCGAAGAGAGCGCCTGCTGAACCAGCGAATCACCAATGGCGTTGACGACCGGATCCGGGCGCCGCGTGAATACGGCACTCTGTTGCAACCACCGCTGTGCAGAGCCGGACGTACCGAGAGCAGCGTAGCGCATCACGCGCGTAATCCAATCGTCACTGTATCCCACGAGCCCTGCCCCGACGTCACCCATTGCACGATCGAGGGCACGTCGACGCCCGGTCCGATGAATCCGGTCCAGCCAGTCTTCTGTGCCCCGGCCCGTAGTCGACAGGTAATCCGCCAGCATGCGCTGTCCGTCAGGGGTCAGGGCGGGTTCATAATCCAGGGCAAACCGCTGCCGCCCTGACGTATTCAACAGTCGTCCCAACCATTGTTCGGGATCATTAGCCGGCGTGTAGACGTTCACGCGATCACGGTGCCGCGACATCGCGGTATAGGCTGTCTGCCGGTTGTTTGTGGCTCCAGCCAGGTAATGCACCGAAGCGACCGCATCACGGATGGCACTTACAGTCGTCGCCCACGCATGCTCCATCCAGATGGACCTGGCATCGACGTAAGCGAAACGCCCGCCCTCGTCAGTTGTCGCGCAGAAATCGAGCCCGATCCGTCCGCCGGGCGTCACTGACGTCACCACTGCACGCCGGTTCATGGGTACGACGGACTCTGCCATGCCTCGCCGCACCATCATGACGTCGCCGACTGCAACATCCAGGGATCGGCCACCGTACATCGCAACTGAGCGCCCGGCGCGACCTTGCTTTCGGGCCATGACCGCCCTGTTAAGGGCAGCAGCCTGGGCCCGGGTGTGCACAACCATTATCTTGTCAGGACTGCGATCGGCCAGATAACCGTCAACCATCTGTTGAACAGCCGAATCCATGTCAGGCGCCGCGTGTAACCGGCCATGTTCTGCGAGATGTACCAGAGCTGCCTGATCGCCATCCCCGTCGCAGCGACCCAAGTTATCGACAAATGCCCGTTCCGCGGCCGATTCCTGGCGCCTGGAGCCAGCAAATCGTGCTGCCGGAAAACGATCGAGAAGCGCAGCATACGGTGAGCCTGCCGTAAAGGGCTCGGTACCCTGGCTGTCACCGAAGAGTACGACGCGTGATCCTTCCTGCTGGGCACGTCGCAGGACCCGGGCCAGATCTCCCTGTTCAAGGGCTTCGGCAGAATCGACGATGTAAAGTCGGCATTTTGGCGGCGGCAAAGGCTGATGAACAGTGCGAACGGAAGCAGGGTTGGCCAACTCTGCGCGCGTCAGGATCGCGTCAACTTGCGATGGAACGATCCGCAAGACTTCCAGGCCAGCATTGTCTGCGGCCGAATGAAGTGCGCCTGCCACCGTTGTCTTCCCGGATCCCCCGACACCATCGACGATCTGCAGAGCGGATCCGGTAAACAGATCCGTCAAAATCTCCTTCTGTCCATCGGGAAGACGGGAGTACTTCGGAACCTGCGCTCCAGGCAGGAATGCCTGGCGTTCGGAAAGCAACGAAGCGTCGGCAACCATGTCGGCCTCGAGTTGCACCCGCGACCATGTCGAGAGCAGTCGTTCCGGATGTTCCGGGCTTTCGGGCAGCAGCGTCATAACATCCGAATCGCGGAGGGCTTCCGTGAGCACCCGCCTGAACGTCAACGGATCCTCCACATGACGTGCGAGGTATTTCGCAGCGTCGTTCACTGTCCACGCCGAGAACGATGCCGCCATGTGCCGTGCCAAGACGCCGGGGGCATCTGCCATTGCCTGTCCGGTCTCCGTCCGGATCATTGCCTCGGGCTCGGCCGCGGCCAGCAGGTTGGAATAGTGCACGATCACGGATTCCACGTGGCCATCGTTTTCGACCATCCCCGGGCCGTTGCGCTGGACGTCGGGCGAGGGAGCCATGTCGGCGAGGGTGGTGGTCTCTGCGGTCAGACCTGACTGGGGTCCGAAGTCCGAACCATATCCGAAGACAGCCTCCAGCCGTGTGCTCAGATCGACCATGAAATCCTCCCGGATTGCCGGATCAGGAATTTTCATGACCGCATCCTTCAGGGCCTTGTCCAGCGCGGCGTGGCGTTCCGGGCTGTCGAAGACGCGGCCTTCCGTTTCACGGTTCCACAACACATCGACTAGGGACCGGGCCGAGGCGACCTGCTCTGACAGGACGTCAATTTGACCATCGTGGATCAGGCTGTCGGGATCACTTCCCTCTGGCAGCATGGCACAGTGAACACCACGATCGCCCTTGAGTAGCGGCAGCGCCAGATCAACGAGACGATAGGCAGCCCGGCGGCCCGCTTCATCGCCATCCAGAACAAAAAGCAATGCCGGTGCGGCGCTCCACGCCAACTCGAGTTGCTCGGCCGTAATCGCCGTGCCAAGCGGGGCTACGACATTACGAAGGCCAATCTTATCAAGAGCAACCACGTCGAGATAACCTTCTGCGACAATCACAGAGCCATTGGCCTGTGCAGCCGGATCGGCTCGATCGAAATTATACAGCGTGCGGCCCTTGTCGAAGAGCGCCGTGGCCGGAGAGTTGAGATACTTGGCCTGAGCTTCTGCGGACATGGCCCGGCCCCCGAATGCAATACAATCTCCGTCCGGCGACCGGATAGGTAGCATCACCCGGTCGCGGAAACGCTCATAGGGTTTCCTGCCATCGTCCGGTCGAATAACAAGGCCTGCTGCGATCATGTCATCTACGGTGAAACCCTTTCGGGTCAGTTCAGCAATCACCCCGGACCCGTGACCAGGTGCGAAGCCGATACCGAACCGGTCCATGATGGCTGGATCGAGACCTCGTTCGGAAACATAGGCCCTGGCCGCAACTCCGTGATCACCGTCAAGTTGAGACCGGTACCAGGTTAGTGCCTGATCCATGATTCCCTCCCCGGAATCGTTCCGGGCCTCCGGAGCCAATGACACCGAAGGTGACGAGGGTTCCATGGCCGAGCTCGTACCGGATGTGCCGGATGCACCTGCCGTCAGGGCCATGGCAAGGCGTGGCGGCGTTCGACGGGCCGATCGCTGGAGACGCGATGCGAAGGCATAAACATTGGCGATACTTGACGTGTCGAGATGAATGCGCAGCGTTTCACGGTGCCGCGAAAGTGATACATAACCAAGATGCCGGTCCATTGTCTCGGATGCCAGTACGATGGCGTGCCGCGATGTCAGGCCCTGGGACTTGTGGATCGTCGTAGCGTAACCCAGGGAGATACGACCAGCGATCGAGGCATCGAGCGGAACCATCGCATCGCCGGCAAACTTAACGACCAGCCTGTTGTCTATCCGGCGAATGATGCCGAATGTACCTTTCAGAACCTTGTGATCCGGAATTGTGCGCGTGGCGATCACCCGATCGCCGTCAGCAAAGTGCACAACGCCATTGCGGTTTGCATATTGCTCCCATGGGCCGGTCACCTTCCCTGCCTTGACGCCGGCTGCACGGATTTCCTGATTGAGGGCATCGACATCGACATTGCGATGCGCCAAGGCAACCGTGGCTCCACGCAAAGCCCAGTATTCGTCAGCGATGGCTCCGATAGCCGCCTTGCGGCTGGAGTGCTCGGCAACCGCACCCTTTGCCTGGTAATGCTTGAGCGCATCTGTAGCGCGACCTTGCGACAGAGCGAGCGTTGCCATCCTGTCGGCCGGATCCGCTTGCCGCTGGACCCTTCCCATCTCTACCGCCCCGAATCGGTCGCGAAGATACTTGAACGCCGTACCAGCCGCGATCGGCTGAAGCTGTCCCGCATCTCCAACGAGCACGAGCTTGCCACCCCGATCCTCCACCGCGGCCGTCAGGGCGGCCAGATCGCGAACGCCAGCCATCCCGGCTTCGTCACAGATGAAGACAAACGGACGATCTCCAGAGGTCCAGGCCAGGCGGCGTTGCAACCAGCCAGCGATCGTGCGTGTCCGAATGTGCGGGGATCGCAACTCAGCGGCAGCCCGGCCGGATAGCGCACCACCGAGAACCTCCACTCCTTCCGCATCCAGAATTTCAGCCACAGTGTGCAGCATACGGGTCTTGCCCGTACCTGCGACGCCCGTAATGACCGCCAGTCTGGAATCTGCCGCCATCACTGCTTCGGCGGCGCGTTGCTGGTCAGCGTTCATCTTCCGCTCCTGCAGTGCATCTTCCGGAATGGCATTG
Organism: Paracoccaceae bacterium; assembly: GCA_026707935.1. Lineage (GTDB taxonomy): Bacteria > Pseudomonadota > Alphaproteobacteria > Rhodobacterales > Rhodobacteraceae > JAPPHA01. The sequence continues at coordinate 9,316 of JAPOVX010000357.1, forward strand.
CCCTGCCACCGACTGTCATTCAGCAACTCGGCCCGCTCCATCAGTCCGCGCAACTGCTGCAGATACACCACGGAATGCCAGGCCTCACCACCATACGCATCCTCTCCGGCCACCGTCAGGACACCGGACTGAATCGCTTCCTCGACATAGGACTCGGCCTCGGCGCGATCCCGAAATGACAGCCGCTGCAGGGCTTCGGCCAGCAACACTGAACGATTGATAGTCTCGTGTTTGACGGCCACGAGATTGACGAGCTCGGCCGGGTGCTCCCGCAGCCATTTCTCGTTGGCGCTCTGGATTGCCGTGTCCTCATCCACCCGTGCCTGCCACGCTTCATGCTCTTCTGCATCGCGCGGCTCCGGCCCACGGTGGCGACCTGGTTCCAGGGCTAAGCCCGCATCTGCATTGCTGCGGTGATCGATCCGCGCTTCATACCCTCCGCGTTCCAGGTGCTGATTGGCTGCCATGGCCCATTCGGCCCGCAATTCCAGAAGCTGCTGGCGGCGATTGGAGACCCGGATTTTCTTGCCCCATACACCCTCGTCCTCCGTGAACATGCGCTCGGTAAACAGGACGTGAATGTGCGGATTCTCAGGTTTGAAGTGAAGAGACCAATCACAAACGTACCCCCGGACTGCCAGGCTGTTCGTGATGAAATCACGCGCCAGCGCGACCTGCTCGGCATGGTTCATCTCGGCTGGAAGGCTGAACTCGAGGGATCTGGCCAGCTGCGCCGAAGCCCGGCGGGAGTGCTCATTCTCGCGGCGCTCGATGTCGTTCCACAATCTCTCCGAGCCGGCGACATCCGGGGTATATCGCTCCTTTGCCCAGGCGGGAGTATTGGGAGGCATTATGATTTCGGAGTGGGTGACTTCGGTTTTTTCGATGTAGGAATAGCTTTTTCCGCTGCTTTCGCGCTGCATGACCGCCCCACGGACGTAGGCTGCCGCGCCCACGGCGGATTTGCCGTCGCTGGCGGAAATGATCTTTGCGGTGAAATGGTAGATGGCCACGGGCGGCAGGTCTAGCACGGTAAAATTGAAAGTCAACGCATAAGTGCGCCCAGAATAGGTTTACGACAAAAATCCATATGCTGGTCTGGACAGACCTTGCTCAACCGGGATAGAAACGCTGGCATCTTGAATGAACCCCACCCGACGAGGGAATTGCCGTGATGCGCTACGGATACCACGTTGACATCCTGACGCCGGAAATCGCCCGCCGATTCATCTCGGCGATCCACGAACAAGCCGGACAGCCTCTCCTCGTACTGCCGGCAACCAGACGGAGACTGGAGCTCGAGATACGGGGCCTGGAACAACTGGCCTGTGGACACCGCTTGGGCGACGACCCTGCCATCCACATCACGACTGCTGCCGAGGAATAGTTGAAGGCCGAACTCGCGACGCCTTTTGATCCACCACCTGTTCTCATCTCATGAATTCTGGACGCCGAGCAGCACACCACTGCAAGCGATATCGGTTACAGGTTCGAAGACGTGCATTTTCCGGTCGAAGGTATTCAGGGTGTCAAGTCCAGCACGACGGCAAGGATCCGTGCCATCTGCCGATCGCCGTCGTCGAAGGCGCCAAGCCTGTCCTTCACCGCCCCGAGCGCTTCCGGCAGAGCCCCGTTGCGGAACGGGGCGCCGTTGCGCAGCGCGCCGGGCTTGCGCTCGAGAACGGGCACGTAGTGGAGCCAGTCGTAGACCGTCCTGCCGCGATCGAAGCTGCGCGGGTGGCTGCCGACCAGTTCGCCGTCAAGGCGGACATCGACCCGGTCCGCATAGGCGAACACTTCCGCCGCCTTCTGGGCCGCCTGCGCCTCGGCGCTGTAGCGGTTGCCGTCGAAGTGCACGAGGCAGGTCCTGGAGACGCCCCGGCTCAGCGGGCGGTGGCCGTCGAAGGCCCCCGGAAAGGGAATCAGGCAGCGGCGCTCCTCGCGCGCGAACACCTCCCGGATCGTCAACTCGGGGTCGTCGGGATGCGGATGCTCCCGCGCATGCCTGCGACAGCTCTCCTCGAGCCAGTCGTTCAGGTCGTCGAGGCTGTCGAAGCGCGGAGGCTCACGGAACAGCCGCTCGCGAATGTCGCGGACCTGGTTCTCGACCTGGCCCTTCTCCCACGCCGCGTTCGGCGTGCATGCCACCGGATCCACGAGGAAGTGCCCGCACATCTCCAGGAAACGGGCGTTGAACTTGCGCGTCCGCCCCGCGAAGATGACGTCGACCACCGTCTTCATGTTGTCGTAGATGCCGCGCTGGCAGGAACCTCCGAACAACTGGAACGCCCGGTTGTGGGCGTCGAAAACCATCTCCTGGGTCTCGCGCGGATACGCCCGCACAAAGCTCATGCGGCTGTAGCACAGGCGCATGTGCGCCACCCTGAGCCGCACCGTCGTGCCGCCGATGACCGCCCATTCATGGCTCCAGTCGAACTGGTAGGCCTCGCCGGGATCGAACGCCAGAGGAACGTGGGCGCCGGTTCCACGCGGCCGCGTAGCGGCAGACGGCACTGTAGCTCGCATCGCATCCCTGGTCCGCGAGCTGCCCCCAGATCCGCTTCATGCTCAGGCGGTCACGCCGCTTTGTCTCCTTGTCGGTGTTGGCCTCCAGCTTCCGCTCGAGCTCCGGAATGAAGTCACCGAGCTTCGGATGAGGCTGGTCCGGACGCCGGTACTTCGGCGCCGCCTCCCCGGAGCGCAACACCTTGCGAACCGTGTTGCGCGACACGCCCATCGACTTCGCGATCAAGCGAATGGACTTCCCTTGAACGTGCCACGCACGCCGAATCTTGCCGATCGTCTCCACTGACACCATCTCTCCTGCCTCGCTGAATTATTGCGAGGCAGTCGTTTCCATCGGATCAGGGGTGGGTCAATTTTGAACGCGATTCCACACCGAAAAGAGGCCGAAGTCGGGATGGCCCGCGCCCTGGTCAGCAAGTTCGCCGACGCAGAACACCTTGGGCCTAAGCGCCGCGCCCACATCATTCAGCAGGTTGGCGAGCGGACCGTACGCAGAGCGTTCGCCGGTTGCACCTCCCGAAGCCCACACGCGCCCAAGGTCGGTGAAATACGTTTCAACCGCCACCGCCAACTTTGCGTTCGTTCTCGCCATCAGTCCCGTTCTGGTCGAGCTTTGCCCAGTGCACAAGCCTTCTTGCAGATTGATCGTCGGCAGTACTGGTGCGAGGCACAATCATGTGAGCCGCGCGCCTTTCGGCGGCGGTTTGATCCTGGCGCGCATGCGCAAGCTCGTAGCCGTCTCGGGATTGTCGTGACAGCATTCAGTGAGCGACTTGCACTGGTTGAAGAAGTACGACAGGCTTTTCCCGGTCTTCCCGTAGCAATCGATCCGTTCCTCAAGGGCCACGTTTCAGAGTTGGCGCTGGTCTTCGAGCATGCCCTCAAGCCACCGCAAATTTGACTCCTTCTGCGGTAGGGGGCGATAGACAACCTGCCTGTGCGTGTTAACAAGGGCCATGCGGTCGCTCCTGCATTGAGCGTTTAGGCGAGGGTGTTGGGCAATAACCCTCGCCACGCATCTCGCCACGCATACTGAATCGGCGGCGCAGAAAACGCAAGCGGCGTTTCATGGTTCACGGTTAGTCAAGTATATGAGCCCCGAATTAGCCCCGTAGAGCGCCGTTTTCTCCCAGATGAGCCAAAGTACACAAAATTCCGTAATAGCCCAAAAACGGCATCTGAGCGCATCCTATGGCCGTGTCTGCGCCAAGGACTCGGTTTGGACGAGGTTCTGGCACGTGCAAAGAGACAAAAACGCCGCCTAAAAAGAATCGGAAACAAATCGGATATAATTAAGACAGCCAATTTAAATCGAATTACTTTAAGACGCAAATAATAAATCCGATATAAACCTGCTTGCAAAAATTAAGCAAATCATGTACCAGTTGATCCAGCATCTCGCTGGAACAGGGAACCCAACATGCCGGTGATTGTCATGGCCAGCGCAAAGGGAGGAGCGGGGAAATCAACCTGCTCGGTACTCCTTGCCACCGGGTTTGCCCGCCTCGGCGCCAAGGTCACAATTCTGGATTGTGACCCTTCCCAGGCACTATCAAGATGGGCGCGCCGCGGATTGCCATCCGGCATCAGGCACGGAGGCAACCCCGGTCCCTCCGAAATAATCAAGGCCATCCAGGAAGCAGACGGTGATGGCAACATTGTCATCGTCGACCTGGAAGGCGTAGCTTCCCAGACGGTCAGTCGTGCGATTTCCCAAGCCGATCTGGTTCTCGTCCCGATGCAGGCCACCGCGCTTGATGCCGAAATCGGTTCAGAAGCATTGGCACTGGTACGCGAAGAGGAAGAGGCGTTGCGCCGCAAAATTCGCCATGCTGTGGTTCTTACCAAAACCAGCGCGGCCGTCAGGAGCCGTGTTCAGCGTGACCTTGAAGAACAACTGGCGGCAGCCGGCATCGACGTGATCAATCCAACCCTTGTCAACCGTGCGGCATTTGGCGAACTGTTTGCACTGGGCGGCGATCTGCAGTTCATGGCCGCCGATCCGAACGTAAAGACCGGAGGACGCATCGAGGGCGCCATCGAAAATGCCGAGGCCTTCACAGAAGCAGTCTATCGACGCCTTCAGGAGGAGGGAACATGAGCAGGGAACCAGGGAGCCGGCTGCCAGGATTGTCAGGGCTGAAAGCACGGCCCAAGGAACAACCACAGGCTGCACAGGAAGTGGCCGACCGCGTGGGCAACCGGCATGGGTTTCACGATCGCAGCCCACGGCGCAAAAAACCCGGCAGGAAGAAATCGCCTCGTTCGTGGCCGCTCCATCCAAGGGTCATGCCCGCTATAGGTGAAGCGTTCGTCGCTGAAGCGGAGCGGCTGGGCCTGACACAGGGGCAGCTCATGGAGGACTGCTGGAAAGCCTATCTTCAGACCAGGGGGAAGGCATGACAAATCAGAGGAACAGAACCGTCGAAGTGCGTCTCGACATGGAATGTGCGATAGCAGTCGAACAGATGGCCATCACCGAGAACTGTACAGTCAGCGATATACTTCGTGCCGCCATTAGCGACCGTTGGGATGCACACGTCGCAGCAGAGCGCCGGCGTCGTGAAAAAGCGCTTGTGGATACACCGCGCTACCGTGACAGAAATGTCATTAGTTTGATGCACCGTCGCAAAAGGACAGGGACTACGCTTTTTGGGCCGTCTCCAGAACGATGTCAGGAAAAAAGTCGAGGTGGACCGTGACGCTACGCGCGTCGACCGGATCCGCCATCAGGACACCGCACCGCCGGTAAAACCGGGAGGAACCGCTGTCGTTGCCAACGGCAACGTGAAGCGGCCACGCCGTGACAGCCGGTCTTTCCGGAAGATCTTCGCTTGATCTGTGTGATGATCTGCCACCGAAGGCCTGATCGCACCTGGCCTGCATGGCTTGACGATAACGCTCCCTCACACGATTGTCCGGAATGGCAACCACCACTTCCGCGATCCTGGCGTCCAGTCCGGCAAGACGTTCCGGGCTATCGAAATTCCGGCCAACGGTTTCGCGTTCCCAGAGGATGTCGATCAGCGGCTGACTTCGAGACAGTGCCTTCTGCATGGCTTCCGCACCGCCCGCCTTGATCAGGGTGTCGGGGTCGTTACCATCCGGCAAAAGGATGAAACGCAGCGACCGGCCGGCTTTCAGCAGCGGAAACGCGTGATCGATGAGACGATGGGCAGCACGCCGTCCAGCCGCATCACCGTCGAACGCAATCAACAGTTCCGGCGCAACGCTCCATGCCAACTCAAGGTGGCCCTGCGTGACTGCCGTACCGAGTGGTGCGGCAACATGGACAATCCCGGCCCCTACCATGGCGATCACGTCCATGTAGCCCTCAACGATGACGAGCTCTCCGGTTCTTCGTGCCGCGGCTCGGGCTTGCCCAAGATTGTACAGAGTCCTGCTCTTGTCGAAGAGTGGGCCGGCAGGAGAGTTGATGTACTTGGCCCTGGCCTTGGGAGAGAGTGCCCGCGCTCCGAACGCGACATGTTTTCCGGCCCGATTCCTGATCGGAAACATTACGCGATTGCGGAATCGGTCGTACGGCGGCTTGCCGTCATCCGGGCGAACAACAACCCCAGCCTCGATCATGTCGATGAGTGTATGGCCACGGCTCCGCAGGAATTGCTGCAGCGGATTTCCACGAGCGGGGGCATAACCCAACCCGAACATCGTTACCGCTTCGCGGCTGATTCCTCGCTTTTTCAGGTAAATGCGCGCAGGCTGGCCTGCATGGTTGGCGATCAGCTGGCTGCGATAGAACGCCACGGAGTGGTCAAGAACCTGGTGCAAGACTGCAGACCGATCAGATCGGGCACTGCGACGCGCGGCGGCAGGCACCGGAATACCCGCCTCGTTCGCCAGGAATTCTACCGCTTCGCGAAAACCAATGTTTCGCGTTTCCCGCACCCAGGTGATCGCATCGCCCTTGGCGCCGCAGCTAAAGCAGTAATAGAAGCCCTCTTGATCATCGACCTTGAAAGACGGCGTCTTTTCCTGGTGGAACGGACAGCAGGCCCAGAATACTCCTCGCACCGTTTTCGACCGCCGCGAATCCCATGCCACGGACTTGCCCACTAACCGGGCAAGCGAAATCCGCCCACGCAATTCTTCCAGCCATTGCCCCGTGAGCACCCTTGTTTGCCGTTGATTGTTCTTTGTTATGGGCGGCGGTCAGCAAAGCAGGAAGCTTCGCCATTCATGGCGAGGTCGGTCACGAGGCAGGACTTCCTTCCTCGGCACGTTTCGGGAATGCGACGAGATCGACGTTGGGGAACAGGTCGAGTTTTACGGTGATGGACTTGATGCTCGAATCTTCGTTCCTGTGCAAAAAGGCCACTCCGCAAGGCCGCCACCAGGTTTTCTCATTGTGATCTTGCCGAAGCGTCAGGTTCAGGACTTCGGGTTTTGCCGCCATTTTTTTCTCCTTTCGTGGCTGGTGAATGGATCGGCGGGAAAAGATGAGGAGGGCACAGGCCCGTCACCAGAACTCTGCCGTTTCCTCGGGAGTCGCCCCGGTCAGTATGAATTCCCACTGGTCCTCGGTCAGGTCCGAAAAAGCGTTCTGGACGAAAGGACGGGACCGGAACGGCGTTACCAGCCAGGCGCGCAACAACTCCGGGTCCACCGGCAGCTCCATTTCGTGCATGCGGCCGGTCAGCATGGATTGTCTTCGCAAGATCATCTATCCGCACCTGGAGTGCCCGCAATCCAGGCAATTGACGCAGCCTTCGACCATCTTCACGTCATGTCCGCCGCAATTGGCGCACGACGATCCGGGCTTTTCGCGATTCAGTTCGTCGGCGATGGCGTCCAGGAAATCCCCCTGGAGAGGTTCAGCTCCCGGCAGCGAACCGGTTTCGTTCCCCGTCACGGTTTGCATCACGGGATCGTCGACAAAACCGGTCGCGGCCATGTGACGTTCGATGACACCACCGATCGCGGCCAGAATCGACGGAATGTAACGGCCTTCCATCCAGGCACCGCCCCTCGGATCAGACACGGCGCTCAACTCTTCGGCCACGAACCGCACATCTCCGCCCCGGCGTAACACCGCGGAAATCATCCGCGTGAGTGCCAGCGTCCAAGCATAGTGCTCCATGTTCTTCGAATTGATGAACACCTCGAACGGCCGTCGGACACCGCTCTCCATCGTGTCATTGAGCGTAATGTAGATCGCGTGCTCGCTTTCCGGCCATTTGATCTTGTACGTCCGGCCTTCCAGCACTTCCGGGCGCAGCAGCAACACGGGCTCCGGGTCTGACCCTGTTCCTTGTCTCTCCTGCTCTTGGCGCGCCGCCCCTTCGGCTTCTGCGATGCTCAGTATCGATCCCGTGACCTCGTTCGGGCGATAGGTCGTGCATCCCTTGCACCCCTTGTCCCAGGCGGACATGTACACGGCCCGGAAGTCCTCGAACGCGATATCGGCAGGGCAGTTGATCGTCTTGGAGATCGAGCTGTCGACCCACTTCTGGACCGCGGCCTGCATGCGGACGTGATGCTCTGGATTCAGCGTCTGGGCATCGACAAAATTATCGGGCAGCGGCTTGCCGCCGTGCTTCTCGCGCCAGAGCCGGACCGCGTAGTCGACAACCTCTTCTTCGGCGTGCAAGCCATCCGGGTGCAGAACCTTCCGGTTGTACGAAAACGCAAACACCGGCTCGATCCCGGACGAAACGTTGCCTGCAAGCAACGAAATCGTCCCTGTCGGTGCGATTGACGTGAGAAGGGCATTGCGGATGCCGTTGGCCGCAACCGCCTTCCTGACTTCCTCGTCCATCGACTGCATCATCGGCCCGGCCAGAAAGGCATCGCGGTCGAAATGCGGGAAGGGACCTTTTTCGGCGGCAAGCTCCGCAGATGCCAGATAGGCCGATCGCGCGATCCGGCCCATCCAGTGTTGGGCCAAGCTTGCAGACCCGTTGCTTCCGTACCGCTTGCCCTTCATCAGCAGCGCGTCGGCAAGACCGGTCACGCCCAGACCAATTCGTCGCTTGGCCAGCGCTTCCTCCCGCTGGGCGTCGAGCGGGAACCCGGAGACATCGATCACGTTGTCCATCATGCGCACGGCGGTTGCGGCAAGGCGGTCGAGTTCATCCGTGTCCAGTCCCGCATCCGGCCCGAACGGATCATGAACAAGGCGGGCCAGGTTGATCGAGCCCAGGAGGCAGGCGCCATATGGCGGCAAGGGTTGCTCCCCGCAGGGATTGGTCGCGGAAATCGTCTCGCAATAGTGGAGATTGTTGCGTTGGTTGATCCGGTCGATGAAAATGACGCCGGGTTCGGCATAGCCGAAGGTCGACTCCATGATCCGGTTCCACAGGTCACGGGCGCGAACCGTCTTCCAGACCTTGCCGCCGAACACGAGGTCCCAGCCGCGATCGCCCTTCACCGCTTCCATGAACGGATCGGTGGCAAGAACCGACAGGTTGAACATCCTCAACCGGGCAGGGTCCGACTTGGCGGCAATGAAGTCCTCGATGTCCGGGTGGTCGCAGCGCATCGTCGCCATCATTGCGCCCCGCCGCGACCCGGCCGACATGATGGTCCGGCACATCGAATCCCAGACATCCATGAACGAGAGCGGTCCCGAAGCATCGGCCGCAACGCCGACGACCGGCGCACCTTTCGGTCGAATTGTGGAGAAATCGTATCCGATCCCGCCACCCTGCTGCATGGTGACGGCAGCTTCCTTCAGCATGGCGAAAATCCCGTCCATGCTGTCGGGAATCGTTCCCATGACAAAACAGTTGAACAGGGTGACCGAACGCCCGGTGCCGGCGCCGGCCAGGATGCGCCCCGCAGGCAGGAAGCGAAACCCGTCGAGCGCACTATAGAATTCACCTTCCCAGCGAACCGGGTCTGCCTCGACCGCCGCCAGCGCCCGGGCCACGCGCCGCCAGGTGTCCTCGACGGTTCCATCGATCGGGACGCCGGATGGGTCTTTCAGCCGGTACTTCATGTTCCAGATCTGCTCGGAAAACGGACATGCGAACGAACCTGAGTTCGGGACAATGGAACTTTTCGGCGCCATTGGTGGTCGTCCTCGTGTTTCAGAAGCTGAAAGGTGCACCGGGATTCAGAGAGGCGAGAATGACAATGAAGATGACGGCGCCCGCCAGACCGATCAGAAAAGACATGCGGGAATCGCTGTTGCACTTCGACAAAACCATGGCTAATCGGCACCGCGCGATGGTGAGCGATGGTCCCGGCCACCCGGCCCTAGCCCATCGGATCGACCTTCTGGAGGAACGGATGGACATGGAACCCGCTGAAATCGAGGCGGCCGCGGAACGGCTTCGCGCCATGGTCAAACGCGAAGGCGCCGTGCAACAGCTCCGGATAGACATGGTCAAACGTGATGATGCCATGAAGCGTTTTCGAACGGATGCAGCAAAACGCAACGCAGCCAATACCCGTTGGATGATTGGCGCCATCGCCGCAACCATCATGATCATCCTCGGCGGCATCAGCCTAATCGTCGGAGGATAGTCGCCAGCTGCTTCAAATCCCCCTGAAGCCGAACGGATCGCCCGATCGCGCCGGAAACACGGGGCAGGGGCAACGATTACGCTTTTCCGAGGCATGGCGTTTCCGGAGTCGACTGCTTTTCCCCCGTCGAGGTCGTCAACGCCCGCAATTCGTGCAGGGCCTGCTGATGCCCCTGTACGGCGGCCAGGAGAAACCATCTCATGACTTCGTGCGGGTCGCGCGAGAAGCCGGTCCCGCTTGCAAACATGGTGCCCAGGGGAAAACTGCGCGGGAGCATAGCCCCGTCCCGCGGACAGTCGGAACCACTGGAAGGCATAGCCACCAGGATCCTCCCTGACCGACGGCCTCGCCCATGCAATGTATGCAGCCAAGCACGTAAGCAGCCCGTGATTCTCCCTTGGCCGCGGCCGCGAGGTACAAGGCAAACGCCTCGCCCGGATTTGCCTCGATACCTTCGCCCTTGTGGTACATTGTACCGGTCCGTACCCGCGTCGCGCTCCTGACCGAAAAGCCTTGAGCGCGGTTCCGTAAACCCCCGCGAGATGAACAGCAACGCCACGGGCATGCTCGTTTTCAAGTCCGCAGCACGGCATCAGAACGACATTCGCCACGGTCACCAGAAACCTCCGGACACGTCATCGCGCGCAACAAACGCCATCACGGCAGCAAGAAGAGCAGGGGGCGCGAGCGGAAAACGGGACCTGAACAGTGCGCGCCGCCGGCGCCAGCCATAGACCACGGCCACCGAAAAACCCACCACAGCCAGCAATCCGGCAAACAGCAGGAGATTCCGTGCGCCCAGGAACAGGCAGACTGGCAGGAGGAACCAGTCGCCTGCACCCGGACGGCGGCAAAGACCCAACCGCACCACAAGGCCCAGCGTCCCGACAACCCCGCCCGCCGCAAGGACACCACCAAGAACGGTCGCAGCACCGTCCTCCATCGCAACCACCACGATGCCTGCCATCAGAAGCACCGCCAGGGACATGTAATCGATCTGGTATTGGCGGCAGTCCACCCATGCGACCCGCACTGCCGCAACAACCAGAACAACATGGGCGATCACGAAAATCATCGTTCCGCTTCCGCAAAGGTGCCAACAAGCTCCCGGCACCAGGCATCAGGAAGCACCGGTTCGCAGCGTGAAACGGGCGGGCGCGCCAACCAGGCGGCACCGGGATCGCGTTCAGCCAGGGACAACAATTCCCGCTGGATCCTGATCACGCCTTCCAGTGACGAGACTCGATCTTCCAGGATCGCCGCCAGTTCCGGAAATCCGGTCGGTTCCCGAAAATCGGGAACCGTATCCGCAAGTCCGGGATGACCGGGACCGCCAACCGTCCCGGCCAAGGCCTGTGGCGCGACCACAAGCAGGACAGTTGTCAGCAGCCGGTACATGAGGTCGTCGCCACCCGGTCGGCAATCACGCTGTCAGCCTCGAGGGTCCCATCTATGTCAATGTGCGTCAGAGCCACGGAGTCAAGCGACAGGGACGTGGCGGACAGCGTATCACCGATCACCATCGTCGTGATTTCCGCCGTACCGTTAACCGTGAGCGTGGCAACTTCTGCCTCGGTAATGGTCGCCTCCGGCGCTGCAAGCATATCAGCCACGAGCGACGAAACGGTCAGTTCGCCCTCGATACGTGCCGAATCAGCTGTAAGCGTCTCCTCGATTTCCAGGGCACCTGCGATATTCAGGCTGTCCGCCATGAATTCTCCGGAGACGGTGACATCACCTATTATGTCGAGCCCGCCATCAGCCTCGATCGAGCCTATACCGACGATATCATGCCCGTTCATTTCGAGCGGCGCCTCCAGACGATTGAGCTCAGGCCTGCCGGGAACCGGCAGACGGTGCAGATACGGCGAGACATGTAACAGGTTGCTGACCTGCCTCACCGCGCCAAGTTCGCCGGTGAACCCAACGCCCGCGAAGCCGGAGATCTCGGTCAGATCATAGGCGAAAGCCCAGCCACGGAGCTCGTTCGGGGTATGGGCATCGACACGCCCCACCAGCCGCGTTTCGCGGCCAGGCTGCGGAACATGCCGCACACTGCCTCCCGGTGGGCTGTCGGTCAGCAAAACGACATTGAGGTCACCGCCGGCAGGCGCATGCAGAAAAACCCGGACCTGCTGATGCAGCGCAGTGGTCGGCACCCTATCCTGCGAAACGGATCCTGCAGCGATCAGATTCGTCCAACCATGCTCCTCGATCCGGTCGGACGTTGCCGCAACACGCGGTTGCAGAAACGCATACTCCGCCTCGGCCCAGGCAGCCACGTCGTCGGCCAGCCGCGACAGCTGTCCTGCCGCGGTCTGTACTGCATTCCGCGACACGAAATCAGTTGCGATTCGCGCAGCTCCCGCGATGACCACCGACAACACGGCCAGAGCCAGTGTCATGTCGACCAGGCCGGCTCCACGCCGCCGTCGGACAGGAATCAGGGACGGCATCCGGAACATTGTATACCTACCTGTAATGGGCCGGTCACCAGGTTCGTGGTTCGCGCGGAACCTGTCGTCACCGCACGGATCCCGGCAGCTGCAAGATCGATATCCACGCCCTCATCCGGAACCAGGACATCAGCGGAAACGGCCCCGTCGCCGGTCAGGGCCGCGGCGGTCAGGGTGTCGCCTATGAAATCTCCGCCTACGGCCAGACGCCCGGTTCGGACCGAAGCACGTGTCGTTCCATCCGCCATCACCAGCCTCACCGGGGTCGGCATACCCATCGGTTGTGCAATGACCGCTGCGGTCGTGGTCAGTGTGCCGCCAGTCGATCCACCCCTGGCTCTCACGGCATTGGATCCGGTCGGACGAATAATCCCAGCCGTCCCGAGCACCCGGGCGTCTGCCCAAATGCCGGTGGTTGCTTCAATGGCACCGGCACCCGTGACAGACGGGAGTTCCATCCCTGCCTGCATGTCCGGTGACGCCCGCAGCACCAGTTCAGGACGCGGTAACGGAACCGCGTCCACGGTCAATGTCAGTTCGGTGATTATCCGGTCCGGCTCACCGGCGGCAGGATCGATACCCAACCATTCGCCGAGACGGGCCTGGAAATGAGGCACTGCACGAGGTGGCATGCCTGACCAATCGATCACCAGTTCGTCGGGACCGCCGACGATCTCCCTGTGCGTCAGTGCGACATCCTGACGGTCAAGCAGATGCGGCAACGCATTCGGCGGTGCAAACGGGTTTGCATCGAGTATCGCTGCCGCGGTTGCCCAACTCCGCACGATCTCCGCCGCTGCTGTGGCGCGCACATTCATTTGGGATCGGGACAATTCCTCGACAATCCGGTCCATGGCCACCGCGGTCACCAGCAGCACGACCACGGTTGACGCCAGGCCCACACCACGTCGGCGGAACAGGTGGTTACCGAAAGGTAAGGACCACATCATCACTGTCATCGCAGGCTCCGGAAATGTCCGCCACAGTGGCCGGCATCGTGAGCGTGGCCCCACCGATAGTGATTCCGGACAGTGACGATTCAGCGGCGTCCTGGTCTGCGTAGTTGGTGACCAGATCAAGGCAGTTGGCCTCCGTCATTTCTTCGATTTCGATCGTGAACGTGTTGCCTGCTCCGGTCACCAGAACATTGTCGCCGAATGGCGTGTTGATCGAGATGACGGTGTTGCCCTCATCCAGGGCTGTACGACGACCTTTCGACGGGATCATCTTTGCGGCATCGAGAGTGGCAACCAGACTGCCGGTCCCGTAAGAGGCGCCGCCACGGTGCAGGTCCGATACAGCAGCGTAGATCTCGTTGACCATCTGGGACGTGGCCAGACGCTTTTGCCGGTTGTCGATGTTGTTGTAGGCAAGCACCGCTCCTGCTGCCACCACTGCGGCAAGGGTCAGATACAGCAGGAAATCGACCAGGCTCACACCCCGGTGACGTTTCCTGTTCGGAAGATGGCCGTACCACGGCACTCTTTGCGTCAGCATTTTTGGTCTCCTTGCAACGGTCATGACACGAGTGAGGTCAGGTTCACGATCACCTGGGCTGCCCCTCCCAGGATCATCGCTGCCACGACCATGAGCCCCAGTCTCACGATCACCACAGCCGCCTCGACGCGTTCCTGCAGACGCTCCAGCCAGGCATCGGCATAGCGGGCGTAGCGGGGAACCCAATCCGCTTGGCCGGCATAGGCCCTCAGAACGGCATTCAACTCGGGATCGGGCCAGTTGTGCCCGGCATCCACCGCAGCTCTTCCGATGTCGGTCTGATCCGCACGCGCCGCGATCGCCAGGATACGGGATCGCGAGTAGGGTGGCAGCGTATCGGCAAGGCGCAGCAACCAGGCCCGGGTGATCTCGTGGCCAACACGGGCATTCTCGATCAGCACGAAGGCAAAGCTTGCACCGGTGCGAAGCCGATACAGCGACCAGGGAGGAAAACGATCCAGCCAGACACGTCCGCGACCGGCATGATGGCGTTCCGCCCACTTGTACAATCCAATTGTCCCAATGATGCCTGCGATCACCAAAACACCATGGTCGGCAACCCAGATCGAGGTCATGGCCACGAGCCGCGACGACGGGGGCCACTCGCTGATCGGCGCCAGTGTAGCCAGCGTCGGAAACAGGCGCACCCCAAGCAACCAGAATAGCATGAAGACCAGAATCAACAGGAACACCGGCCAGAGCAGGGCCTGCCTGATCGCCCGGGCCACGCGTTCATCAACGCTGGTCATCCGTGCGGCGGCGGCAAAAATGCTGGCATCGGAGGCTTGGCCAAACCGGGAAAAAAGAAGAGCCTCGGCCTCCGGAACAATTTCCAGCACGGCCTCGGCAAAGCTGTCGGTACGCAGCGCGCTGCGCAGGTTCGCAAGAATCATCCTCAATCGCCGGGACCGGGCGGCCTCGATGTCGGAAACCAGCGCCAGCGCCCTGTTGAGCTCCATCCCGCTATCCAGAAGGTCCGCCGTCATCCGCCAGACGCGGGCCCGCACCGAACGGCGAAAACTCAGCCGGGAAATGAGCGATTCAAGCTGCAAGGGACTTCAACCAGTTACCGTAGCGAGACAGCTTGTCAGCAGATGCGACGCAGACATCCGCACCGTTCTGCCGGGCATCGTGTGGCGCCACGAGACCTGCGTTGACCAGCAAGTTCAGCTTGTGGCCCACATACAGGCCTTCGAGCCCTCCGTTCTCCGCCGACCCGGTCCAATGACGCCAGGCAGCGACCGCGTCGTTTCTCCTTACACATCTCAGGTACTCATCATCGGGCACGAGAGTCTCGGCCACCGCAATCATCCGCCGGTACCCTGCCCAAGCCGAAGAAATATCTTCATCACGGCCTGCGCGGCACTTGTCGCAACCGTCACTGTTACGGTCGCGGAAAGCCTTTCCGTCCCCGACCGGTCGTGCGCAGTGGCAGAGCAAGGGGACCAGGCACTGACGCATCAGCAGGGTGATGGAGCCGGGCTTCGCCAGTTCCGCCGGTTCGATGCCCATGTCGATCATCCTGAAAAGGATGGAATTCACCGACCCAATGTGAACCGTGGTCCAGACCTGGTGCCCTGTTTCGATGAACTGGATCATCTGGCGGGCACCCTCGGCATCCCGGACTTCCGACACGATACCGACATGGGGATTGATACGGACAAAATGCATCAATGCGGCCCGATAGGCGGCTGTGCGCTCTTCAGCGGTACCGGCGGACGGAATCGGAATCTGGATGACGCCGCTGCGCCGGATGCGGGTCTCGACCGGATCTTCCACGGTGACGACCGAAATCTGCCCGTCGAGATCGTCGTACAGCCGTTCGACGGACCGGATAATCGTCGTGGACTTGCCGTGCCCGGTCTCACCTCCGAGGATCACAGCTCCCTTCAGCCGGCCACGGGCATAGCGAAGGTCCTCCATCACAAGCGGGTCAAACCCGAGGTCCTCGAGACTCCGGACGTCGCGGGCATCGCTGTAGACAATCCGCAACACCATGTGTTCCTGCGTGCCCGCCGCCCCTTCGTGATAACCTTTCTGCCCGCGGATTTTGGCGATCCTCGCGGGCATGGAAATCTTGCCGGGGGTTATCGAAAAACTCTGGAATTCGTTTTGCTGCTTGGTCGTATGCCCACTGCCTTCGTCCCGGGCATCGAAGAGGTAGGCAATGATGGTGCGCCCGTCGCTTACCGAAATGGTCTCGCGGTAATCGATTTCCCTGCCGGCAACGGCGAGACGAACGTCGGTCCGGTGCAAGCGCTGAATGATCTTGAGATCCGAAGCATGCATGTCAGCGGCATCATGCAGCAGGCGCAAGGCCACCCGTGCATGGGCCGTGTCACCGTCTCCGGCGCCGATGTCAGCGTCACGCTCCATTTGATGATAGACGGCAGCAATCTGCTCGGCCGGAATTTGCTCGACTTCCGGCTGAACACCGAACTCCCCGATCAGGTATTGTTGCACCTCCTCGACCAATGGGTCGAAGCCCTTGCCGGTCCGGACGAGCACCCTCCCCGAGGTCCAGGCTGCACAAAGCTCGCGTTGCCGCTCGGGAAGCTCAAGCAGGCCGTCGTTCCGGACCGGAAATTTTCGGCCCTTCAGGAAAGGCACCGCGGCCAACGCCCGCGCGACACCTGCCCGCTCATTCGACACGGCGCCGCTCCCCCTCGGATGTCGTCACCCAGACACCGGTCACAGCAATCTCGACCAGATGGCCCGTTTCCAGGACATCACCGGAACGAACCGTGCTAACGGAACCATTCACAGACAGCACGGCCTGCTGCGCACCGTCACCGCGGCGCACCAGCGCCACCAGACCGATCGACGCCTCCGGCTCCAGCTGTTTCGGTGACGCCAGGGTCGTGACGGGTGTCTTGGCCGGCTGAGCGGCGGATGGCACGGGTTCCGGCGTCCTTATTTGTTCTATACGCTCACTGAACAGACTTTCCAGAAGCTGGTTGTTTTCGTGGATTTCGAGAAGTTTCAGCTGCGATTCACGGCAGATCCGGAGCACATGCTGCTCGATTGCAAGCATCGACAGGACATCGTCCGAATCCGCCAGAGTCGAATAGGCACCCTGCAACACACTAACAGGACAGAGAAAAGGCAGACCCTCCGGATCCTCACTCCCTGCCACTGCTGGCAGGAAGGACATTGCCAGGGCCACCATTGCGGCTGATCTGCGGCTGGACAAGGCAGGCATCCGGCGACTATTGTCATTACCAGAACCAATGTCAATATACAGAAACAGATGATCGAACGCACAACCACCCGCAGGGCCGCAATCATTCTGGCCGCCGCAACCACGGCACTGCACCCGTTCCCGTCGGCGCAGGCCTTCGACTTCGATGCGTATTTCGCTTCTCCGGAGGCCCTGTCACGTGACAGGGCGGGGGAGTTATACGCTGCTGCGCTCCAGCACATTGCGGCGGACTATCTGGCCTCCATTGCGGCCGACGAGACCCGGGCACTTCTCGATGCCCTCGAATCGCCCGGCATACTGATTCCGGTCGTGGCCGGCCTGCCGGGCAGCATCGCCCGGGAAGACCTCGAGCGATTCCATGCTCTCGGTGTCCGTACGGCGGCCGCGGACGGTCAGCTGGCCGTCTGGGTCCAGGAAGGCGGGTTGCGCTCCGGGGCAGGCGGCATCGATATCGAAATGGCCGCCGGCCGGCTGTTCCTTGCCATGGTGGGCAGGATTCGGAACAACAGCTTCATGCTGCCTGGCCATGCCCCGCTGCGTATCAACGGCGCACTTGCGGCGGTCGTGCCGGATGCCGCGACCGGAATCGTTGTCGCGGTACGCTCTCCGGCCGATGTGCTGAGCGAAGACCCTGACGCGCGGGCCTACCGCCGCCGCCCATGCCCGGATGGCGAGCACGGGTTCGGCATCGAGGAAGAGCGCGATTACATCCGGCGGGTGAAAGGCACCGGTGACGCCGAAGTCCAATGGCAGGGTCCCTGGCGGGAAATCCGCAGGAACTGCATGCCGGAGAAAACCACGCCCGTCGTCGTGGCCGAGCAATGTCCGGCCCCGTTGGGTGGCTACATCACGCACCGGATCAATATCCGTGTCATCAAGCATCCCGACAACCCGTTCGGTGTCACGATCGAGCGCGACCCGATCAGTTCGGCCACCGAGATCGGGCGAAATTGCGTCGAGGGCGGACTGCGGCTTCTGACATCAACAACCACGGAGACCGAAACCCGGTCACGACAGTGCTCTGCCGTCTACCAACCGCAAAATCCGCCAACCCCGCCCTACGATGGCAATGTCGAGGAAGAACGGGATGTACAGGTGATCCGGACATGGTTCGACGGCGCAGAAGCAGACGCCATCGAGCGACGGGTCAAGGGAGCGTGGCGTCAGGTGTCCGCTCTCTGCGGGCGGCTACTCGAACGGCCGGTAACCCGTTCACGGCGCCGGCAATGCCCTGCAGCGTTTCCGCTTGGCGACAGCCAGGAACGGGAGACGGGCACAGAGCGTTACAGGAATGCGCCGAACGAACCTGACAGGGTGATCCGGACGGCCTGGAACGGCGACTGGACCCTCTCGCACACGGGTTGTCACCGGACCTGGACCCAGAGCAGCGATCAGGGATACACATCCGGCTGTAATCGCTACCGCCGGACGACGGTCAGGCATTACAGCGAGTTCGAGAACGCACCAGGCGTCAATCGCCTGGAGAGGGCCATCCCGGGCAGTGGCGTTCGGATCGGCCGGGTCAGCGGTTGCGGCAACAACAATGGCGGTGATGATGGCAACAGGGACCGCGACAGCAATAACGGCGGCGGCGGTATCAGGGCGGCGTGGGATACCGATAACGATGGCGATCTCGACACGCAGGATCCACATCACCCGGATGTGAAAGACGAAGACGGAAATACCCGCAATCCAGACGGGTGGTCGGACGGTGGTGATGTTGCAGATGACGGTCCGGGCGGAGGTGGTTGTTTCCTGACCGCTGCGATCATCTCGATACGGGGCGAACCGGACGATGGACCGACACTGACCACGCTACGGGAATTTCGCGACAGTTGGCTGGCAGAGACGGAAGAGGGCAGGTCGCTGATCGCCGAGTATTACCTGGTCTCACCCCGAATCGTTCAAGCGATCCCGGAAGGGCATCCCGAATGGTCCTGGATTGCGGATCAGGTAGATGCCGCCCGAGATGCGATTCTCGCAGGCCTGAATACCCAGGCTCTGGCGGTCTATGCCGGAATGGTGCGCACGCTTCAGGAGCGATGGCTCTCAACTCCCGAATTTTCAGACTGATGCGGACACCGTGTTTCAACATAGTGTCCTGCTTTTGCTTCACACATAGAGGAGGTTGTCCGTGCAAATCATATACGGGATCATCGTGGTCCTCATTCTGGCAACGGGACTGACGTCAACTTCGGTTTATGCCGGTCCGGACTGCAGGGGATGGACAGAAATGGGCAAAGGCTGGTCCTGGGTAGGTCGCACAGCTGACGATCTGATTACCTGCCTGCGCAACCATGACGGCTACTTGCCGCAGGAAATCCTGTACAGGGTCGGGTTTGAAAGTTTCCTCGAGGACGAGCGGGCATCGGCGACGCGGGCACTTCTTGCGGCAGGTCTCGATCCGAATGGAAAAATCTGGAAGGTCTGGCCGCTTCACTCCTGGGCTAATGCAGGCTGGGGCGGCCGCTCGTCCAAAAAACCCCGGCGCAGCGAAATTGCACACAATGCGCAGTTGAGGGCATTTCTCGAGGCCGGAGCAGACCCGAACATTGCGATGCAGGACGGGTATGTTTCCACGGCAAAGACGCTACTTCCGGTGCTGATCGCCGGATTCTACGATGAAACGCCCCCGCGATGGGAGCGGCTCCGGGCCGGTATGCCATCTGAAATGATCAATTATCCTCCTGGTCAGGGATGGCGCCCACTGCACATGGCTGCCTTGGCCCCGTTTGGGTTGGATTCGATCAGGATGCTGCTCGAAGCCGGGGCAGACATGAACCTGACGATCGCCCGCGGGCAGGACTGGACGGCGCTTCATGTCGCTGCCTATGTCGCACGACCGGGAGTGGTAGAACTGCTGCTCGAATACGGGGCCGATCCACAGGCGGTGACCACCGAGCGCGACTGGACACCCCTGCACGGACTTGCTTGGAGCGGCGGCGGCGGAACACACAATTTTCTGGGCAGCGCCAGAACAACGGATCTTCTGCTCAAGGCCGGAGTGGACCCGTCTGCGAAAGATGCGAGAGGCCGCACGGCCTGGGACATCATTCAACAGCGTCACGGCAAGCGGGTCCGGGAACTTCTCGATGCGGGCGAGCTCCCGTCCGAAACCCGGGCAGCGCTCGCAGCGCTCCAGAAGGCGGACAAGGGTTGATCGAAGGATATTTTTTCGATTTTCCGTTGCGGCTGGACTACGGTTTTTGAACAGCTACAATTGGGAAACCAGTCAGGGGATATCCATGGCCGAGCCAGCAATTGCGTTTGACACACTCCGGACCGCAGAGAACCTCAAGTCCGCGGGTATGGAAGAGCGCCATGCGAAGGCGATCGCCACGGCGATGCGGGACGCAGTCATCAGCGGAACCGCAACGAGAGCGGATCTGACTGAATTCAAAGGCGAGATAAAATCAGAATTCGCCGAGTTCAAGGGCGAGATCACTTCCGAGTTCGCCGAGTTCAAGGGCGAGATCACTTCCGAGTTCGCCGAATTCAAGAACCAGATCACTTCCGAGTTCGCTGAACTGAGGGGCGAGTTCGCCGAATTCAAGAGTGAGACCAAGGCCGAATTCGCCGCAGTCAGAAGCGAGATGAAGGCAGAGATTGCATCCATGAAAGTCTGGTTGATGACGACAACCATTGCGGTCGGCGGTATCATTATCGCCGCAGTGGCCTTATTCTGAACCCCAATCCTCATGTCGTGAGCTTTTGGCGCGATCGGATTTCGTTCACCTCGTTCGCGGTTGTCGGCATTGTCGGCGGAGCCGGTTTCGCGATGCTTGCGTGGATGGAACCGGACATGGCACCTGATCCGGCAGTGTTGGAGCTACCCTGGGAGCAGCCAGAGATGGTGGTGACGGAACCTGAGGCCGCCGCCGCGCGGGATCTGACCCGTTACCTCCGGACACTGCCGGGAGAGGGGAATCAGGTCCGTGTCCGCGAACTGGAATGGACACAGGGTTGGTACAACCGCCCCATCGGCAATCTTGATCGCGCCGCCCTTCGCCAGCTGCTCGTCGGTAACAGCTTCGTGCACCATACCGCCATCCTCGATCCGCAAAGCCGGCAGACTAATGACCAGACCCACCTCTATCACTTCGGCACGGACAGGATTCTGCGGACGTGCCTCGAAGGACATCGGAAACGCTTCCGCTACCGTGTGGTTCCTGACCTGATCGGTGCGGCCACTTATGTGACCCAGTACATCGACAACACCCATGAACCCCTGACGGTCAATCAGGACGATACCGGTTGGTGGAGGTCATTTCTGGAACCGGGGAAGGCATGGCCGCATCGGCCGATCA
This sequence comes from Paracoccaceae bacterium, assembly GCA_026707935.1. Classification (GTDB taxonomy): domain Bacteria; phylum Pseudomonadota; class Alphaproteobacteria; order Rhodobacterales; family Rhodobacteraceae; genus JAPPHA01. Next base: position 30,795 of record JAPOVX010000357.1, read on the forward strand.
CGTTTGACGCCGTGACAGGGACACTGGCTATACACTCGGAGACAGAGGACGGACTCTGGGAGCAACGTATCGGCCATGTCCAGGCCGCACCGTTAGAAAGTCTCGGAACAGCCTGTTCGGAAAGGCAAGGGTCCGCAGGAGGTCGAAACTCCGTTAAGGAGATTGACCGAGCCATCCGGACTGTTGTCCCGCTGTTCCGCCAAGACCCTGACAAGCCTCTGCGGATGGGAATCTATTTTGCGCTTTACCCCCCTCCTGCTGCTCCGAGTTAATAGGCTGGCATCTTGCTGTTTGCAACCGCCGGAGACTGCTGCTAATAATACCGAGCGCGGACAACAGGACGCTCCGCGATTGGGACTGTGACGAGAGGAATGTCAGTGTACGCACCGAATTTCTTTCTCCACCCCCCCCCCGAGATAGAAAAACGTTTTAAAACAAGACGTTACAGAGCACATTTGTGTCTGTTTAACCACCGGCAGCACCACTGCCGGACCGGGGAAAGTACGTCTGCCGTCGTCCGGGAAAACAGAGACAAGGAACACGAGCATGCTTGAGTCCGTCAATGAATCAACTACGTCGACGACTGTGATCGAGCGCGGAATTGAACTGGCCCATGTGGCAGAACTGGATGGCGCGGGGCACGAGATCGGAAGATTGCTGAGTATCGTCATTCCTCGGATCATGACGTGCGAATCGGAACAGAGTCTGAGCTGCGTCGTGTCGGCCGAAGAATACGGGAGCGGAGACATTCCCGTCCGGGATTCGGAGCACGGTTTCGATGCGCTTGTACGTATATCGAAGAAACTCGCCCATATGCAGACGCGACACCTCGTATATCGCAAGGATTTGGAAAATGATTGCCATAGGCAATGTCGAATCATGTTGGCGTGGGTTGTCGAACTTCGCAGTGATCCTGTCGAGAAAACTGTCGAACTGGTCTTGGCATCACACCTGCGCCCGTTCCTTGCTCGGCTGGCCGATGAACTCTGGGCGATTCCTCCAGAGAAAGAGACAGACTCCTTGAGAAAACCCGCAGAAGTCCCCGCTCTGGATACGGCCAGCTATTGCCGTGCGCGCATGGGGTGATTTTCATGCAGTCCCATGTCACGAAGTCGGAGTTCTCCGCCGTCGTTTCGACTTGCCCCGCGCTCCGAGTTCCAACGGCGCGCGCATTCTTTCATACAGCATGAACAGATGCTCGACCCGCTCACGCTCGGAAGCAAAACCTGTGCGCCGGTATAGCTGATCCACGGCGCGATCGAGCGCCTGATGTGCCCGCCGCAGGTTCGGCGGCATCAGGTCGGGATCATAGAGATCGGCCAGTGTCGCATCCGGATGGGCAGTTCGTGAGTCAAGCACCGCTTGCGCCAGCGGTTCCAGTTTCAACAGGTCCGCACCCTTGGGCGGCATCGGGAAGGTGTTGTAGACGAGGCCGATGGAATAGCGGTAGCGACTTTCCAGCCGTCCGCCGATATGGCGCAGCCACGCCATGTGCATGGAAGAGGTCAGCAAGGCGAAGTCCGCATACGTCGCATCTTGAAGGACAAATACGAGATCGCTGGGAATGATCGGCGGTTCCAACCATCCAGTAGGCACGTACTCGCGCCGCTCTGAACTCACTTTCGGAACCACCAGGAACGACATGGTGGGGATAACGTTGACATGGTAGAGTGTCGGCATCGGCGCGAGTTTCTGCGTCGGCGCGCTCTTGCTGGCCTCTCGAAATGCGCGAACGGCGGCAATCCGCTCCCGCACGCGCGGCAGGCGTGTGAGCACTTCGGGCGGCGCGTCGTGCAGTGCCAGAATCCACCGTTTCCCTCCCTGCAAATGCTCCCGAGCCCCGATGAACGGGCGGAGCCACCGCGTGGCCTCTGGTTCCGATTCCAAAAACTGAGCACATTCCCTTGCATCGAAGATGTAGTTGCCGCCGTCTATGGGCTTGGAGCCGATTATCAGCCTGTCCATGCCATTGATCGGCGCGCTTTCCTTCCGAACAACCAGATGCGGATCAGACAAGCCACCTGCATCGAATAGATATGGCGACAACGCTGCGTGGCGGCTTTCCTCCGCTTCACCTTTGATGTCGGGATAGCTAAACAGCCGCTTCTCGGCGCGCGCGGCCTTCCGCCGATCAAACCCGAGAATGACCACATGCACATGCGCCTTCCCCCGCGCATCCGATCCCCACGCGAAGGTTCGGTGCGCGAAGGCGATTTCTAACTTCCAGCGCTCGAACAGGATAGGCCAGAGTTGCGCAACCTGCTCGCCCTGCGTAATCGAGTTGGTGGCGACAAAGCCGATACGGCCATCGCCGTCGTTTACATATTCTCCTGCCTTGATGAACCATGCGGCGACATAATCGAGCGTCCCACCGCCCTTGCCGAGTTCAGCAATCCCGCGTACTTGTTGGCGCTGCACATTGGTCTGGTATTTCGCACCGACAAAGGGCGGGTTGCCGAAGACGAAAGAGCAATTGCCCGGCGGCAGCAGATCGGACCAATCGGTTTCCAGCGCGTCGCCGTGGATGATGTGGGGCGACTTCTCAAGCGGAATGCGAACGAAAGACTGACCAAACTCAAGGCTCAGCCGGTTGTTCATGATGTGATCCATCATCCACAGCGCAGTCTCGGTGATCCGCACCGCAAATTCGCCAAGCTCGATCCCGTAGAACTGGTCCACATCCACTACCGACTGCCATGCGGTGTCGAGCATCATCTGTGTCGTCACGGCGGCCGCGTCGCGAATCTCCCGGATGACCTCGATTTCCAGCAACCGCAACTCCCGGTAAGCGATAATGAGGAAATTGCCGCAACCGCAGGCCGGATCAAGGAATGTCAGCCGCCCGATCTTCTCCTGAAACCGTCGGAGTTCGGCCCGACGCCGGCTGTCCTTGCGGGCCTTCAGTCGACCGAACTCGGCATGAAGGTCGTCCATGAACAACGGCTCAATCACCTTGAGGATGTTCTTCTCGGTCGTATAGTGCGCCCCTTTGGCGCGGCGTTCCGCCGGGTCCATTACCGACTGAAACAGGGCACCGAAAATCGCGGGCGAGATGATAGACCAGTCGAAGCGGCAAGCATCGAGCAGTGCCCCGCGCATTGCCGCATCGAATGAGAACGTCCGAAGGTGCCCCTTGAACAGATCGCCGTTTACGTACGGGAACCGGGCCAGATCCTCGTCGAGCGTCACCGCGCGTTCGTCCTCCGGCGTGTCGAGCACTTCGAACAGTTGCGCGAGCCATGGTCCGAGATCGGCACCATCCTCTCCCGTGCGCATCTCGACGAAGTCGAGGAAAATGTCGCGCGGCTCGAACACCCCGGTGTCATCAGCGAACATGCAGAACACGACGCGCACGAGGAACCGTTCCAGATCATGACCTCTGTGTCCGGCATCCTCAAGCGCGTCATGCAGCCGCCCGACGAGCTCGGCGGCCTTGATGTTCGCCGGATCCTGATCACGAAACGTCCGGCGCTGAACGCCAAGGATAAAGCCGAACGCCTCCACATGCGCCGGCAGGTCTGCGAGAGCGAATGTGACGGTCTCCCGCTCGTCCAGGTCGTGGAGCTCGAAGGTCTGGAAATCGCTCACCAGAATGTAGCGCGGGCGGTCGCGCTCGGGCAGTGCGTCGAAATACTCCCCAGCCTGTTCGAAGGCCGCCTCAAGATCGCGCCCGGCGCTTTTCTGCTCGACGATCAGTACGCCGGGCCAGAACAGGTCTATGAAGCCCGTGTGATTGTCCAGCTTCGCGACATGCGCCTCGTAGCGCGCGACGCTTCGGCGCTGCACTCCGAATACGTCGAAGAACGCGTTGTAGAAGCTCTGTGTCTCGCCCTTCTCGTAGGCCGCGTCCTGCCAGTCATCGGCGAAGACGGCGGCGCGAACGCGAACCTCGTTCCATGACAGACGCACGGCCTACAAACACTTACAGAAACGAATCAGGGGTGAAGTCCTACACCCATGTTTCCGATCAACAACACACGAGGTCATCAGACTTCACATCGAGTTTGGCAGGAACAGGACCAACGAAGGAGCCAGGACCAGAAGGACGAAGCGCAACAGGTCCACGAACCAGAAAGGCGTTACTCCGGTGAAAATCGTCGCCGTCGACACGTCTCGGCACCGTCAGCAAGAGCATCGACAGGCTCTCGAATCCACAGCCGAGAGCTACGTAAATGATCAGGATCAGGAAGATCACCGCCATTGGCGCCAAGCCGGTATTTGCCACTGCGGCGTTCAATGCCTCTGGCAGCCCCGCGATATTGACAAAGTTCGAGAACACCCAGGCCCCGATGAGAACCGCAAACAGTACCGCCGTGGTTTGTGCAGCTTCGATGAGGACTTCGGCAACTCCCCGAAAATTCAGGGATCCTCGTAACAGCGCAATCAGGAATGCCCCGGCTGCGCCCATTCCCGCAGCTTCGGTTGGAGCAAAGGTCAGGTGCAGCGGCCAGAAAGTATCGCCCTTGCAAGCAGGAGCGATATAACTCATCAGGTTGTGCTGGGCGACCGTTCGCCTGTCTCGGCTGTTGCAGGCGAAGGCAAATGCCGAGTCTGCAAGCGAAAATATGATGCCTCCGTGGCACATTCCATGGCCGTTGCAGTGATGTTGGCCGGCCTCAAGCGTCACCACCACGCGGCCTTCACCGACCTTGACAAGCTCGAGAGCCAGCCATTTCGACGCCTCATCGTTCCGCCTCATCGTTCCGCCTCATCGTTCCGCCACATCTGTTCGGCGGATCTTTTGGCACGCTCTTCGGGTGTCATGGTCATTTTCCGGTGTCTCAGTCTCTGGCCAGACGGAGGCAAACGCCAGGTATGCCACCGCCTACATGCTTGGAAACAAAATGGCGCGACAGCATCGCGCAAGTCGGAGCCCATAAGATCCTCCTCGTCGTTCAGTCAAGTACGTGATCTCCATTCCCCATTTGATCACGCGCGCGGAAGCCGGCGGCAATACCGGCGGAAGATCGTTTCAATATCGGCCTGATCCAGAGAGATATTGTTCTTCCGGGCAAATGCCCGGAACTTGTCGGCAACAATTCGGTCGTCCCAGTTGCATTCAGCTCCCCTGATCGGCTCCCAATAATTGTCCAGGTAAAGACCACCGCGGGCAGGGAAGGGGACTGGCGCACCGTCAGTTGCGGCAGCCTCTGGAGATGCAGCGCCTGACTGGTCAGATTTGGGCTGGCGGCCAAGCCGTTCCCTTGCCCAGATAGCCCATATGGCGCGGTCAAGGTGCATTTCTCCGGCTATGGCACGTCTGGTGAGAGCGCGCAGTGCTCCGCCAGGTGATTTGACCGGATGATCCGGGTGGAACCTGTTTCGATCCAGAATAATTAGTGCCAAAACGGCCAATTCCGCACCCATGACATCCAGAGCTTCCTGCCAGGCAGAATGATGGATGCCAAGTGCTGCACAGTGTTTTTCACTGGCCGCAAACAAGCGCTCTCTGGCGGATAAATCCGTCGGCTGGATATTCACAAGCATCTGAAGGTCATCAGTCATCAAGCTGAAAATGGCTGAATCGGAGAGATTGACTTGTGGTGATGGATGGGCTGGTTGTGCAGAAGGTTGAGGGGAATGTGGATGATCTGCGGTTGTATTGATATTTTGTGTGGGTGCCCTGTGGGCTACAATTACAGGTTCTTTTTTAGGTTGTATTTGTATATAGCATGTCGAGTCTTTTTGACATGCATGCGTTGTTTCTTCGACGTGAAATGCTTCGGAGCAGGCTGAAATCGCCGTTTCCAGACGTTCGTTAAAGGCCCTGGTTTCAGCCGCTGCAGATGCAAAGCGGGCAACCTCGCGGGAACGGCACCCTGTGGCAGGCAGGGAGCCGCGGAATGTCTCGGCCTCATCGATGAGCTCATGGTCGGGCGCGAGGTTCCTGAGCGTCTGAATGCCGCGGCGCAGTTGGCCCACCGCACGGCGAAGATCGCCTCTTGAAGCCTCGATCGCCGCAGCACGCTGTTCCTCCTCCACCTGAATGGAGCGAAAAAAATTATAACTGCGGATCGCTGGCGCGAAGGACAACCCGCATGAGCACCCACTACCGTCTTCCAGCTGCCGATGGCCCCGATAACCGTTGGCCGGGGTGGCCCGCTCGATGACCTTGTACTGCTCAAGCGTTCTTTCGATCTGCCAAAGCCGTCGCGCGGTAATTCCCATGCTGGCCGCCATCACGCCCTGACGGCGCCAGTTCATCGGCACCGCACTGTCGTTCGTCCAGGCGTCCGGGTTCGTGTATTCCGCGAGATCCCGGAAGGCCGCTGCAGCAGCCGGGGGACACCCAACTATTCTCAGGCCAGCCGAGATCGTCCTGATCGCCTTGTGGAAATTCACACCCTCCGGCAGGACACAGCCTGCGCCATTCCCGGGGTCGGTCAGAAACGTTGATGCGGATATTGATTCGTGATGCATTGAAAGCTCTCCATTTGGAGCTTGCCGAAGAACGCACCACACCTGTCGCGAAAAAATCACGTTTCCCGCTTGAAGCCGGGAGGGAAGACTGCTACAAGGATCTTGCTTATGGATCTTGTGGCAATCTGTTACAGATTGTTGGTGTGGGCGCTCTTTTCAGCAAGCAATTGCGGGGCGCCACACTTTTTTTAGCTACCCGGATTGATCTCCTGATGACACCGCCCTTGCGGCTGTCGCCGTGAAGATAAACCACATCTGGTGCTCTACGACAACCCTGCTACGAGCTTCCGGAACATAATGGTGTTAGATAGGTGGTTTTATGTGCCTTGTGACTTGGTATTAAAGAGAGCCGAATCAATGATTCGCAAGCAGGCAACGGCAGTAAATGAAAAGCAAAAACAAGGTCGTATGGCACCATGATATCGAATCAGGGTGACAGCACCGCACTGCCTCAAATTTTTATGGCTTTTTCGGTGCCGCTCACGGCACAATGACGGTATGGCGGCGAGGACATACACAATCACTGGTGGTGGTGATTCGCTGACGGGCGAATCCTGATGACCAGAACCGGACAAACCGGCAAGCGGCTGAGCCCACGGATCAAATTGCGGCTTAGCCGGAACCTGGTTTACTGGCGAAGGCGGCGTGGCCTGACACAGGCCCAGTTGGCATTTCAGGCAGGGCTGGCGGAAAATACATTGGCTCGCATCGAAGCTCAGCGTGCGGACCCGCGCACCTCAAGTCTGGAAGCCGCCGCCGCTGTATTGGATATCGACATCCGCGAACTCTTCGCTGGAGGCCTACCAAAGGAGAAGCTCCCTGGCCCTGAATAGCCTAGTCGAAGCCTTCGGTTTGAACGTCAAACGCCGTCGCGAGCGGCTTCGCCTGACGCAGGCCGAGTTGGCATATCTCGCGCAACTGCATCCAGGTGAAATCTCGCGCATCGAGCGCGGGGTTACGAATCCGCGAATGACGACCGTACTGACCCTAGCCTTAGCCCTTGAGGTCGAACCAATGGTGCTGCTCGACAGGCAATTCTATAAGGGAAAGACACTGGCCAAGATGTCTGCAACGCTGGCGGACGACTCCGAGTAGGGACTCAGGTCTGAGTGCAACCCGTGATTCGAGGACATGGGGCAGGCGTAAGCCGCCTTCCCCCCAATGGGAGGAGGCATTCAAGACGGCAATCGCGTGCCCGACGAAATCTCGGGTGCCTTCTTTGTTTGCCTGGACGAGGCCCGGGTCTGACGCAATTCGTTGTATCACGGTGGTCACGGCCCTTGGCGGGGGTTTCGGGAAGACGGCTCCGTCGGCCTATGCTACTTCAGGTGAGAACGCGAGGTCCCGTATCCCGACCTCTCCGATCAACGATTGGACCACATGGTCGACCGATCACCTAGGAATGTGTGTCGCGGTGGTAATGCCGAAGCGGGGCGGCGGGCGGCGGCGCGAGACCTACCAGGTGACGATGACGCCTCAACAGGCAGAAGCGCTGGCGCGCCAGTTGAATCAGGCGGTTGACCGGGCGCATTCGAACGTCAAGACCGTATTTCCCTCGATCGTGGAATGATTGTGGACAAGCGGTGTATTTCGTAATCGGTATTATCGGACTCAGGGAGCCTGTGAATAACTGATCGCGCGCGCGCGAGGTCTTCGAAGAACGGAGGTGAAAATGATATTGATGAAGGTTGCCGCCAAACGGGCGGGAATAGCCAGAACCTCGATCCAGCGGTCACTCGAAAGAGCGGGGGTCGACTTGGTGGACACGCGCGATCCTGACAGTGGTCAAAAGGCCAAAGCAGTATCACCGGAAGATTTTGATCTCTTCCTTAGCCAGCGGTCACGACAGGTCGACAACGGAACCGATGACAACGCACCGGAGACGGATCATCTCTACATCATTCAGATTGAACCGGCGGCCATGCCGCGACGCTACAAGATCGGCATTTCACATGATCCGGCGCAAAGTTTGGCCAAGTGCAAGCGCTACAATCCCCGTCCGATAATCGTGCAGACCTGGCCATGCGAGAGAAGATGGGAGCAGACAGCCATCGATGCGCTGCTGAATGATGAATGCGTGTCACGCATTGACTCCGAGATATTCGATTGCTCGGACCTCGCTATCATTCGACAGAGAGCACAGAAATTCTTCGCGCTGCTTGAATGAAAGGCCATGGACCGGTGTGGGACCTCTTATTATACATGATTTCGCCACCACATATGGTGTTGACAGACATCCGGATCGTAGAGTGCACCATGAAGGATATCGTCTTGTCGTTCGCTGGTTGGAGAACTGCGCAAAGCGACTGCCACCACGCCATCGCCGCGCTAAAGCCGGGGACCCGTTGTCCATGTTGTATGCGGATGGCCAGTGGAAGATCCTCGACCTCGAGGGACGCCAGGTCGACCGCATGGCCAAGAGTTGGGCCCTGCCGCACGGTATGATCATCGCTCACGCGGAGGTGCACGGAATCTTCACCCGCTGGGCCAGCGACGAGAAAGATAAAGAACGCAGAATGAGGCTCCGCTCGGAAACCTGGGAGGTGGTCGTGCCTCGACTTTTCCTCACACGGCAACAGAAATCGAGGAGAAAAATGGACATTCAGTTCGCAAGGGAGGGTAACATACTCATAGCGGCTGTTTCGGGTCGCATTGATGGTGGCACTGCCCATGAATTCGCGGCATCCATTGACCGGTCATCGCTGCAAGATGATGAGTCCATGATCATGGACTTCGCCGAAGTGAACTACATCAGCAGTGCGGGACTCCGTGCGATCCTCATAATGGCAAAGCGATGCGAATCCGAAAATTCCAAACTTGCCCTGTATTCCCTGTCCGAACAGATGATGTCTGTTTTTGAGATCAGCGGATTTGCCAGGATTATCTCGATATTTCCGGACAGGGCAGATGCCCTTGCCTCCGTCAAGTCATAGTCCGAACGGGAGGCCGGAGGAACGGTACTTCGCAAGCCGGGGAATTCATCACCGCCCGATGGACAACAGCAAGCACTTTGTCCATTCGGGTTTCCAAGCGCCAGATGCTCGACCCTGGCAAGCACGGGCGCGGACATCCCTCAAGCCTTTGAGGAGGTGCTGTCCGGGTGATCGAAAGTTGGCGAAACCTTGAACCTGAGCCGAGACAAGGGTGGCACCCGGTGGGAGTGCAAGCAGGCCGCCCCGTCCTTCAGGGCGGGGAGTAGTTACAATTGAATTCGAACGGATGTCTTGGCAAGGGAGGACGGTTTCAGTTGTGTAACGGGCAGCGAACAGCATGAAGTCAGGTCTGATTGAAGAGCCTCGCCAAACCTTCATGGCGGCAGGATTGCTTCTCGCTGGAGCTTTTGCGGTCATCTTGATTCCTCTGAATACCATCGCGCAGGAGACTGATTCTGAAAGGTGGGAACAAATACGTGACTGTGAAGACCTTATTTCTGCCGAGATGTTCCCGCTGAAATATCCTGGCAGCCCACACGCGGATGACGCCAGAAACTGTCTTACCGGGGTTCAGCCTGGTGATACAGAGGAAGAGGAACCGGAAGACGAGGTGCTTCAGGACCGTTTCAGTTCGGACACCCTGACCGGTTCGGCTCTTAAAGGATACTACTGGGGCATGCTGGATGGCGAATGGGGCAGCCAAAGCCAGAAGGCAATTGAAGAATTTGCCTGGGTTGAATTCAATGAGACACCACGGAGAAGCCATTCCGCTGCCTTGGCATACATAACGAGTGTACTTATCCAGTCTGGTTGGCAGATCAGGTATATGAACGAGGCCGGAATCTCGATCCTTGCTCCCGGGGAGGATTTTGAATGGGCGGGTGAAAGCAGGTTTTTTCAAAATTGGGAAGATCCGGCCAGTTCGCTTCGCTACTCCTTCGTTCGGCAGCCGAAAATCAGAACACTGGAATTTCATCGTTTTGCCGAGGGGTTTTCTTCCGGAGACTACCCAAACTACGAAGTCCGAAAATCCAATTTGCTTGTAACGCGTTCCGTGGATGGCGAAGGTGCCGTCCTATTTGCCTGGTCCGATCTGATTGATGATATCTGGGCGACGGTAATGCCGTCATCGAATCTCGAAGACGCCAATCTTCTTTCCACGATTGCGTCCAGCATTGCAGTCGGAACCCAACCCCCGCTCGAACTCCCCGAGACAGGAGAACTCGCCGGGTCTTTCCATATGCTTCTTGCACATGACGAATTCCCGGAAGTGAAAGATGGGACAGAGGGCAGAGGGGAACGTTAGACCGTCGTAAGGATCGATATTGGTACTATTCGGATAGTTTGTTCGTAGAACCACGCCAGGGAGGAACAGGGATCATGACGGCACAGGCCAGACGCAGGGAAACCCGCCAAGCGACCTACCAGGACGTGCTCGACGCGCCGCCCCACAGGGTCGCCGAGGTGATCGCCGGAACCCTCCATACCCATCCAAGGCCTTCGGCACGGCATGCGCGGGCAAGCTCAGGGATCGGGGCTAGGATCGCAACGCCGTTTGATTTTGGTGATGACGGCCCCGGTGGTTGGTGGATCATATTCGAGCCTGAATTGCATCTCGGCAGCGAAGGTAAAGATATCATCGTTCCAGACCTTGCGGGTTGGCGGCGCGAGACGATGCCCGAATATCCCGATGCGGTATATTTCACGATCGCACCTGACTGGGTTTGTGAAGTGCTCTCGCCCTCGACCCGCCAACTGGACCTGGGCCACAAGCGAGCTATCTATGCCCGCGAAGGCGTTGGCCATCTCTGGTTTGTTGATCCCGGCGCACAAACGCTGGAAGCGTTCGAACTCCGTGATGGACAATGGATGCTGATCGATACCCTTTTCGGTGACGCACCAGTCTCGTTGTCCCCCTTCGACGCCATCACTTTCCCGCTCAACGCCCTTTGGTCCGAGGTGACCACCGGCGCGACAAGAGGAGGGAAACCATGAACTGGCGCGATGCTTTCGACGGACCGGGAGAGTGGAGGCACGATTGATGGTTCCGACGTCCGGTTCTGTAGGCGGCGGGTACTGCGCGCCAGAAAGGCGGGAACGACTTGTCCGTTGCATTCGCATTCCAAAAGCACTGGGAAACCCCTGACATGAAGTCCGAAGAAAGCATCCGCGTTTTGGAACGATCCCCCGAGGCCGTGCTGGATTTCTGGCTCGGTCGCCTGCGCACTGCCGCCGATGCATCTCGCGAGAATTGGCAGCAGGGGATGCTGAGGTGGAGGATCGGGCCATTTGCAAGAAGCATCGAAAATCCGCAATTTCTTCGAATCCAGTGCGAGTGGTGCGAACAGATGCACCGCGAGGGCCTGGATCGCTTTTTTCGCCATCCGGTCTGGGAAACGCCAAAGGGATTTCTGGCGAAACTGATCGTCCTTGATCAGTTCCCGCGAAGTGCCTATCGCGGCACGGTGCTGGCTTACGAGAACGATTCTCTGACGGCTTCGTTGTCTCGGCAAGCCTGCGAAAACGACCGAGAATTCACGCACTACAACGTCATCGAACGCTTCTGGATCTATATGCCGCTTTCCCATGCGGAGGACCTGACGCTTCAGGAAATCTCGCTTGAGAAGTTCGCCCGCTGGAGTGTCGACCTGATCGCTGAGGCACCGCCCAATCGTCGCAGGATCAACCAGTTCGTAAGTTGGTCGATCATCAAGGCGATCATCGAGCACTCCGAGGCACTCCTCCTCTTCGACCGTTTTCCGCACCGCAATGCCATCCATCAAAGGTTGCACCGCGGCGGTGAACCGCAATATCTCGTCGACGCGTTACGCCCGCTATGGAGCTTCACCCAGCCGCCAGACCCGGATTACTTCGCTCTGCTGGGTGCCTTGAACAGAATCGGGGGTGGGTCTGGCAAGACCCGGATCACCCGCTCGGCGTTGACCAGTCTACTTTGCGCCGCGGGGCTTTCGCCGGAGGATCAGGCATCGCCGATGGACGTATTCGACCTCGTCGGCGACGATGACGTGCCCTGGTCTGTCCTGTACCGGCATCTCCGCCTCCCCGAACACGTGCGGACGTTCCACCGGCTGCGACAGCTCCCGCAGGTGGTCGACCTGGCCAACGCCGTCAAGACCCTTATCCTGAAAAACGGGGAGGATCTGACCTGGCCGCCCAAGAGCGCAAAGTATTCGGTGGAACCCGCAATTGATGTCGCGGCTTTGAATGCGCTCGTGCTCGGTGCCGAGGAGTCCGGAGCAACTGCAAGCGAACTCCAAGACGGGAGCGCGTCATACAACAACAACGGCGGCGAAGCGCTACCGGAAGGACCTGCGGAAATGGGGCAAGGTCTCACCTTGGTTGTCCGCAATGACAGGGGCGATCTGGAACAAGTCGCTGCGGCGGTCGATGATTTTGCCGATCGGTACGACTTCCCGCCGCAGGACGGGTACCAGGTTCAGCTCTGTATCGAAGAGATATTCATGTACATCGTGGAGCACGGCTACGATGATACCGGCACTCATCGGATCGAAATCCAACTCGAAATGAACGAGGGAGAGCGCCGCCTTGCGATCAAGGTCATCAATGACGGGCAGGAACTGGAACCCGTTTCGTCATTGTTCCAGCCCAGTCCGGACACGATTCAGGAGGAGGCCGTGGTAGACGGTCTCGGTTTGCATCTGGTGCATACGTATGTCGACGATATTCGCTATCGGCGTGAACATGGTCGAAACCATCTGAGTTTGAGCAAAAGCATTGGCAGATAGAATTTACGAGGTCGATTCCGGGGTAGAGTCTGGGAGAGGCGCGCCCTGCGGTAGGTGTGGGGAGTAGAGCTCGGAGACAAGGACGGCATCGATTTGCCGCGTTGGCCGAGTTTGAGAGCGAACTCATCCGGGAACGCACCATGGCGGGACTACAGGCCGCCCGCGCCCGTGGTCGCACGGGTGGCCGGAAATTCGCCCCGACAAAGGCCAAGGTGCGAATGGCCCAGGCTGCCATGGCAAAGCGTGACATGTCGGTTTCCAAATTGAGTAGGGAACTCGGCATCCGCCCTGCAAGCCTTTACCGGCATGTTGATCCGAAAGGGAACTTGCGGGACTACGGAAGGCGCGTCCTCAACTCATACGAACCTTATCGCCATTTACGTAATTACGTTTTTCCCCATATGTTTTCCGCATAATCTCCTTCCGGCCGGAGCCAGCCGACCGCCTCGCTTGCAGACTCGGCCGGCCCCCGAATTCCGGAACCGACGCAACGAACAAATTCGAAGGAAGCAATCCATGCAAAGCATCAGGACCGCTATCGCCGCGGCGGCAATATCGGCGCTCGGCGCCAGCGCCGCACAGGCCGCAGACCTCGTGATCGGGGTCCCTAACTGGCCGTCCGTCAACGCGACCGCCCATGTGCTCAAGGTCATCATCGAGGACAATTACGGACTCGATGTCGAACTGCAGAACGGCACCAACCCCATCGTCTTCGAGGCCATGGATTCGGGGAGCATGCATGTTCATCCCGAAGTGTGGCTGCCGAACCAGGCGAACCTGCACGACAAGTTCGTGAAGACAAGGGGCTCCGTCGTCATGAACCCGAATGGCGTCGCGTCATTCCAGGGGATGTGTGTCACGAAGTACACTGCCGACACGTATGGGGTGAGCAAGCTCTCCGACCTCACCAACCCCGACGTCGCCGAGCTCTTCGACACCGATGGCGATGGCTTGGGCGAAGTCTGGATCGGGGCCGCGGGCTGGGCCTCGACCAACGTCGAGAAGATCCGCGCGAAGAGCTACGGCTACGACGCGACCATGGAGCTCAAGGAAATGGACGAAACCTTGGCGATGGCCGAGGTGGACAACGCCGTGGTGCAGGAGAAGCCTATCGTCTTCTTCTGCTATACGCCAAACCACATGTTCGCGCTGCACGAACTGGTCATCCTCGACGAGCCGAAATACGACGCAGCGAAGTGGAACGTCATCCAGCCGACCGACGATCCGGACTGGCTGAACAAGTCCTCCGCTCCGGTGGCCTGGGATCTCGCGTACCTGCACATCCACTACGCGGCCACTCTGGAGACGGACCAGCCCGAGGTGGCTTCGCTGCTCTCGAAGGTGAAGTTCGATACCGACATCGTCTCGGGGATGACTTACGCGCTCGTCGTCGAGAAGCAGGACCCCGCCGACTTCGCAAAGGCGTGGGTCGCCAACAATGCCGACATGGTCGAGCGCTGGCTGAGGTGACGGGCGCGGGAAGCCTGGCAACCAACTCAGACACAGACTGGGCGCCTTGCCGCCTTTCAGCCGCCCCTCCCCGAAAGACCGCGAGGTGAACGCGGTCCGGGAAGGGGCGGTTCCCACGAAGAGGACACGACCATGAACGAGCAGGAAGTCATTCGGCTGGACAATGTCTGGAAGATATTCGGCCACCGCGCGCCGGAGGCGATGCAGGCGGTCAAGGCCGAAGGCCTGACGAAACCCGAGGTGCTTGAGCGGTTCTCCTGCGTGGTCGGGATCGCCGAGTGCTCCTTCACCGTCGCCCGGGGCGAAATATTTTGCGTGATGGGGCTTTCGGGCTCGGGCAAATCGACGATGGTTCGTCATCTCAACCGCTTGATCGAACCCACAGCAGGGAGCATCAGCGTTCTCGGGCGCGACGTGATGGCGCTCCACGACAGCGAATTGCGCGAGCTTCGCGCACGGCACATCGGGATGGTTTTCCAGCACATGGCGCTGCTGCCGCACCGCACCGTGCGCGACAATGTCGCCTTTCCGCTCCAGGTGCGCGGAGAGCCCAAGTCGAAGCGCTGGGAAGTCTCCCAGCATTGTCTCAGCCTCGTCAATCTCGATGGCTACGAGGACCGGTTTCCGAGAGAGCTCTCCGGCGGCATGCAGCAGCGCGTCGGCCTTGCCCGCGCGCTCGCCTCGGACCCGGAAGTGCTGCTGATGGACGAGCCCTTTTCAGCACTCGATCCGCTGATACGTCGCCAGCTCCAGGACCAGTTCATGGCGCTCTCGGCCGAGCTTCGCAAGACCACCGTCTTCATCACCCACGATCTCGATGAGGCGATCCGCATAGGCAACCGCATCGCGATCATGAAGGACGGCGTGATCGTCCAGATCGGCACGCCGGAGGAGATCGTCACCAACCCCGTCGACGACTACGTCAGGGACTTTGTCGAGGGGATCTCCAAGCTTAACCTGGTCTACGCCCACTCCATCATGGAGGACCTGGCGTCGTACGGGGAGGGTAACGGTTCCGACCTCTCGCAGTCGCCGCGCGTGCGGCACGACAAGGATCTCAATCACCTGATCGACATCTCCACGACGACCGAGCATCCCATTGTCGTCCAGGACGACGATGGCAGGGATGTCGGCGTCATCACCAAGAGCCGGCTGCTCAAGGGCATTCGGGGGGGGCGAATAGATGGCAACAACCGGATTGGAGGCGGAACCGAAAAAGCTCGCGAGTTCGGTGGGTGAGTTCGTCGGCGCGAACGCAACCTACTACACGCGTGAATTCGACAGGATCCAGTCGGCGACGAAGTTTCTCTGGACCTGGAATACGATGGCCGCCTTGGTCGGCCCGCTATGGGGACCGGCGCGGGGGCTGTGGGGATACTTCTGGACCTTCATCGTGCTGGAGCTGCTCGCGCTGGTGCAGATCGGCAGGGGGCTGTGGGGGGATCTCGGGGCCGAAAAGATGGCCCGCGCAGAGAACCTCATCGAACGCTCCGATGATCTCTACGCCAAAGGCCAAGCGGCACTTGAGAACAGGGAGGCCGACGCGCAGGGCCTCATCACCACGGCGGGCAATCTCAAGCGCGCTGCGGCGCGGTTGGTGGAACAGGCGGAGCTCGCGGCGGCACAGGCGACGGAGCTTCTCGTCATCGGGCTCGTCCTGTTTGCCGCGTTGCGCATCGTTCAGGGCTTCTACGCCAATCTCGCCTACGAGAAGCGCTACCTCCAATGGCGCGGCGACCCCCTTGTGGCGTCCGGCCTCAACTGGCAGGTCGCCGCGTTCGGTGCGCTCCTCTGGCTCGCGATCGTGCCGCTCACGCTCTACCGGTTCACGGTGTCGAAACCCCACGAACTGATCACGAAGTTCCCGATGGACAAGCAGGTTTTCACGCCGCTGGCGAACGAGATGGAGAGCTGGTTCGATTGGCTCGCAACACACGGTGCCGGCGTATTCGACGGCATCACCCACTCAATCCGCACAGTCCTCGACGGATTGGAGGTCGTTCTCGTCGAGACCCCGTGGCCAGTTGTCATGCTGGTCATCGTGGTGACCGCGTGGCGCTTGGCCGGTCCACGAATCGCAATCTTCACTGCCGCCTCGCTCGCCTACCTTGCGGTTCTCGGGTTGTGGGAAGTGAGCATGGCAACGGTCGCGTTGCTCGGGGCCGCCGCCGTCATCTGCTTCATCTTTGGCATCCCGCTCGGGATCTGGTTTGGCAAGAACGAACGAGCATATTCCATCTCGCTACCCGTGCTCGACTTCATGCAGACGATGCCCGCGTTCGTCTACCTCATCCCGATCATTGCCTTTTTCGGCACCGGAAAGCCGCCAGGGGTGCTGGCGACGGTGGTGTTCGGCATGCCGCCGGTCATCAGGCTCACCGCGCTTGGCATGCGCCAGGTGCCCGAGGGGACCAAGGAGGCCGCGCTCGCCTTCGGCTGCACACGAAGCATGCTGCTGCGCCAGGTCGAAATCCCGCTCGCGATGCCCTCGATCATGACCGGCGTCAATCAGACGATTCTGATGTGCCTGTCCATGGTGGTCATCGCTTCACTGATCGGGGCAGGCGGGCTCGGAAAGAACGTGCTGGAGGCCCTTCAGTACGCGGCGAAGGGACAGGGCATTCTGGCGGGGCTCGCGATCCTGTTCTGCGCCATGGTGATCGACCGGGTGATCCAGGGTCACTACAAGCGTACCGCTGGCGGCGTGGCGTGATGCGCGGGGAGCGCGAACCGGATCGTCCCATACGGGACGAAGCGACACTTGGGGAAGGCTGCTGATGCTCAGGTCGATACTCGTTGCGACCGACGCATCGTCGGCCGCCAATCGCGCACTCGCGCTTGCCATCGAGATCGCCGTCAAACACGAGGCGAGGCTCGATATCGTCTACGTGGTTCGCGACCTTTGACTCCCGGAAAAGCTGCGCAGAATGGCGGAGGTGGAGAACATGGCCGGGTGCCCGGGGCGATGTCCTGATGTTCGTCGCTGAGCAAATCCTGGGCGCCGCCCGCGAGCGCGCAAAGACGGGCGGCGTCGCCGAGGTCCGAACGCATGTCAGCAAAGGCGATCCAGCGGGCGCCATCATTGCCCAGGCGAAGCGGCGCAGGAGTGATCTCATCGTGCTCGGAACCCGGGGGCTGAGCAAGACGAAGGGGATGCTGCTGGGATCGGTATCGGGAAAGGTCGCGAACCTGTGCGGGATGAACTGCCTGATTATCCGTTAGGTGTAGTAACCTGCATTCATAATCGCTTCGGCTTGCAATCTCTGCATTTGCTGCACAAGAACCAATAAATTCACCTTGCAAAAGGAACGGTAACAAAGACATGGCACCAGATAAAGGGGATCAAGATGACAAACTGGGACACATGTTCTGCCGTTGAGCGGACTCCGGGAAAAGTCAGCGGTGCCCGGGTGTTTGCCGGTACGCGGATTCCAGTATCCGCACTGTATGAAAAAACCTTGCCAACGGAGCCGCCATCAAGGAGTTCGTCGATCAGCCGCCGGTCGGCATGCGAATCTTATTGATTTCTGGATTTCCGGGTGTAGACAAGCGGCCTTGTCAGGGATCGTGGCAAACCGCCTTTTTTTGCTGGTGGGTTTGCAGTTGCCGTAAATCGAGGGATCAGGTGAACGCCATGGACGAGCGATTGTGCCGAGTTGAGACGTTCTCCATGATCGGAAGCCGGATCCTGTCCGACCCGATCCCGGTTCGTGCCGCTATGCCGCTCGAAAACCCTTTACAAATGGTGGGGAGTCCCCCCCACCGTGGGGCTCCCGCGATCCCGGTAAGCTCAGCATCCGCCTGACCGGCCGTTAACAGTCGATAGGAGAAAGCAATGTCAGCTGCAAAAATCAACAAAACTGAACAAATGGAAGTTGAAGCGTTAGCCTTGCTCTGGTGGATGCCATTGACTCGGGGCGTGTTGCTGGTTCTCTTTGGCATTCTCATGTTTATGCAACCAGCGGCTACCCTCCTGAATTTGCTGTGGTTCATGGGCATATACTGGATTGTGGACGGAATTTTCAACCTGTTTGAAGGCGTACGCGGTCACGCCGAAAAATCGCGTATCCAGCTATTTGTCATTGGGATTGTCAGCATTTTTGCTGGGATTTTCATTCTCGGAAATCCGCTCGTTGCTGGGCTGGTCAGTGGCGTATTTCTGGCCTACCTCATTGGCATCACAATTATCATCAGCGGGGTCATGACAATCTTTGCCCGGCGTGACAAAGACAAGGCAAGACAGTGGAGGTTGTCGGGGCTGATCATGGGCATCCTTTATGTTCTCTTTGGTCTCTTGGTCATCACCCACCCGGTGTCAACTATGGCCACGTTGATCTGGGTCTTTTCCATCTGGGCGATTGTAGCTGGCGCTATTGCCATCATCACGGCTTTTCAGCTTCGTGGCTTGGCCACATCGAAATAGATGTGCACCCAACTGATCTGGCCCCCATAGGTACAGATTACCGCCACGTTCCGGTGTGCGGACGGGAGGGCCCCAGTTTTGACGATGACGACGACGATGATCTTGAAGATGACGATGATAACGGTGATGACAGTTAAAGGCCTCTACGCATGAATGGAACGGTGAGGGGTCATAAGGTCTTGCAAATCATCTACTCGTAACTAGGCTGACGCAGGGGTCGGAGTTTGCCGGTTGCTACGGTTTCCGGCAGCCCGAACGTATGTCTGCCAAGGAAGTTGATGTGCTGGTGAGCGAGGGGCGAAATTCTGCCAACATCGGTGATACTGATGTTCCGACCTTCCTTGCCGACCTGGTCGATCACTGCTTGCATGTAGAGGCTGTTCCAGTAGGCGATTGCGTTGAGAGTGAAGCCGAGTGCGCCGAGTTGTTCTTCCTGCCCCTGACGGTAGGGCTTTCTGATTTCGCCGCGGTCGCCATGACACACCCGCCGTGCCAATCGGTGCCGAAGCTCCTGGCGATTGAGCTGGACGAGGATGCGCCGCCGTTTTTCCTCATCGTCGATGTAGTTCAGGATGTGCAGGGATTTCACGATCCTGCCCAGTTCTCTCAGGGCCTTGGCAAGCGCAGTTGTGCGCTCACCGATGTAAAGCGTGCGCATGACTGCGCCTGCGTGTATATGGCCGAGCTTGAGCGATCCCGCGAGACGCAACAGGTCGTCCCAGTTTTCGACGATCGGCTTGGCGTTGATTCTGTTTCGCGCGAGCGGGTTGACGGGGCCGTAATGCGCATCGCGGTCAATACGCCAGAGCCGCGCTCCTCCAAGGTCTGCGAGGCGTGGGCTGAACTGATAACCCAGCAGCCAGAAGATCCCGAAGACGATGTCGGAATAGGCGGCAGTGTCTGTCATGACTTCGACGGGCTCGAGGTTCGTTTCCTGGTCGAGCAGCAGGGCAAGAATGAAGAGGCTGTCCCGAAGAGTTCCCGGAACGACAAGAGCATTCAGCCCGGTAAACTGGTTGGACATCAGATTGTAGAGCGTGATGCCGCGCCCGGTCGAAAAGTACTTCGGGTTCGGACCCGCATGAATGACCGTGGATGGTGCGGAAAAGCGTACGCCATCAGCGGAGGCGACATCCCCGGCTCCCCAATGCCGGACAATCGGCAACGCGCTGTGTGCGGCAACGATGCGGGCATTGGCCGCTGTCATCGTTTCTGCCCGAATGAAATTCTGGCTGACCCAGGAAAGGCGGTCTCGTCGAAGTGCTTCAAGGCCGGAGCGTACAACCGGTTCGAAGCCGATGTTGCAGGCCTCGGCGAGGAGCACTGCACAAAGGCTGGTCCGGAAACCGCCGACGCGGGCATGGCGTTCCGTCACATGGGTGAAGTCCTGCGCGAAACCGGTACGGTTTTCGACCTCCATCAGAACATCCGAGAGATCGACCTTCGGCAGCCGGGCGTTCATGGCCGATTTCAGGCCCAACAGGCTGGGCGGCCGATCAAGGCGATCAAGCGGGGTTACGACGAGTTCCGCCCTCCCGTTCCTGATTTCAATCCGCGCGTCGGGATTTGTGTCGAAGTTCCGCGCAGTCCTGCGATATGCTTGGTCAAGCTGGGTCGCGAGAGCGGCAATCTCTGTCTCACCGTCCGGAAAACGCTCAAGCGTGCGACATACGGTCGGCTTCGCGGTACGCCATTCCTTGCCGGCAAGCAGTCCCTGCCGTGGATCACCGAAGCGAATTCCATCCGGGACAAATATATCCCGCGTCTTGATCCCGCTGCGCCAGGCCTCGAGAACCGCAAAGACGTAGGCCTTGTTGTCAGTGACGTGCCCCTGGGTGTCGAGCGCATATTTTCGCCAGGCACTGTTCAGCCCGCCGACAGGTGCGTCATGCATGTCAGCCTTTCCCCAGGTTTCGATGCCGGAAAGATAGTCGAGCGCTTCTTTCACCGGGCGGCCCTTCGGAGACGCGCCAAACTCGACCCGTGCGAGAAGATTGCGGAAAAGAACCTGGGTCGTTCGCCATTTCCGGAGCAATTCTTCGTGGGTCCTGTCGTCTGGAGGCTGTGCCAGAACGTCGATACGCTCGATGGCATCCGCGATGATCACACGGTCAAGTTCGTCGTAGAGTGCTTCGCGCCAGGCACGGAACGTCAGTTCCCGTTCTTCGCCATCATCAGCCATGACATGCCTTGCCAGGTCGCGGAGCACCAGCGCGGCGGCATCGAGGTCGCCCAGGTCGCGCAGTCTCTTGCGTTGGCGGGCTGCCTTCGCCGTCCGGAAAATATCGGCCGCAAGCGCGTCGAAGAGTTCAACGGCATCATCGAGCGCCGCCGCATCAAGCACATGGAACAGGGCGGCGACAATCGCCGTGCGTCGAGGCTCGCTTGCCGCCGCGATGGCCGATGGCCGCATGGTCCGTGCGATCCTGGCCAAGCGCATGACAAGCGCATTCGAGACAAGTCCGGGTTCCGCAGGTGCCAGTCCATAGGCACGGATATCGTCGATACGGCGAAAGTGACGGAGAAGTTCCGAATTCATGCGCTTCGTTGGCGGCTTCCGCAATTCGTCAAGCGTCTGCAAGGAACTGGCTGTGCCATCGAGAAGCAAGTCTATCTTCAGGCGCTGCTCATCCGACAATGCGTTGAGGAGATTTTGCCAGAGACGTCGGTGCGCACGGTCGCGGACCCGGGCAACAAGGCGCTCGATCGTGGTGATCCCCGGCAGAAGGATCTTGTGGGACAGCATCCACGCTGTCGCCCGGTCGACGAGAAGGCTGGGGCGATCATCTCCCGATCGGCACAAGGTGTAGAGCCATCTGATCAGGCGAAATCGGGCACCCGCATCATCGGTGATTTCGCGAAACCCGTAGACCTCGCGGATCATAGCGGCATGACGCTTTTTCGGCCTTCCCGCGCCGTTAGCCTGAAGAGATGGCAGGTCGGTCAGGCCAAGCTGGGCAGCGACCATCCTGACCACAGCATCGGGAATGGTTCCGAATTCTGTCGGAAGAACGCCCAGAAAACGGGCTGTTCCAAGCTGAAGGGCAAATCCCAGTAACTACTCACCCGTTCACGATTGAGGTCGGGGTTCTGAGTTTACCTGACCATTTCGGCGGCCCGTCCTGCAAGTGCGATTTGGATGGCGACGAGTGGATTGTAACCCATTGCGGCCATTGATTGCAGGTAGCTTGAGATTCGGCACCAGCACTCTGCATAGATGCGGGTTCGGAAGCATCCGGAGACCTTCATCTTGACCTTTGCCATCCTGAGGCCCCTTTCTCCCGCATTGTTCGTGAAGCTGACATCGGGGTCGTGCATGAAGCGCAGCACGGCGTCTTCGTGTTTCTCGAGCCGCTCGTGCAGGTTGTGGGCATCGGACTTTGCGTGCGTCCGCGCTGGCCTTTCTTGCGTTTGGGGATTTCGGGCAGTTCCCCGGCTCCCCGTGTGAGGATGGTTCGGTATCGCTTGCGGATGGCGAGGTATTCGGCTTCGTCCAGGGTCCTGGTTTCGCTTGTGTTGACCCTGTGGCAGGCCTCACACAGCAGTTTCTTCATCAGGCGTGCCCAGCGGTAACTGTTGGACTCGAACACGAAAGCCAGTTCACGCAGTAAATGAGCGCCACAGAGGCCGTGCCTGCATTTGTCGTAGGCGAAGTATGACGCCCAGCAGTCGTGGATCAGTGTGCCGGTGAAGCGGGGAATGATGCCGATGTCATCGGCCGGGTAGGCGGGGTCGTTACCGAGCCCCGCCCCCCAGTCGCGGTAGGAATGCGCATTACTGTGCACCCCCCGCACAGATCCGGACAAGGACGCTAATCCATCCGGCTCCTACCTCGGGTGCTTGACGGCGAACCGCCGGTCGGGCCACGGGTGGCGGATCGAGGCGCGCGGCCAGAGTATCTCGGTCATGCGCTCCATCCTCTTCCAGTCGAACCGGTGTCGCTGGGACCGTCGGCGCAGCGCTTTCATCCACAGGCGTTGCAGCCTGCGACGGAACACGCGCGTGAACCGGGATGACCCTGGGACGGCGAAGTAGTTGAGCCAGCCATTGTAGACCTGCCCGAGCCATCCTCCAACTTCCCAGATGTCGTGGTGCCAGCGATTGCGGAGCATCTCGTCGATGCGCGCCAGGGATCGATTCATCCGTTTCGCGATCGGTTTGCGACCGAGCCGGAATCGGCCTTTCCGGGTTGTCGTGCAGTAATGCGTGAACCCGAGGAAGTCGAAGGTTTCCGGCTTGCCCGCCCCGCGTCTTCGACGGTTTGCCTCGGCAAAGCGTCCGAATTCGACGAGGCGGGTCTTGTCCGGGTGCAGGGTAAGGCCAAACCGGGCCAGCCTGTCCCGAAGGTCGCGAAGACATCTCTCCGCATCCCGCTTGTGTTGGAACCCGACCACGAAGTCATCCGCATAGCGGATGATAATCGCTTGACCCTCCGGAACTTTCGGGCGCCATGCCTTCTGGAACCACATATCGAGAACGTGGTGCAAGAACACGTTTGCGAGGGTTGGCGAGACTATCGCCCCCTGTGGCGTGCCCAGACCCGTATCGGTCCATGATCCATCGTCCATGACGCCGGCGTTCAGCCATTTCCGGATCAGGCGAGTGACCCGCCTGTCCCCGATGCGGTGCTCAAGGAACGTAATCATCCAATCCCGAGGAATCGTGTCGAAAGACCGTACGACACACTACCCACCTCCGCGAACTTCCTGCGACGGTCAGGATCACCCGCAAGGCGCATGTCCTCGAAGGGGAGGCCGTTCCGGTTCTGAAGCAGCTCTATCGCGAGGGGCGCCTTCGGCTCCTGTTGCTGTTTCCCGACGGCAGCCGTCGCATTGTTCCCCTCGAGTGGACGGACGCGGCAACGGACGAGTTCGTCCCGACCGATAATCGTGAACTGGTGGCTGAGCCGCACGACCTGTTGCGCATGCGATTCGTGGTGAATGCTCTGCTTCGACGTACTGGAACGGAGGAGCATCATGCAACTGCACCTGAACTATCCGGAGATCCCGAAACCGCACGACCAGTTATGGGAACACCTCGACGAGGAAACACGCCGCACGGTGATCGCACAGCTGGCAAAACTGATCATGCAGGCCGCACCCTTTCACAGGGAGACCGGGAGCAAGAGCAATGACTGACAGCAGAATCACGGAATTTCATCTCCAGCGCCGCGCCATGGTCTACATTCGCCAATCGACACCCTCTCAAGTCGAAAACCATCGCGAATCAACCCGCCGTCAATATGCCCTTGCCGAGCGCGCCCGTGATCTCGGCTGGCACCCCGATCAGGTCACGGTCATCGATGACGATCTCGGTTTGTCCGGTGCTTTCGCCGACGGGCGCAGCGGATTCGCCCACATGACAGCCGAGGTCGCTCTCGGCGGCGTCGGCATCCTTCTCGGGCTCGAAGTCTCAAGGCTCGCCAGAAACAATACCGACTGGTACAAATTGCTCGACCTGTGCGGATATACTGATACGCTGATCGGCGATGCCGACGGCATCTACCACCCCAAACTGTTCAATGACAGGCTACTGTTGGGACTAAAAGGAACATTCTCGGAGGCCGAGCTTCACATTCTGCAGGCCCGCCTCGACGGCGGGATCCGCAACAAGGCGGCCCGCGGCGAACTCTACCGGGGACAGCCGATCGGGTATGTCCGGGGCGACGCGAATGCCGAGATCCTGATCGATCCCGACGAGGCGATACAGGCGGCAATACGCTCCGTCTTTGAACGTTTTGCCGAGCTCGGATCGGTGCGCCGCGTCTGGTTCATGTCCGAGGGTCTCAACTTCCCGAATCGCCGACACCTTGGAGCCGATGTCGTCTGGATCCCGCCATCATATGCCACGATCCACCAGGTGTTGACCAATCCGGTCTATGCCGGTGCCTACGTTTATGGGAAGACACGGCGCGAACGCTACGTCGATGCCAACGGAACGATGCGGATCCGCAACCGCACGTTGCCCAGATCGGAATGGAACGTCCTGATCCATGATCATCATCCCGGCTATATCGACTGGCAAACCCACGAGGCGATACTCGAGCGCATAGCCAGCAACACGAGGCCACGACCGCACGGGGGCGGCGGGGCTGTCCGTGAGGGCACTGCATTGCTGCAGGGCATCGCCACCTGTGGCCAGTGCGGTCGCCGGCTGAGAACCCACTACAGGGGCCGGACCTCCTCGCCCGGCTATCATTGCCATGGCAAGACACTGGTTGACGGGCGACACAAGTCCTGCATGTCCATCGGCGCCGTGCAGATCGATCAGGCTGTCGCCATGGCGGTGCTTGAGGCGATCCGGCCCGCAAGCCTTGACGCCGCGATCCTGGCTGCCGAACAGATCGAAACCGGTTACGAGCGGGCGCTTGAACAGTGGCGGTTGGCTGTCGAGCGGGCACGCTACGATGCCGAGCGGGCGGAACGCCGCTATTGGGCCGTGGAACCGGAGAACCGCCTTGTCGGGCGCAACCTCGAGACGGAATGGGAACGCAGCCTGGTCGCGCTCGAAGACGCACAGAGGGAACTCGAGCGCCGGGTACGGGATCGGCCGCGCCAGCTCACCGAGGCGGAGCGCGCCGCGATCCTGGCCCTGGGAAACGACCTGCAACGCGCCTGGAATGCCCCCGGAACCACCATAAGGGACAAGAAGGAACTGGTACGCACGGTGCTGGAAGAAGTCATCATTGCCGCGCCTCGCGGAGAATGCCGGGCTCGCCTGACGCTACGCTGGTGTGGAGGCCTGTTCACCGAAGCCGAAGTCGAGCGCCCCCGCAAGCGGCAGGCGACGATCCGCACGGACGACGACACGATCGACCTGATCCGCCGCCTCGCGCAATTCCATCCCGATGACGTCATTGCCGGCATCCTCAACCGTCAGGGCAAGACCACAGCCTACGGACATCGCTTCAACACGACACGTGTCCGGAGTCTCCGAAACCACTGGAAAATCCCGCGCTTCGACCCGACAACACGGACCGGTGACGCCGAACTGGTGACCATCAAGCGGGCTGCCGAGATTCTTGACATCGCAACCTCGACAGTTCATCGATGGCTCAACGACGGATTCATCGATGGTGAGCAGACCACGCCGGGAGCACCATGGCGCATTCGCATTACGGAGGCCTTCCGCCCTCAACTCATGGAGCAGGCGCCACCGGATTACGTGCCAATGCGCGAGGCTACCCGCCGTCTCGGCGTATCCCGCCAGACCGTATTGCAGCGTGTAAAGCGCGGGGCGCTGGAGGCGGTGCATATTCGTGCAGGCAGGAAAAAAGCATTGCGTATCAAAGTCGTAGACAATCATCCAAGTCTGTTCGAACAGCTCAAATGAACCAGGGGGCAGTATGACGATGACTCCAAAAAGGCCCGTAAATCCGCGTCAACAATCCAGTTGACCTTGCGCTGCTCAATCCCGTACGCCAGCGCGTCGAGCGCATCGTGCGCCCCGCGACCGGGTCGGAACCCATAGCTGAACCCGAGGAATTCCGGCTCGAATATCGGCACAAGGATGGTCTCCGCCACCGCAGTCTGGACGATCTTGTCCTCCAGTGCCGCGATGCCGAGCGGTCGTGTTCCCCCGTCCGGTTTCGGTATCTCTACCCGCCGAGACGGGAGCGCCCGGTACGCCCCGCTGTGAACACGGTCGTGCAGGTCGAGCAGGCGCTCTTCCAGTCCGTTCCCGTATTCCATCCACGTCACCCCGTCCACGCCTGCCGCCGCGTCCTTCTTCAATATGAAGTAGGATGCTTCGAGCACGTCCGTCGTGATGTGGTGCAGGAGCGCAGTGAGTTTCTCCTTCGGTTTCCTCGTGGCTGCCTGCCGTATCCGCTCCGCCGCCTGTGACATGCGATCCCGGCCCTGTGTCCGGTGCGTGCTTTGGCCTCGCGGATTCCCCTTGGTTCCGGCCCTTCCCTCCATCGGCTCCGCAGGAACTTCCGTTCCCTTGTTCGCCGACTTCACCGGTACTATGGCCGGATCCGACTGCTTCAATCCGTTCATCATCGATTCAGAATATCTCCTTTCTTCAGCGGCCCCGGCACGACTGCCGGGGCAGATTGAAGCCCTCCCGAGTCCCGGCGTGGGGTGTACGTGCGTCCCTGGATTCTTCGACACCGCAGAGCCCTGCGGTCCCTCACCATCGCGGTCCCGCAAGTGTTGCCTTCGGCCATGACAAGGACCTCGGCACTCCTGATGCTGCGTTTTCGATGCTCAATCGTCCCGGCCACACGCACCGCTACCGACGCTTCACGTGCCCCCTCGCGGGTGCACGCGCACGGCTCGCGGTGAAAGTGGTGGTTAACCTTTCCTTCCTGCCGGACTTGCACCGGCTACCCCAGCGCCAGTTAGCTCGGCGCTCTGTCATTTCGCCCCGTACCGGAATCGACCCCACATTGCACACCTCGAGCGATGGCCAGAAATTCGAGGTCCGGAAGCCCTCTCTCAACGCAAGCTATTCGTTCAAGTACTTCGGCCAGGTACAGGGCGTCAGCGCCTACACCTTCATCGATGAACGCAGCTTTCTCTGGTACTCGCTGGTGTTCAGCGCGGCCGAACGCGAGAGTGGCTATGTCATCGACGGTCTGATGCATAACGATGTTGTCAGGAGCGACATCCACTCCACCGATGAGCATGGCTTCATGGAGGCAATCTTCTGCGTCACGCATCTTCTCGGTATATCCTATGCACCGAGGTTCAAGGACCTGAAAAAGCACAACCTTTGCCAGTTCCGAAGCAATAGGGACAAAGGATCCGAATGGGTGATTGTGCCGGCCAAATACGTCAACGAGAAGGCCGTCCGTGCGTCATGGAATGACCTGCTGCGCCTCGTGGCGACCATCAGGCTGAAAGAGGCAACGGCTTCCGAAATCTTCCGGCGCCTGAATTCCTATTCCAGGCAGCACAGGCTCTACGCCGCGATGAAGGCCTTCGGCCAGATCATCAAGTCCGTGTTCATCCTGCGCTACATCGATCAGGTTGAACTGCGGCAGGCGATCGAGAAGCAGCTCAGCAAGATCGAACTCGCGAACAGCTTCACTCGGGCCGTTGCTGTCGGAAATCCCCGCGGTCTCGAGCACGCCGAGAAGGAAGCCCAGGAGATCGCCGAGGACTGCAACCGGCTCATCAGGAATTGCATCGTATGCTGGAACTACCTCTACCTGACCCGTCGTCTGGAAGCTGCCAAGACCCCGCAAGAGCGGAAACATATTCTGAAGATGATCGTCCTCCACTCGCCGCAGACATGGGGCCACACCAACATGCTTGGCGAGTACGATCTTACAAGCGAGAAGCTTCAGGACAACACTGGCGTCTTGCCCCCCAAATCCACCCCAAGTGTCATCCCGGAAAATTGGGAGCCGCCGAAAAGGTAAAAGCGCCAACTATACAGGGGCGTAACGAGATTCCCTATGGCGGAATCCACAGTACACGACTCACCGGATTTCGGGTAGTTTGACGGGTCGTTTCGGGATGGT
>JAPOVX010000268.1 GCA_026707935.1 Paracoccaceae bacterium
AGAGCTTCTACGACCGGCTGATCGGCGAAGGCAAAGCGCACAAGGTTGCCCTGACAGCGGTCATGCGCAAGTTGGTCATTCTCGCCAACGTGCTCGTACGCGATGACCGGAACTGGACGGCCATTGCTCCGGAACCGAGTGTCGGTTGACAGTTAGACCTGTGGATAAGTCAGGGATAACTTTCCGATGACAGATCGAAAATCATGGATTTGGACCTAAATCGGCATTGACTCCAAACACAGATGCTCCCTCTCCGTTAGCCAGGTGGGTCGGGTGGATAGAGTTTTTGGATTCGCTTTCGGCCACGATCACTATAAGTGACGCCTGTTCGGTCCGTTTCGTTGTACTGCACACCAGCGCGGCAGTGGGGCCGAGTTGCCGGCGAGAAGAAGTTCTTTCGGTGTTGGAGGCCCATTTCGAGCCCACAATCCCTTTGATCGTTGCCGGCGACTTTAACTGCTTCGCCAAGCCGTGGCTGACCCCCTTCCTGGCTATACCGCTTGCCTATAGATGGGGTGACGTGCTCATGTGGGAAAAAAAGGCACTTAATGCACATCTCGGATTCCGTGGATTTCGGCCGGCAGTGACGGGGACAACATTCCCCCGATGGCGACTGCAAATGGATCAAATCTTTTTCAAAGGACTACAACTAACTGATTCTCATATCTTGCGGGAGCAGTTTGGTTCCGATCACCGGCCGCTTGTTGCCGAATTTGCCACAAACGCATCAAGCGCCTCCTCAAGGCCGTCCTGAAACTCGACAGAAGGCTTGCGGCCTCCGCTGGGACGCCGAACGGCCCGAGGGCTCCGGTTCCTCCCCGAGTTCAGCAAGACCACGGTAAATGGTCGAGCGCGAAACCCTGTCGCCATCGAGACCGGTGTCACGCCGCTGTCGCCAAGGGGCAGGGTCTCGGACGCAACAAACAATCGGTGGCTCGTCTCACCCAGATTCGGCGACGGCGCCTCGAACCGGCGCCGGATGTTCTCGACAGTTTCCATGCCGCGAGTGAATCATATTGCAATTCCAGGGGGAATCCCGCAGCGACAAATAGCCACGTGTCGGTGATTTCCCCGTTTTCGCCATGGGTTTCCGTGACCTTTTTGACAATCTGCTCCCGTGCGGCTCACCGTCCGCTTGCGACAGCTTCAATTAGCTGGTCCGGATGCTTTGCTCGGCTTTCGTCGTTCTTGAAGTCGGCGCGAAGAGAGGCAATTCCTTCGTTAATCTTGTGCACGGAGATCGTGAATACGACAATTGAAAATTTCCTTCCGGTTTCGTCTGGCGTGGTTGAGCGTGTCCAGTTCGGCCCGTCATAAGATCCTGTTTTGTCTGGCGATTCGCATGACGGCAACATGGGACCAGCCGGTGGGCTGCCAGTAGGCGCGGCTGCCTGGCGGCGGATGCCCGGCAGCCTGAAGCGCTACGGTGATCTGGCGATAGGTAGTACCTTCGGCGAACAGCCGCCGAAAGATGCCGACAACGGTCGCATCGAACCGTATGACACGCCATGCCGACGTCGTCCGGGAATTTTCCCGCTTCTCCGGGCCCCCGGTCCCTCGTTTTGACATGCGATCCACCCGGCCTGCGGCAATGCGAGGCCAAGCATCCTGGTACAACCGTGCAATCAGGTCAAGATTACCATGTGGGTGATCGCGAAGAGCACATATCGAAGCAATCATAATCTACTGGAACACCGAGCGGCTCGGACGCGCAGTGCAGAAATGCGAACTGACGGGCCTTGCGACGCCATCGGATCTCCTCAGACACATCTCACCGCTCGGCGAACGTCCTGCTCACCGGCGAATACATGTGGCGTACAATAGCAGCTTCACGTGCTTCACGTATGATCCTGCCCGGAATCAACCCGACGGTATAGAACTTCCCATTGCACCCCCCATGCAGCGGAGAACTCCCTTGAACCCAAACACAGTCACGCCAAGCACCCGATAGTTCACCTTGGGTTCGATTTCGTGGACAAATATGCAGATTCGAGCCCATTACCCCTATTTCGCAATGGCTCCGTTCACTCGTGGGCAGGCGGCCAAACTGGCCGTGGATATCCGCCGCTCATTCGAAACCCTGCACGCACTGCATGTGCTGGAAGAGAAACGGACTCCATTTCGGTTCTTTCCAGGTGCGAGCGGTGAACAAGCTACGGCTGGGCACCGTTCGTTGGAGAGTCTTCATGAGGGCGGCTTCGTCGGCACCACGCAACAATTTCGCAATTCAGCGGAACACGCCAACACCGGAGAGCATGTCGGGGCGGTTGTCCGGAACATTTCGCAGCGGAATCCATTGCATGTAAATTCGATCAAAAAGCACGGCGGGCGCTAGCGTTAGGGCTCGTTGCGAAACAACTGACTCGATGCGTGTTCAGGTGGTTTGCGTTTTTGGCCATCGTATTCGATGTGCATGCTACCCCAAACACTCGGACAGTGTCCTGTTCCTGTACTGGTCCGATCCCCTGTCGCCTAATCAGGAAGAGTTGTGTCGTTGCGTGTCCAAGCCAACTGACGAACCGGGATGGAACGACCAATGGCGGCCTTGTATCAATGCCTTGTGCGCTCTCCGAGCACACCATCGATGTCCTTAGCTTCAGCACGGCCTCAATCCAGGAATCAAGCTGTTCGGTCGAGGCATTGCGGACCTGTTCAGTCTGCGCCGAAGACAGTTCACCAAGCTTCAACCGCGCCAGGCGCAGGAACGTGTCGGCCGTGCCTTTCATGATTCCTGCGGCCTTGCCTTCGGTCCTGCCCTGTTCAATCCAGATCTGTGCGGCGGTTCCCATGACTTTCTCCACCGTTGTCGGGTCCGTTCCTACGCACAAGAAAGCAGCTTTGATGCGTTCGGGCGACAGGCCGACGGTGTTCAAAGATGTAGGTCAATAAGTGGCGCCCAAACTCCGTTTTTGGGACTCCGGCCGCAAGAAGGCCGGCCTCGGTGTCGCTGCACGTGCGGTCTAGCGCCGCGCGCACCCCGGCACCGTGCGAAAGCTCCTGCGATGCGATCCGTCCGAGATCGTGAAGCACGTAGCGGCCGAAGATTTGGGCGAGGTGTTCCAGACCCTCAGGCGCATCGATCGTCTCCTCGATCGAACATGGTGCGGTCCACGGCTCGGGCCCGTGAAAAAAGACCATCGGGATGACGAGTGGCAAGCCGCCGTCGGGGAAGGCGCCGCTGTCAATCTCAATAGCCCAGACATTGAGCGTGTACCGGATGAGTTGGAGCGGCGTGCGGTGATCGACCTGGCTCCTGTGTTCGAGCAGGGTATAGACAATGGCCTCGCTACCGTCCTTGAGGTGGACACGGAAGAAGGCATCGGCCTGCGTCCTGCTACCCTCGCCGTCGATCGCCGTACTTTCGACATGCACCGGAGGGCGCTACGGAACAAGCCGGGAAACGACCTCTGGAGTCGCGCAGCAACCGGCCGGCACGGGCGGGATCGGACACCAGCAGGCGGAAGTGGGCGTCGTGCCGCGCCTGGGGCAAGGCCATATCCCGGTCTCCAGTTGTCATGCGGGTTGTTGGTCTTGGGCTCGACCGTCGTTTCGCTCCCTAACCCGGTCAGGTCACGTACGTCATGGCTCTCTCCCGCACGCCCGGCCACATTTGCACAGACACGACAATCGAAACAGAACCGCACGGGCGTCGCCCGAACTTGAAACAAGGACTTTCAAAATGTCGAACTTTCGGATCCATCATTTCGTGACAAACCCTTGGGACTCCAATTCCTGGGAAATGACGGATTTCTCACTCAATCCGCGCTCGACAGGGCATTTGAAAACCCTTCGATCACACATCGCACAAAATGGGTAGCCGTCTTCCACTGATCTTCAGTGCAGATGCCTGCTTGGCCGAAAGCCTCTTCACGTTCGGTGCCTATACGTTTATTCCCGCCAATCTGGAGCTGAAGCACGGCCAAAATGAATCCGTTGCTCAGCAATGGTGGGTGCGTTTGCAGGCGGGAGAGCGATTCAGCCAGATTCGTGTTGAAATGCGCACCTTATGGATTGACCTTTGCAGGTTTCGACATTCATCCTGTTCTCGGGAAACACCAAGATTATGGTGGCATTATGAGATGGTGGCGTCGACGCATCCGCGGACATGGAGCAACTTCCGGGTACCGGATATTTCGTCCGGCCTGCTTCGCCGCGGCCTTCCTGCTTGCGGCCTGCGCCTCCCCGCCCGCACCGGTCGACAACGCGCAAGCCCTGGTTTACCTGTCAACAGTCAAGCCAGACATAGATATACGCCAATTGGAAAACCGTCTACACGAGCTTGTCAATACCGAACGCGTCAGACATCGATTGTCCCCGCTAAGACACATTGAGACACTCAGGCTGATAGCCCGTTCACACAGCAGGGACATGGCGCAGCGCGCTTACTTTGCACATATAAGTCCCGAAGGACGTGATCCAACAGACAGAGGTAATTTGGCGGGATACAACTGCCGAAAGGATTACGAATTCACGTACACTTATGGACTTGCCGAGAATATTCATCAGGCCTGGTTATACGATTCCTACATAACGCAAAATGGCATAACCGTGCCGCAAGACTGGTTTACACTCGAAGGACTGGCACGAAGAGTGGTGAGTGGCTGGATGAGCAGCCCAGGGCACAGGGAAAACATTCTGACGGCTTCGTATGACAGGGCGGGCATGGGTGTAGCCATCGCAACAGACGGAAAAGTCTATTCCACGCAGAACTTCTGCTGAAAACGACGGGAAAGGGCAAACGATACAGGCAAATGTGAGCAAACACCGGAGTGCAGAATTCTCCGGGGCCGAGCGGCGGTTGGCGACATTGAATGCCTCATGTCGCTTCAACGCGCGACGGATATTCGGAGGCTGGCTTGTCAATAATGGACCGGGCAAAGAGAACCCGAAGCGCAAACGGCCCACCAGACCATGAAAAACCTTTTTTTCGCGGCGGCGGGACGGCTGCCCGGAAGGTGGCACGAGGGTAAGATCCAGGTGCACGACCAGGAATTGCATATGGCCGGTTCGACATCGCTACATGCCCGTTCCCCCGAAACCGATGAATGATTGAATTGAATTGCGCATGGCGCAGATGGCGATCCTACTCCTGCTTTCTGCATTCGCAGGCGCGGCTCTCGCAAATCTCGTTTTCGCGTACCCTTCGCGGAAACAGGTTTCCCGGCTGACAGCAGACTATGGCGCTCTTGCCGTCACCGCCCGGATCGAAGAACTCGCAACACTTGGCGCTGAACTCGAAAACAAGTTCAAGGTTCTCGCGGGAGAAGCCCGCGGTACCTTCAAACAACCCTGTGTTGACCGAAGGTCGGTCATTTTCCAACGAAATGACTTGCGGCCTGCACGGTAAGGCCGTACACATGTGCGCATGATCGTCCGTTCCATTCGCCATCGGGGAGTCCGCCAACTATACGAGAACAATTCGCCCCGGCTGCTGAAACAGAACCTGGTGGAGGGGGTGCGCGGCATCCTGGCCGCGTTGGCCATAGCTGAGAACATGGAAGGCTTCATCCGAGATGCGGCACCCGGATGGCGAGTCCACCGGCTTTCAGGCGCGCGGCGGAACGAATGGAGCATATCCGTGTCGGGCAACTGGCGGATCACATTCGAGGAACGGGATGGCGAAATCGAACGCTTGAACCTGGAGGACTACCACTGATGACCAGCGGCGGAATCAAGATGGGGATGACGCCCCCGCACCCTGGCACGTTCATCCGGATCGAGGCCCTTGACGAGTTGGGGTTGAGCATTTCGGCCGCGGCCCGGATTCTCGGTATTCGCCGTGCGACGCTCTCGGACCTGGTGAACGGCCACGCCTCGCTGTCGCCCGAAATGGCGCTGCGAGTCGAGAAGGCGTTTGGCCTCAGCATGGACCTGCTTTTGCGGATGCAGGCATGGCACGATGCAACCGAGATGCGCGCACGCGCCGATGAGATCGACATTCAGCGCTATCAACCAGCGTAGTCATGCGCCCGAGCGGTAGGGACCGCACCGCTCGATAATCGTGCCATCGGTCTTTATGACGATGCGCTGAATGGGCGAACACCCGTCTTCCGGCACAAATACGAGGGACCAGGAATCGGCATGTTCCACGCCGTCCCCCAATGCCGATGGTAGGATAACCTTGGCAACCGTTCCGGGCGGGATCGTGACATCCGGCCTGTTCAGCACTGCGTCAACAAAAGGCTGAGACCGCACCGGATGTGATCGCTGAATGATGGCCGAATAAACCGCGTGGTTCACGATACCGGACGCGACGGCGTCCATGGCCGAGGATGACGACGTCCGCCCGGTTTCCGGCTCGGCGCTTTCTTCACCGCCGTCGTCCTCTTCGACGGTAATTCCATTTGTATCAACGTCAGAGGCCACCGCGGTGCCGCTTTCAACCCCGGTTTCACCACAATCATCTGCAGGAAGATCTTCGGTAGCACCTGGCGACGGGGTCTCGCCAGCACCTTTGTCCACATCCGGCGTTGAGCGTGCGGAAGGCATCGGATCCGGAGAATCCACGGGCAATGCCGGGGTCGCGCCCAAATCGTCCACATCCCGGTCAGCACTGTCAGGCGGCTGTTCCGCAGCCGCACCATCGTCAACGCCATCACCGGCTTCCGGTTCGGCTTTCTCGGCCACGTCCTAGGCCTGGGCCTGCCTGCCGAGCGCGCTGAAGCCGAAGGAGTCGATATCCATGGCCGTCAACTCATCAAGG
>JAPOVX010000001.1 GCA_026707935.1 Paracoccaceae bacterium
CGCTACTTCCGGCAGGGCATCGGTGCCGCCGGCGGTGACCTGACAGTTTTCGTCACCCGACCTGTCAGCCTGGTCTTCCTGTTGATCATCATCCTCCTGATCCTGATGGCGGCGAAAAATGTCGCGGGGCGAATGCGGGCGTAGCGCCCGAATTGTCCTCGGAACGGGACGGAAAAGCAAAAGGGGATCCCTGATCAACTCACGCGCATCGCCGCATCGTGGCCCATGTTCTCGAACCACGAGCCCGAATGGGCGCAATTCAGCGCCTGGCCACACTCAGCTAACTGCCGTTGAACCGTTCGATCATTTCGTCCCATAGCGGGACCAGGGCGGACAAGCCGTCCCAGAAAGACTGGTCCCGGCGCCGGTCGAAATCCTCCAGCGAAATGCCTTGCTGCTCGACCCATGTATAGTAACCCAGGTTGAAGATGCGTTCCCGTTCGAACCGGCCCATCTCCTGCATGTGGTCGATGCCGGCGCCAAGAACATAGCGACCAAAGGTTTCCGCGGCGGCGACTTCGTCGAACCTGCCGCCGAAATGCTTGTCCGCGGCTATACCGATCTCGGTCTGGTACATGTCCGCTCCGTCGGTGGCCACGGTAAGCACCACGTCACGTTCACCCAGATCCATGTACCTGGCGTATTTGATCGCTCCGAGGACATTGGCAATTGAAGACAGCCCCAGGTTGCCGAGGCCGGCCATCAGTTCCTGGCCGATCCCCCTGTGGTCCGAGAGATATCTTCGCCCGGCTGAAGTATTGAACAGAAGGTTCAAGCCGTCACAGGCGCTGCCCGACACGCCGATCACGAAGTCGGACGCCATGACATTATGGATCAGCGGGACATGCTTGTCGCCGATCCCCTGAATGTTGTGTTCTCCGTAACCGTTGTACAAAAGGGTCGGGCACTCCAGGGCTTCGATCACACCGATATCCGTGCCGAGGACCCGTTTCAGGTGCTCCCCTGCCGCCAGCGTTCCACCCGAGCCGCTCGCGGCAACGAAAGCTCGTGGGCGCAAGCCATGATCGGTGCACAGGTGCTCGGAAACGCGCTGCAGGGCCGGACCGGTTACCGAGCGGTGAATGATGTAATTGCCGTATTCGCTGAACTGGTTGAGAATCAGGTTCTCGGGATCCCGGGCCAAGACATGGCAGGCATCGTAGATCTCCTTCACGTTGCTTTCGGTACCCGGCGTGCGACGGATATCGCCGGGATCCACAAGCCACCGATTGAGCCAGTCGAACCGTTCCCGGCTCATGCCCTCGGGCAATACCGCGATGGACCGGCACCCCAGCAATGTGGCGATCGCCACGCCGCCACGGCAGTAATTTCCGGTCGACGGCCAAACGGCCCGATGCCTGGTTGCATCGAAGGTGCCGGAAAGAAGACGCGGAATCAGGCATCCATAGGCGGCAAGAACCTTGTGCGCGCCGATCATCGGAAAACGGTTTCCCAAGGCCACCGCGATCCTGGCCTTAACGCCAGTCAGGGCCTCCGGGAGGACGACGTGTTCCGGCACATCGACCAATCTTCTCCGGTCGGTGCCGTTGTGCCAATGCACCCGAAACAGGTTGCGGGTGTCAGGCCCGTCAGGATCGGCATCGGCGAGTTCCGCGGATTTCGAGGCAAGATGAACCGTGGGATCGGCGAGTTCCAGTATCCTGGGCAGAACCACGCCGGCATTTCGCAGCTTTTCGACGTTTCGATCATACGCGGCATGATCGACAATTTCCTGTTCCAATCCGGGGAACATTCCTGCTCCTTTCCTTGACTGCCCAGGCGCGTTGCTCAAGCGTTCCCTCCACCGATACCATGCGGTCGGGCTTTGCAGGAGCATCGGCCCTGGGTTCGAGGCGCCCTGCGGCTCTTGTATCGTTCGGCGGCAAGGATCGCCCGCGATTCTTCCGAAGGCAATACCGGGCAACCTCCCGGTACCGGACCGGTACCCGGTCTTCGGCAAATGGCCGATACAATCCAAACCGTTTTCATTTCAACTCAACTCGGGAGAGGTCCCGGATTCCACCATGCCGGGACGCCGGTCGAGGCGTCGTACTTTCGTTCCCGGAATGACCGATAATCAACATTTCAGCCACGGTCCTAGAGTCCAGGCCAAGTCGAACCGGACTGATTGTCGCCCCGAGCGTCAGTCGATCACCGGCAATTCCGCGGGCGCACGGCGGGTGAGAAGTTCAGCGCCATTCTCGCGGATCACGACGTTTTCTTCGTGCACCATGGTCTTGCCGTCGCCAAAACCCATAGCTGGCTCTATCGTGACGACCATCCCGACCTCGAGAACGGTCTTGTCGGAGTGTGTGTGCGACGGCCACTCGGTCAATTGCATGCCAAGCCCGTGGCCAAGGCGGCCAATGTCTCCTTCGCTTGCTCCGCTATCGGACAACACGTCGGTCATGGCCCGGAAGAGATCGGAAGACCTTGCACCGGGAACCGCCGCGGCGATTCCCGCCTCGGTAGCAGCATAAACCACGTCGTAGGCCCGTCGCACCTCGTCCGCGGCATATCCGAGAGCATAATTCCGGTCGAAGTCGCAAAAATACCCGTCGAACACGGCCCCGGTGTCGAGCATCATGACCTCTCCGGAACACAGAATTCTGTCGGTAGGCTGCTCGATGACGCCTGCAATTCCGCCCGGGCCGGATCCGCCGACCAGGTAGGGAACGTCATCGGCGCCCCGCTGCAGCAAATCGATCCGCATTTTGGCGAAGGCCTGACGTTCGGTGTCACCGATCTGCACGAAGCCCGGGAGTGCCTCGAACGAGTCGGACGCAATTGCGCAGACATGGGAGATCTTTTCGATCTCGGCCTCGGACTTCACCATCCTTTGCGCACGCACAATGCCGGTGGCGTCGACAAAACGGTCAACCCCGACCAATGCCCGCAACTGGTCAAAGTCGGCAGCGGGCATGCGGACATGGGTTTCGTGTCCCATGGGAGTCCCGATCCTTCCGTCGGTACCGGCGATTTCGTTCAGTGCTTCGGCCAATAGCGTGACGCCGTCATCGTCCGGCTGTGGGGCTGGCCAGGTACGGATATCGTCGATCCAGGTCCCGGCCATGCAGGCAGCCCCGATCCCGGGAATGATTGCGATCGGGTTGCCTTGGAGCGGTATGAGCAAAAACCAGGGGCGCGTCGGGCTTTGCCAGAACGGCGTATGGAAACCCGAGTAGTAGCGGACCTCCGCTTCGGTCGACAGAAGCATGGCGCTCAACGCGGACCGGTCCATTATTCCTTGAGCGATCGCCGTCCGCGCCTCGAACTCGGCGACATCGAAGCCACGGCATGGCGCAGGTCTACGGTTCATATTCAATCCAGCGCTCCCTCGGATCGGACATCCGCCATTACCGGGCTTTGGTCCAGGCGTGATCATGGCCACGTATCGAACGAGGCTGGTCCAGGCGGCATCGCTTCTCCCGCATCAGGCGCCGCAAATCGCCAACCTGCGATGTGCCGGGCGGTTCGGCCACCGGGAATCGTGACCGTTCCTGGCGCAGCCGCACCGCCGAGCAGGTGACCAGGGATGCCGGTAATGATGTGCCCGGCAGCCTTATCCTCCGAAAAGCTGCGTCCGCGATGATGGATGACGACATCGGGGTCTTCAGGAAGAAGCTGCATGCCGCGGCGGCAACTGTCGGTTCCAAGGTGCGCGGCCAGTGCTTCACATCGGGTGAAACCGCCCGGTTCGTCAGGCTTGCCTGCACATTCAGGTCGACATGGCGGGTGCGCGCCCGGGGTTTGACTGTACCTACAAAATGACCTCCTCCAGGGTCTTGGGATGGTCGGTAACCGCCTCCCATCCATCCTCGGTGACGATGAAGCTGTCTCCAACCTGGGCGCGGAACGATTCGACCGAAACCGATCCATCCACGACCAGAACCATGCCGGGTTGCAGGATCGTCGTATCCCCGGTCACCAGTTGCGGATTCTCGAGAAAACTGAACCCCGTCGCCCGCCCACACCGAAACGGGTATTTGTAACCAGCGCCCGCGATGACCTCGGCATAGGCGGCATGGACACTTTCCGCAGTCACGCCGGGCCGCAGCGCGTCAAGGGCCGCCTTCTGGCTTGCTACCGCAACTTCGTAGACCGCTGCCTGCGACTCGTCGGCGATCTCGCCGATCCAGAATGTCCGGTCGAACCCCAGCTTGAAACGGTGGAAGTTGGTCATGCCACAGAAGCAGAGAAAAACAGGATCGCCACGGCGCATGATTCGCGTCGAGGCCCTGCGATGGGTGTTGATGATCGTCTCGCCCGAGGCCATGATCTGCAGGAAGTGGGTGTTCGGTGACATATAGGCATCATCGTAATACGCCGACAGCAGCTCCGCCGCCTTCCGGGTGCCGGCCTGTGAGGTGGCAATCGCCACCTCGTATTCCGGCACGCCATCGGCGATCGCGGCACGACCGGCCTCCATCATGGCTTTGCCGACCTGACCGGCATGCCGGGCGAGTTGCAGTTCCTCGTCCGACTTGATCATCCTCAAATCGGCCAGGATGCCTGTCGCGTTCGCCAGTCTTCCGGGATCCACCAGTTCGCCGAGAAATGTGCGCACGACCGGCGGCATTCGATCGGGTTCGATGGCGACGAGGGCGGCACCATCGACGATGCCTGGCAGTTCTTCGCGCCATTCGTTTCCTTTCCCGTCGTTCCAGGGGGCGATCCTGTCAACCCGAGCCAAGGCCCGGGCGGAATTCAGGTCGATTGTCGGTGTTATGAGCAGGCATTCCCCATCGCGCGGCACGGCCAGGATCGTCGGGCGACCGAATTCCATGTGCAGGTAATCGTAGTAGCCGGTCAGGTAATAGACATTGTCTTCATCCGTGATCAGCGCCACGTCGATCCCGGCCTCGGCAAGGCGCCCGCGAAAGGTCTGCATACGGGAAGACAGCACTGTCACCTGACATCCCCATTCTCAATGGGGAGGCGGTCACGGACAAGTTCGGTCCAGAACGCCACTCCGATTGGCAAGACATCGTCGTTGAAATCGTAGTCGTTCGCGTGAAGCGGCTGCCCGTGTGCTCCGTCCTCTCCGTTGCCAAGGAGCAGGAAGCAGCCCGGCACCGCGGCGGCGAAATGGGCAAAATCCTCAGAAGCGCTCATCGGCTCCCGGTCCGGTATGATGTCAAGCCCGGCGTTCCGCGCAGCACGTATCACCGCCTCCGTTGGTCCCATGGCGTTGGTCGTCTCGATGAATTCGGTTCTGAAGTCCATAGTGACAGAAACACGGTGCGCCGTTGCAATGCCTTCAGCAGTCCGGCGCATGAAGATCTCGATGTTGTTTCGATCTTCGAGGCTGCGGGCACGAACGTCTCCCTTCAACGTCACCGTGCCCGGCAACACGTTGCGCTGACCGTCGGTCCGAAACTCGGTTACCGACACCACCGCCCCGGCGCCCGGAGGCAGCTTGCGCGATACGATCGTCTGCAGCGCCAGCACCATTTCAGCCCCGATCGTGATCGAGTCCTGGCCGACCTGCGGCATCGAGGCGTGGCCGCCCTGGCCGCGGATCGTAATCTCGAACAGGCTTTCCGAGGAGCAAATCAGGCCGGGTCGGGTTGACACCTGCCCGACCGGCGCGCCAGGCAGATTGTGTATGGCGTAGACTTCCTCGACGGGGAAACGCTCCAGAACACCCTCCTCGAGCATCGCCAGCGCGCCGAGGCCATGCTCTTCGTTGGGCTGGAAAATGAACACGATCGTACCGCTAAAGCCGGGATTGCCGGCCAGGGCCCGGGCTGCCCCCAGAAGCATGGTCATGTGGCCATCATGCCCACAGGCATGCATGACGCCCGGCCTCTCGGACGGATACTCGTGACGGCTTGCCTCGTGAATCGGAAGAGCATCCATGTCAGCGCGCAACCCGATCGCCCGGTTGCCTTCACCGGACCGGAGAACCCCCACCACGCCCACGCCCTCGTGCACTTCGAGGCCAAGTTTGCGGAGGAATTCCGCAACCCTGGCTTTCGTGCGGACTTCCTGGAAACCGAGTTCGGGGAAACGGTGGAAGTCGCGTCTCAACGCCGACAAACTGAAGTCATCAGTACCCACAAGGACCTCCTCGTCTCTCCTGTTCCTGATCTGTATCCCTGCCATGCGGCCGAAGCGAGTTTAGCCTGTTTTCGAAGTGACGTGGCAGAAAACGGAGACGACTTGCGCCAAGCGGACCTGGCCCTTGGCATGCCCTGACGGCGTCAGGCCTGGCTTGGCGCCGCATCGACGTATTCCCGTCTCGGCCTGGCTTGCGGCAGAAGAGCCTTTCCGGGCCTGGAAAAGATCTGCCCGAACCCTCTCAGCTCGTCAGTGATTCCGGCTCGGCGCAGGCAGCTCCAGAAATGCGCCTGGTTGGACGTGATGACCGGCTTGCCGATGGTCTGCTCGATCTCTTCCGCAATTTCGAGCGCGCGTATGCCGCCGCAGCTCAGGAAGATCGCATCCGCGTCCGGCTGGTCAATCCTGATCGCGAAAGTCTTCCAGAATTCGGGCGTAACCCGTCCCATCTCCGTTCCTGTGCCCAGGTTGAGTCCCTGGACATCCAGGATTTCATAGCCCTTTCCCAGCAGGTATTCGGCTTCGGCAGTGTTGACCTCGTCAAGGTATGGCGTTCCCACGACAAGTCTTTTCACCTGCAGTTCGTCCAGCGCATCG
>JAPOVX010000173.1 GCA_026707935.1 Paracoccaceae bacterium
CCATCGCGGTCGCCTGGTGGAATATGGCCATGGTTACGCAGTGCACACCTGCGTCCTGCGGCCAAGGAGCGTGGGAGAGCTTACCCTTGCACCATCAGGAAACCACCGTCACGCTGCCATTGATCATCGATTTTTCAGCGATCCGCAGGATGAGCTCACGCTTATCGAAGGTATCAAGGTGGCACGTTCCATCTTTGCCGCCCCGGCGTTTGACGAAATACGCGGTCCGGAGATTCTTCCCGGCCCCGAAGTCAACACCGATGACGAAATCTTGGCCTACCTCAAGGCCGAGGCACTGACGGTCTATCATCCGGTTGGTACCTGCAAGATGGGTACCGATGACATGGCTGTCGTCGATCCCGACGAGCTTAAAGTGCGCGGTTTCAAAAACCTGCGTGTTGCTGATGCATCGATCATGCCGACGCTGATCGGCGGGAATACCAACGCGCCCTCAATGATGATCGGGGAGAGAGCGTCGCAAATGATTCTCTCTTCGTAACGAGTCAATCCTGATGGCCAGTTCGAGCGGGCCGACAGACCCGGGGAGAACTCATTCAATGCGAAACAAAGACAAGGCATCAAGCTTTACGAAGGACGTGCACAGGAATGCGGTTTCAGATCCTGTCCTTGATTGGGAAAACAGGCAGGATTTCGAGGACGCGGAAAGAGGCCTGATCGTTCGCCCGGTTGATGAAGCGATCCTTGACGAT
Organism: Paracoccaceae bacterium; assembly: GCA_026707935.1. Taxonomy (GTDB): domain Bacteria; phylum Pseudomonadota; class Alphaproteobacteria; order Rhodobacterales; family Rhodobacteraceae; genus JAPPHA01. Next base: position 711 of record JAPOVX010000173.1, read on the forward strand.
GCCGGGAACATCGTGTGGCATCATCATGCATTCGAAAACTGCTTATGCAACGAGGCGCCGGACACCGCGCACCCCAGCCTTTGGCGGCACGCCCAACTGAACAATATCAGGGGGCTCTTCAAGGTAACCGATGGTGTGTACCAGGTTCGGGGTGAGTCTCAGGCCAATGCGACTTTTGTCGAAACTGAAAACGGATTCATCGTCGTCGACGTACTCACCACTGTCGAGACAGCCCGGTACGCTTTGAAACTGGTGCAGGAGCACGTTGCTGACAAGCCCGTACTTGCTGCCGTTTACTCCCATACCCACTCTGATCACTTTGGCGGCATCAAGGGGATGATCAGCGAAGAGGATGTCGAATCTGGCAGGGTCAGGATTATTGCGACCGAGGATTTTGTTGACTGGGTGATCAAAGAACAGGGGTTGGCCGCAGAGGGCATGCCGGCGCGCGGCGATTACATGTTCGGCGAAAACCTTCCGATCGGCGAAACCGGGCTGATCGACAACGGGTTGGGCCAGGCAATCGAAGGCGGCACGGTCACCTTCATTACGCCTACGGATCTCGTGGGGAAATCCGGAAATACCTTCGAAGTCGATGGCGAAGTGATCGAGTGCATGTATGCGCCGGGTGAAGCGCCGACCGGCCTGCACGTTTACTTCCCGGAGCGCAAGACGATGCAAGTCGCAGACAATTGCTACATGTGCCTTGCCAACATCTATACGATCCGCGGCGCGTTTCCCCGCGATGCATCCAGCTGGTCCGACTCCATTGACCGCTCCTTGCAGTTCGAAGATGTCGACATTCTGGTTGGCGGACATAACTGGCCCGTCTTTGGGCGCGAAAACGTTCGAGCGTACCTGAAGCAGCAGCGTGACGCGATCAAGTTCCTCCATGACCAGACGCTCCGGCTGATGAGCCACGGATATGTTCCTGCGGAAATCGCGAATGCACTTGAACTTCCTCCGGATTTGGAACGTGCGTGGTCGCTACGGGGCTACTATGGTTCGATCAAGCACAACGTCCGGGGCATCTACGCGTACTACCTGGGTTGGTACGACGGAAACCCTGCCACGCTCGACCCCTTGCCGCCACGAGAGCAGGCAGGCAAAATCATCGAGTACATGGGCGGCGCCGACGCGGTGATGAAGAGGGCGCAGGAAGATTTCGACAGCGGCGCCTATCGGTGGGTTGTCCACATACTGGACCAGGTCGTCTGGGCCGAACCGGACAATGGCGAAGCGCGGGAGCTTCTGGCCAGGGCGCATACGCAATTGGGCTATCAAACGGAGAACGCCACCTGGCGCAATGCCTATCTTTCGGCCGCACAGGAGTTGCGGCACGGATTGCCGGAAGGCAGCAAGAACCACCGAAACATGCGCGATGTCATGAAGGGCATGGACGCAGTATCGCTCATCGGTTCGATGAGCATCCGTCTCAACGGTCCGAAGGCCAATGGTCAATCGTTCACGATCAACTGGAAGGTTTCGGGCACCGATGACGAGTGTTCGACAGAGGTAACCAATTCCGTGTTCCATGCCCGTCCTGCATCAGACCCGGAAGCGGATGCAACGGTCACTCTCTCGCGGGAACTCCTGAGTCAGCTGGCACTCGGAGAGGCAGGTGAAGATGAGCTGAGAAACAGCGAGGCTACCATCGCCGGAGATGAGAGAGTTGTGACGCGGCTTTTCGAGATGCTGGACACCTTTCCTCTCTGGTTCCCCATCTCAACGCATGGCAAAAAAGCCGGAGAGGACGAAGTATTCGGATAAAGGAAACGGGGAGACAGCATGGACCAACACTGATCCAGGCTCTCCCTCGTGAAAAACCATTACGAACGCTATCCGCGGGCACCAACGAACAGGGCCCAATAGTTGTTCCACCTCTTGATCGAGGGCCAAGGGGCGTTGGATCCACGACGTGGATCGGCAGAACACGACGCCGACCCGCGTCGTGTTCTGCCGAACCTATCGGCGCACGCAGCATGAACCCATAACCGGTACGCCTTGGGAACACTGACGAACAGTCTGAAAGCCAGGGACCTCTTCAAGCCTTGCACAAATTGTGGGTTGCAAAAGGACGTATCGCCGGGATCGGAAATTCACCATACCTTGAACGGTGGCCTGGCTCCAAACCTGGAAATTCAGACATCCAAGTGCCTGAGTAGCAGCGAAAACAGTTCACCCTGGCTGCGGACCTTCAGTTTCCTGTAAGCGTGTTTGAGATGTGCCCGAACAGTGTGGTCGGTGATGGACAGAGAGAACCCGATATTTTTCGTGGAATGTCCCCGCAGGAATAGATGGACAATCTCATACTCGCGTTCCGACAAGATCAAACTGCCAAAACTCTTCAGCAATTCACGGCTTTTGCCGCCCTTTTTGCTCCTCGGACCCTTTTTGTTGGTTTCCCAGTGCTTGACCACGGCATTGATGACAACTGGCGCGATTGATTTCAGGATTCTGCGGGTCTTGCTTGAAAATCGCGAGTTTCCCGCTATTCGCGACAGGAAGACGACGACATGCAGGTTCTCGCCTACCTTGATCATGTAGCCAGCCATGTCCGACTGCTTGATCAGGCGATAATACAGCTTGAAATACTCGCTTGCCTGGAAATTGTCCGGGGCAATGTCGGACAGCATGTACAGCCCGTCCTGCATGTCCAGGCGGTGAATGTTGTAGTAGGGCCCAAGCTCGAATACGCCATTCATCCATGTCTCGTAGATGCAGCTGCGCTGGGCGGGCAGCAATTGATCACAGCAGACCGAAGGCATCTTGTTGCCATCAAAGACAACGATCAATGCGCTGTCATTCTCAACAACCTGACCGAGGTAGTTGAGCAATGCTTCATGGAATGCCTCCTGACCGATTGAGCCTATCAGATCCGCCAAGGACAGGTACCGAGAGTTTTGTGACGTGACTCGATGGTCCATGATGTCGAATGTCTACCCCAGAATGACACCTGAGGATAACAGGTTCTTCTACCAGGCACCGTTCCGGGCGAGTTTCAGCAAATCCCGGACACCTCCGGGAAGCATGATATTGGCTGTCGTCGCCTTTTGGCCCTCGCGTTCTACAGCGGCTTGCCGGAACGGTTAACCCGGCAGGTCAACAGTGCCTCCCTGCCCCTCGCCTTCACTTCGCGTACCGCAAGGCGCTATGCGAAAACACCTGGGTTCCTCCTGTCAACGACGCGGGAAAAACTCCGGTGTGCCAGAAAGAACGAGTCACTATTGCAGGACACTCCCGGGGCAGATTTCCAGGAGATTTGACAGAAGAAGAGGTTGTCGTCACCTTTTCCGGGCCGGCAGGCCGTCCTGTCGGGTTAGCACTGCCGTGCCCCGGGATCTGGCGGGTTTCATCCGGACCGTCGCTTGCGAGGTGTCCGGGCAAACCCACGGCTGCCGGGCCTCGGGCTGAAAACCCGAATCCGGGACACCGAACTGACAACCCGGACATGACGTGGGGGGTGCAGGGTGCGGATGGTCGGTGAGGAATACCCTCGGTGGCCCTATGCGAGACAGGCCGGAAGGCCAGTCCACCCGCGACTTTAGAGAGAGGCAGCTCCATGACGAAGTGAAGTCAGGTGATGTCCAACCCGCAGATGACAGAATGATCCACCTTCGAAGACAGCCAGGCGCATCCCGTTCCCGTCATGCCGTCAGGAGGTTGAGAATGAAATGAGTGTGTACCGAGACTTGACAAGGTCAATCCATAACGGGGCCCAAGTTTCGCGAAATCCCGATTTCGACGGTTGATCACTCGGTAGGCGCGTTGTTTGGCGCGCCAGCCGAACTTCGATTCGGGACGGTTCACATCTCCAGGCTGCACAAGCAAACACGACGACGACTATTGCGACGCGGGGCGGCGTCGCGCGGGGGCGGTGGTTTCTGGAGAGAATAAGTTTTTACTACCGATTTATCCGCTTCAAGGAATTTTCTGCGGGAATGTATCCGAGTTTTTCGGCTTCTTCCAGCCAGTCAATGGCTTTGCGTTTGGCTTCGTAGGTCCCTACATTTCGCCACAAAAATCGGGCCATGTTGAATTGAGCTGGAACAAAACCACGTATCGCCGCCTTTTCCAGCAAGACTTCGGTGAGGAATCGGCTTTCAGTGTCTGTCTTGTCGAAGAGCATTTTTGCGAGAGAATATGAGGACGGAGGATGCTCGCCGCCTAAAGCGGCCTCTCGAAGCCATTTTATTCCCGTTTCGCTTTTACTGCTGTTTAGCCACAGGCTATATTGAGCGATGGGGTTGCCTTGACTGGCCAATTTGTTTACGTTTCTGAGTTCACTTTCCATGCAGGAGGTAAATCGGTTGTGTCGAGTGCAGTCAGTGAAAAATTCCTTTTTACCTGGAGTTTGAACAAACCTGAGGTCTCTCAGGTGTTCCAGCCTCACGATAATGCCTAAGTTATTGGAGCTAGCCCTTATGACCCCTATGACTTTCCCGTGAGCATCCACAACAGGGCCGCCACTGGATCCTTTGAGCTTAGGTTCTTCAAAAGAGATTCCGTATGACCAATCGTCTTGATAACCGACTTTTCCCTTTTGTTTTAGCTTGCGCAAGTTGTGAAAGATGTCAGGGTCTTTCAGCAGATATCCAATGAGAGTGAGGTGGGTCAATTGCTCTAAAGAAGGAGCGTTGTGAGCGAGTCCCAAATGGCCGTTGATTGAGGTTGTTGTTTCAAGGAGAGCCAGGTCATGGGTTTGAGAAAGAGCCAGAACACGATGGATTCTGAGGCGAGTGGGGGTTTCCGGATGCGAGAGAACGATCTCTGTTAGGGAAGCGTTAATCAGAGCATCCCGCAAGACATGATGGTTTGTCACAAAAAGGTTGGGACCAATGGCAAATGTTGTGCCAGTGAAATAACCCTTACCGTCTTTTCCAAGGTTGGCATTGTGTATCTTCCATACGGCTTCATGGGCTCTTTCGAGGGGCAGGTAGTGATCACCTTGCGCGGAGGTGTGAAAGACTAGGATGGCAAGAGCAAAAAGGCAAAAGGCATACGACTTGAATGGCCAAATTAAAAGGCTGTTGAGTCTCTTGGCCCAATAAGATCTTAAGATAGTGACGATTGGTTTCACGGTTAGGCCCTCCATTGAGTTTCCTGGGGATGTCCTGACGGATGTTGAATTTGGCCTGAGCGCCGCCGCGGTTTGAAACGTTGGGCCGCCCTCGCCTCGTGGTCAAAGGTGGGGTCTCTTTTTCGATCAGTTGCGATGGTCCTCCAGTGCAACCCTCAGGAACGGCGATAGCTTGTATGCCTTGAGGCGCCAAAGGCCCTTCAGCGCTTTCAGCATTCCGGCAACCATCTATCGCAGGGCCATCAGGGCATTGCGCCAGCGCGTGGCGTTGCGACACACCTGGCGCACGGCGCCGTAGAGGCTCTCGACCATGTTGGTGCAGGCGCGAGCGACCCCACTAACGTGTGCGCAGTCACCTTGACTTCGACCCCACCGGGAGTCTCGCCTCCCTTGGCCGCACTCGTCGATGCTGTGCGAGAGCACCACGGTCGTCATCCAGCGGCCCGTCCATGCCGGTTTCGCCGGCCTTGCAAGACACGAAGCCCTCCGCTCCGGTGCTGCCGGCATGATGCATTTCACGCTCCCCCCTGTTGCATACCCATCGCGGCGCGGTGTGCCGTTCCGGATCTGGGCGGGGAAAGCGTCTCCTGACTCCTTCCCCGCTGGTTTGGCCGGGTTCGGCCCCGATTGGACAGGCCCGCACCAGTGCGCCAGTGCAGCAATGTTAGCAAACAATCGTTTGTTTTACAATTCCGAGAAGCAAGCGCATTTTGAACTGCCGAGGCGCAAACGCCGCCTAAATCCGGCGCCCGAGGCCTTCGGCAAGCATCGTGGTCACAAGCATGTTGAGAG
>JAPOVX010000186.1 GCA_026707935.1 Paracoccaceae bacterium
CATTGATATCACGTACCTGGGCTCAGGCATCTGGTCATAAACCTTGCGCAGGGCCGGAGCCATCTTGTTGGTCAGTGTTCCCGCAACGATCATCAGGTCGGATTGGCGCGGCGAGGCTCGCGGCGCCGTTCCAAAGCGTTCCATGTCGTATCTCGGCATGGCGGTGTGCATCATCTCGACAGCGCAACAGGCAAGGCCGAAGGTCATCCAGTGCAGCGACCCGGTCCGTGCCCAGTTAATGACGTCGGCGCTCGAGGTGACAAGGAATCCCTGGTCCTGCAGAGCGTTCCGAAACTCGGCTGCCGGGGGGTTCGCTTCTGCCCCTGCCGCCGGTCCTCCATCCATGCCGGCCGCAACTGCTCCTGCTGGCGCCTGGTCCGTCACTCCCATTCGAGCGCACCTTTTTTCCACTCGTAGGCGAACCCGACGGTGAGCACGGCGAGGAACACCATCATCGACCAGAATCCCAGCAGGCCCTGGTCCTTGAACGAGGCCGCCCACGGAAAGAGAAACGCCACTTCAAGATCGAAAATGATGAACAGGATCGCAACGAGGTAGAACCGGACGTCAAACTTCATCCGGGCGTCATCAAAGGCGTTGAATCCGCATTCGTAGGCGGAGACCTTTTCCGCATACGGATTGCGGACGGCGATGACCACGGCCGCGAGAACAAGGGCCAGCCCCAACCCGGCGGCGACACCGAGAAAGACGAGAATCGGAAGATACTCTCTCAATAGTTCGTCCAAGGGATTCTCCAATCGGCACCAAGGGTGGCCCGCATCGCCAGACCCTGTCCGGCGGTGCCACGGTTTATCGCCGGCCCGTCATTTGGTCAACCGCCTGAGCCGGTTTTGCCGGGGCTATGGTTCTTTCGAAACAGGGCCACGGAGACCCTTGGATTTGGCGTCGTGCCCCGGCCAAAATTCCAGATTTCCAACGTCCGTCAATCACGAGGTAGGCAGATACAGATACTACGGGAAACTCTCGAGGAAGGTCGGGGATAGTCGTGCGTCCAAGAAAGATTCGGAGTTTCGACGTGATGATTGAATTTACCATTCAGGAATTCAATTTCCTGGCAAAGGCACGGAATGCGGTAAACCTGGAATTTTCCTGCCGCACCCGAATGCACGCCAGCGTGCAGAAAGTTCTGTAAGGATGACATCGAAACTAAAGACATCTGTCTGACCGGGCAGCGGAGACCGCCCACCAGAGGGCTATTCTTCGACGTTGCATTTTCCCGGGATCACCCAATTCAACGCGTCATCAAGGCCGGTGGCCAGTTTGAAGCGCCGGGATCTCGAATCCCAATACCTTGCCTGTGGGGGTCGCAGGGTGCGATGCATAGCATGGTTTTGCCACCTTCAGGAAGCAGCTCGGTCACCGGTGACGGGAGACAACCTTTATCTACGCACAACTCGAAAACCGCGGCCCGCAGGGCGCGGCCGAACAGACGGCAACAATGATCGCCAATGCCATGAGGGAAGAGATTCATGGCAAACCCGTTTTCCGGAGATTTTTCCTGCATTGACATGACTATTCGAGGCGGACTCCCTCGCTGCGCAGTTCGCTCCGGTTATCGTGCGACAGGCTGAGCCAGGAACAGAGATGTCGGCACGACAGGATTTCGCAGGACAATCGGTCGGGCTGCCAAGCATGGCAGCCCTGGAGCTTGTCCCAGATCGTGACCTCTGCGTCCGCTCTCGCCCGGAACCGGCACGTTTCCAGCATGCCGCCACCCGCAAGCGAGGAGAAGCGCAGGATCGTGCTCGAGTCGTTGTTCGACAGCAATTCCCCGTCTTCGACATCGTCCGCGGGCAGCAGTGCGGCCAACCGCGCCTGTGTCGAAAAATCGTGTTGAGCGTCAATGCGTGAGAATTCCTGGTCCACACACACACCAGAATGTCCTGCAAATCGTCCGTCTTGCCTTCCTCATATTTGCCGAGAATGAATGAGAGGCTAATTGCCGGCTGGCCACGGCGATTCGCGATGTTTGCGCACCCGGTGCCGCGCCTCTCTGTTGAACGCCTTCGCACCGTCGCACAGCACGTGCTACCGCGAAGTGCGCCGAAAGACCATCGGAGACGACCGAACCTTCCGAATCAGTATTTTGTCCGCCCGCCTCGACGTCTCATCCAGCGGGCACATGTGAAAGTGATTGCGCCGCTCCCGGCAGTGATCCTCGTCCGGGTGGTTGACGAGCAACACATCCGCATAGGGCTCGTTGCGTAACAGGCGAATCGTTTTGTCGCTGAGGGATTCCCCTTGGAATCGAAATGTGATTCACTCGCGGCATGGATACGATCGAGAGCATCCGGCGCCGGTTCGAGGCCCCGTCGCCGCATCTCGATGAGAAGTGCCTCCGCCTGTTTTTTCCTCAGAGACCCTGCCCCATGGCCATACCGGCGTGACAATGGTCTCGACGGCGACGGGGGTTGCGCATTCAACCAGGCCCCATCGTATAGTTTGTTCGTAGAACCACGCTAAGGAAGAACGGAGCAAGAACGGCCGATACGGACTGGTTTCCCGGATCACCCTGTATGCGGTTGATCTTCCTATCCCGACATATTTCGTGGCCTTGGTCACGGATGTTCCGTTGTCCACGAGCTCCCGCAAGGCAGAGACCGCATCGGCATGAAACGGTGGCCGACCAGGTATGCGGCCGCGCTTTCTGGCGGCGCGCAAGCCATCCTTCGTTCACTCGGATATCAGCCGTCTCTCGAAATGCGCGATTGCGGCGAACACGTGGATCACCAATTCGCCAGCCGCTGAAGTGGTGTCGATGTCTTCGGTCCGTCCAGGTCTATATACGATGGAACGAAGAATACGTTGGCTCAGCCATAACCGTTGCGGGGATTGCGCGTCGTTGGATACCGGGGAATGTCCAATGTGATGGCCAGCCCGCCGCCTTGCGGCAACTCGGCAGTCACCCGCCCGCCGTGCCGTTCGACGGCACGTCTCGCAATGGCCAAGCCAAGTCCGGAGCCGCCCCGGGGCAGCGCGTTCGCCCCGCGAGAAAACGGCAGGAAAATTCGGTCCAGTTCGTCCCGGCCGACGCCCGGTCCCTGGTCCGTGACCTGCACTGTCAACAGGTCGGCGGCCACGTCGCACCGGACAGACACCCGTGACTCCTCGGCGGTGTATTTCGTCGCGTTTCGGATCACGTTTTCCAGAGCGCGATAGATTAACTCGCCGTCCACATCGGCAAGAAACGAGCCATCGACATCCGTCGTGATGGAAACCCCGTGCGCCTTTGCCTCGAAGGCCGCATCGGCGAGGATGTCGTTCAGGACTTCGATCACATCCAGCCTCTGTGTCTTCAACGGTACTTCGGAACGATCGGTCAGCCGGGCGAGCACCAGGCTTTTGCCCACCAGCGTATCGAGCCGTTCGACTTCTCGATCAACTCTGTCGAGCATCGCATCCAGCCTCGCCGGGGTTTTTCGCAGGATTCCTGTCACAGCCCGAAGTCGGGACAACGGCGAGCGCAATTCATGCGACACGTCGTGAAAGAGCCTCTGCTGTGCATCCCGGTTTTCTTGCAGTCTCCTGGCGGTCGCATCGAAATCATTTGCCAGCGCGGCTATCTCGTCCTGACGCGCGGCCAGCTTGTCACCAATCCGCACGTCGAAGCGGCCCTTCGCAAGTGCACTGAGACCCTCGTGAAGGTACACGACAGGGTTGATGAGGATTCGTGCGAGGAGATATGCTACCAGGACGCTCGACAGCAGAACCGTGAGACCAAGCATGACCGGAGCAAGCCGGACAGGCACCAGACCCTCGGGTTCGGAAACGGCAATCAGGTAGCACGTACCGTCGAACGGAACGGCTCTCCAGTTCTCCGCGCTCTCGCTCGTGCACGGATCGTCTGCGGCGGCCGAAGACAGAACGAGTCCGAGTTGCAAGGCCTGTTCGCTCGTCGCCATAAACTGCAGGGCGGCCGCCTCTCCTTCTTCGACAAGGATGGCCCGGGCCAGGTCAAGAGCGATTTCGCGTTTTTGAAGTTCGAGCTGCGAAGTCACTGGCGATGCCTGAAACGCATTCAGGATCAGTGCCACCACCACAACCGACCCGATGACTGTCAACCAGATGATCGCGAGGAATTTCCGGAACAGCCTGGGCATGTCAATCCAGCAAGAGCTGATAGCCCTGACCACGGACCGACTGGATCTGGGATTGCCCGTCCTCTCTGCGACCAAGCTTTTGGCGCACGCTGCTCAAATGGACGTCAATTCGGCGGTCGAACGGGGTCAGCGGCTCCCCAAAGGCGCGTTTCGATATGTCCTGCTTCGACACCAGTTGGCCCGCATTGCGCGCAAGTACCTCGAGAATGCTGAACTCGGTGCCGGTCAGGTCGAGTGGCCGCCCGTCCCATTCGGCAGATCTGTTGCCCGGGTGCAACACCAGCCGACCGGCCCGTACCGAAGCGGTGAAAGGATTGCCGGCAGGCTGGTTGGTTCGTCTCAGGATCGCGCGCAAGCGGGCCGCCAGTTCGCCCGGCGAACAGGGTTTGGGCACATAATCATCGGCCCCGAGGTTCAGGCCTGTAATCCGGTCCACGTCGTCGCCCCGGGCGGTCAGCATCAGAACGGGAATCCGACTCTGTGCCCTGATCCGCTGCAGAACCTCGATCCCGTTGATGCGCGGCATCATTATGTCCAGCACGATGATATCGACCGACTTTTGCTCGGCGGCGGCGATTGCCGCTCGGCCGTCCGAGGCGATCGCCACGTCAAATCCTTCTTCGGAAAGATATTCCTGAAGCAGGGCCGTCAGTTCGTCATCGTCATCGGCAAGGAGAACCTTGGTCAAGGAGTTTTCTTTCGTCATCGCTGGCACCACATACCACGCGAAAACCGCCTCGGGGCAGGGTTTTACCCAACTTTACACGACCTTTACCGCACTTGACATTCATGCTGCTAGAAATGGCCACAAAGCATCTTTCGACCCCACGAGGCCACCATGACCCCGCCCCGCCTTTCGCCCTATTGGCTGTGGTTCTTGCTGTCGCTTCCCGCGGCGGCGATGCTGCTTCAACTCGCCTCCACAGACGGCACGTCCGAAGATTTCGCCGATCTCCTGCATGTCTCAGGCGAAACCTCCGCACGCGCGTTGATCGTCGCCATGCTGGCAAGTCCTCTGGTGCTGCTGCTGCGGGGCTGGCGCGGGCCGCGCTGGATGATGAAGAACCGGCGATATTTCGGTGTCGCCGCCTTTGGTTACGCGGCCCTGCACACACTCTTCTACATCCTGGATAAGGGATCGTTCGGGGCTGTCGTGGAGGAGATTCCGCAATTCTATATCTGGACAGGTTGGGTCGCATTCCTGATCTTCATTCCACTGGCCGCCACGTCGATGGACTATGCCGTGCGGATCATGGGGCGGCGCTGGAAAACATTACAGCGCAGTGTTTACGTGGCGGCCGTCCTGACCCTTCTACATTGGGCGGCCGTGCACGATTGGGGCGGCGTTGGTCCGGCCTTGGTGCATTTTGTCCCTTTGACCGTGCTCGAGGCCTATCGGCTGTGGTTCTGGTACCTGCGACCCGGCAAGGACCGGAAGTCGGCGTGTACCGACCGGGCAGCATTCACTCGCCGGAAAGGCCCCTGCATTGCACGATACCTTACGTAGAACGGGGACCCCGGTTGTCCTGATGCAGCATGGCTCCGCCGGGCCGAATCGCATTGATGGGCATGGCATGGATCCGGTTGTCACCGTCCATACGCATGCCTGTGTTTCCATCGCCTCGGAGTCTTTTTGCTCAACGACGAGACTGGAGACGGACAACGATAGCACTCCAATAAATCCAGGAGCGAAGTAACGAATGACCGAACTTGCCTTCTTCCTGAAACAGGTTGCGAGCAAACCCCGCGAGGTGGTTGCGCTTGCGCCATCGTCTCGCGCGCTCGCCATGCGAATGGCTGAGGCAGTTCCTGAAGGCCCCGGCAACGTCGTCGAGCTCGGGGCCGGCACCGGAAAAATCACCACCGCCCTCCTGGACGTAGGCGTGCCCATTGAAGCCATTCATACCTTCGAGATCAATTCGATCTTCTCTGATCATTTGAAGCGGGAATATCCTGATCTGCACGTCTATCAGGATCGGGCGGAGCACTTCGGCCAGCATGGGATAAAGGACGTCAAAGCTGTTGTCAGCGGCTTGCCGCTCTTGTCGATGGGTGATGACGCACAGCGGGCAATCGTTGGCACAGCCTTCGGCCAATTGCGACCTGGAGGGATGTTCATCCAGTTCACCTATGGTCCCGTCCCCCCAATCCGCAAGGTCATCCGTGATGAGCTGTCACTCGGCTGGACACGCTCTGAGAAAATCTGGCGGAACATGCCGCCGGCGACTTCGTACTCGTTTTATCGGAGGAGCGTAGCGTGACAGAACCGATGAAACGGGAGTTTCCACATGAGCCGGTCACAACTGGAACACGAGAGTATGGGCATTAACCCAACATGTCTCCCAAAAGTCCCACAACGGTTCGTAGAACCACGCCAAGGAAGAACGGAGCAAGAACGTTCGCTACGGACGGGCTTCCTGGATCACCCTGT
>JAPOVX010000005.1 GCA_026707935.1 Paracoccaceae bacterium
CAGCTGGTGCGAACATGGCGCCGGTACTTCGCGGAAGAGAATCCTGTTTTTCGCGGTACCGAATCTGGTACAAAATGCATCTTATGGACGTGCGGGTGCCGTGCGGGAATGTCGACAGACGCTGCAGGCGCGGGCCGTTGCCAACTGGAACCGCCCTTCGCGCCGGACTGGAAAGTGGGGGAATCATGAAACCCGGGCTGATGGTATTGAATGTGTTTCTGGGTCTCGCGCTTCTTGCCGGATGCGCCACGCCCGTGCTCGAGATCGAGGACGTCGAGGACAGGCATCGTGAGGCGGCAGTCGTTGCGCTGGAACGCGAAGAGATCGCCGTGGCGCGCGATACGCGGCAGGAGGAGATGTCCGCCGTGGTCGACCGCGTGCTTCCCCGGGTCAGGAACTCGGCCCATGCAGTCTGCCGGGAACTCGGAAGGCCGCAGGCCAACTGTAACCTGATGCTGACCGCGACGGTGCATGTGTTTCCGGATGAACCGGAAATCAACGCATTCGCCGACCAGAACAATGATATCGGCATTTACGGGGGCCTGATCGCGAACGCAGGGAGCGACGAGGAAATCGCAGCTGTTCTCTCGCACGAGTTTGCACATGTCATGTATGACCACGTATCGTTGAAGATGACCAACGCAGTGATCGGCATGCTCGTTGCCGGCGGCCTCGCGCTGGCAGCAACCGGAGACAGCCACTCCCCGGCCGACCAGCAGGCCGTGCAAGGCATGATGGAGTTCGGCGCGGCGGTCGGCGCCACCGCATACAGTCCGGAAATGGAATTGGAGGCGGATCGGACTGCCGTCTACATCCTTGCGGGCGCAGGTTACGATACCGACTCGATGAAGGACATTATCGTTCGAATGCACCGATTGGACGCGAGGCAAAGGAGCGGCGCTTCCGCTCAGACCGTGGGGTTCCTTCAGACGCATCCGAGCGACAACCGCCGCGTAGCACATATCATTTCGTCGATTGAGGATGCGAACTCGGGCGTGCCGCTGGTCGTGGCCGAATAACCGGCCGCCCGCCGCATTTTTCGTCGGGGCCCGGGGCGCCCCAAGCCCGCGGACTTGGGGCACCGCTTCCAGAAGCAATCTGTGGAACATGCGGCAACCCGGGATTTTCGCACCTGGTCCGTACCGCAGATCGGGTCGACTTGGCCCACACCAACGATGGTCGACAATTCCGCCGAGTGTGCCCTGACCTTGTCCATCATGCCATTTAACCAGAATTTGAAATTTGGTGTATCGCCAGATTCGAAGATCGCGCCAAAGCCTTCCCTGTCATGGCGTCGGTGAATACAGCAACTGGTCTCAATTCGCGCGTTTGCGAACTGCACGGAATCCATCGTGCGATCGCCTTGCTGTCGCCGGGAGCTGATATCGACGGGCTTCCGTGGCGAGTGGAACCACAGCTTCACGCCACGCAACTGATTGGACAGGTAATTTTAGCGAGACTCCTCAGTAGCTCGAGAGAGGCCGTTTAGGCCGTCCTTCAGGCCCTGAAACCGGCCGAATTTGGCGGTTGCGTTCCGGACGCCAAAAGGTAATCCCGCCAGCAAAAGATAAGGCGGCTTGCGCCGCCTTTCTATCTGGATCTCCCCCAGGAGAACTCGGTGACCGAAGTCCCGAACTGATTTAGAGGTAATCGAATGCCGTCAGATCATTAACGGCATGTTGAGCAAGGCAAGGCATGTGAAAACTTGCAGAACAGATAGTCGAAAAACCGGGACGCACAGGAGAAAATACATGACGAAGGGATGGCAAGAGCAAGCCTTGGCCGACGCCATGGCAGCCAACCGGGGGAAGGTCTCGAGCGAGCGGATGACCCTGAGACTCGCCAACCCGGACGAGGAAGCGCGGCTCGACGACATTATCCTGTCTTACCTCTGGCCAGGAGCGGAAAGAGGGCTGCTCGGGACGCAATGGATACTATGGGACGGAACGGAAAAGAAGCTCCGGGACAGGATCACGACGAGATATGGGGGCCATACGAAACGGCACACCACGGCAGTCATCACCGACCCGCGGCGCCCGATCCCCGGACACCAGGTTCCGCCGTGGTATTGTCGGATCGAGATCGATGTCCAGACACACGGATACCATCTGCACCGGGACACAATCCTGTCATTCCCCGACAGCTTCAATTGGACGAGACTCCAGCAGCTGCTCAAGGAGCCCGATCTGCAGGGATGTCCTCCGGATTTGTCGTGGTCGAGCCCCCACGTGACCGGGCAAGGGGTGTTCACTGTGAGCTTTTCAGGCGGGTGGGGACTAAGCTGGCTTCCTGCCGACCACGACGTCGCCGAACAACATGACGGAATACCGACGACGTACGTCCACGAGGACTACGCGCACCTGTTCGAGTGGAACACGGAGCGCATGGTGCGAGCCGCCGATGAGACCGAGAGGCTTGTGCGCGGACACGTGAAAATCGCGCAGGCAATGGATGCTCTCTCGACAGCGTGGCAGAGTACGGCGCGGTTCGGTGCCGTGTACGACGCAGTGCTTGCGGTGTACGAAGCGTGGTGAATCCCTGAGAACGGTCGTCAGGAGGGGCGGTTCGCTTTTCTTTCGGGGCGTGGAGGTGCGGGTCGGCGTGCAAAATGCTGAGCTCAACATTCTGCACGCCTATTGACCGCAGTCCCGAAGAGATGGTCGGCGCCGCGGTCTTCCTGTTCTCGGAAGCATGCAGTTTCATGACGGGAGAAACGGTGTTTGATACGTGCGGGTACTGGCATGCGGCCGGTTCGGCCAGATTTCAGTTGAGTTGGACTATTCCGCTTGACCAGCACCGGCCCGCACCTCCACTCTATCCAGCCCGATGCCGGCATGGCGCTGTGCACCGGCCGCAGGTGCGTCCTCAAGATCAGAGCATCGTACCGATTGAAGATGGTTTCAAAATGGAAGAGATGACCATACCTGTTGCCGACGATCAGGATGAGTTCAATTTGTCCGAATAGACCCTGCCCTGGGTGCCGCAGTAGCCGGACACGTCCCTGAGGAGCCGCGGCTCCTGGATCATCCCGAAGTATCACCTGAATGCCGGCGACCGGATGAAATGCCGACACGGACTGCACGGATCGATATCGCTGCCTCTCATTTGTCGGATGGGGTTGCCGGCATGTTGAGGATCGCCAGCGAGCAACATTTCACCGTCAGTTCTTTTTCCCGCAACACGGGAAATCGTCTTTCCCGTGTTGTCGTTAGGATGGACGGAAAACGGTCGTGGCCGAACAAGTCTATTCGACAGTTTTCGGGGTAACATGGTTGGGAGATTTTCAACTCCAAATGTTGGGCCTCCCTAGCCAATTGGCATACGGAATCGGGGCAGGTACCAGTCATTTGCGTCTGGGGCTAAAGCCTTACTGGTTCGTCCGCCTTCGCTGGATTCTGGGTGGTTGGTCCTAATTTGCCAGACGCTGGCGGCAAGGCGGTGGAGACATTTTCAACCTGGCCGGGAAGTCGGAAGTGACAGGTGTGGCACATCGAAATATCTGATTTCACGAACGATATTTTAAACTGAATTCAGAAAACGGAGTGGATTATCGCATGCCGGGCGAAATCACCAACAGGAACGTTGTCCGGCTCCGGTCTCCCAAACCTGGCAGGGCCTCGGGGAAAAATGGGGCAAGAAGGTCTTGGACACGCGTAATGCCGATATCGGCATTACGCGTGGGCGCGCCTGTGCTTCACCTTGACTGCGATTTTGACGTGTTGGCACGCCATACGGCGTTTCGCATTGACCGTTTCGGTAGTGTGGAAATTCATTGAAGCCGGAATGATGCCCGATAGGCTACACAGCAGCCCGACACTGGAACCACCGAAATCCCTAGCGCGCACCAGGTGATTGGTGCGTCCTGCGCGAGCGCACGAGCCACACGGGAAGACCGACCCCCGGAACGCTTCGGAAGCACCAAAAAGCTGGGAATGAAGCGGACGCCATCTCGATTTCTCGATCCGTGCTTGTCGCGTAGTAGAGCCTGGGGCCCCAGGATAAATGATACGCTCGCCACGCTGCATGAAGTAAACCCAGCATACTGGCCCATGATGGATACGCAGTTCGCAGACGCCGTCACCATGGCCCTTGACATCGCCCAAGTTGCACAAGTCGAGCCTCTTGATACGTACGTCGATGTAGGAGACGGCACGATCGTCCTTCAGTCCTTTAAGCCTGCGTGAAATCTCCAGGGTCTGTGGAACTTCCAGCATGTGCATTGAAAATTGCACAAAGAAGAAGCTTCGACGAAATGGTGCGTGGAGCTGATGGATGATCGTATTCCACTCGCTTCACGCATAATGGGCTATCAGCATGCCCGGCGAGCAGGGTCGTACCAAAACCCCGGGGGTCAAGTGGTGGCCAGAAGCAATCCCCAGCTTGCAATTCGTCGATGAACTCGGGCGTGGCACGGGAACGACGGAATGCTCGTGCTCGGCACAGGCTTCACATTCCCCGATATCATGGAAACCGGGATAGCATTGCCAAGACTGGCATTGGCCCAGGTTGAACATATTATCGGTTCGCCATGAATCCGGAACACGGGAACCATTGGCGGCGACGTCGCAACCGCATCTCCTGCCGGGGATACACTTCCTGTCCCGTCGGCGCTGGATGCCGCGGTGAATCTCTGAAAAGAGCACGCCGGGCGGCAGATGAAACGCCCGCAAAATCACGGCATGTGAATTACACAAAAGAGATTCGCCGTCCCTCGAATCCATCCAGCGGCAGACGAAACGTATGTTGTAGGTCGACGAGCAATGATCGGTGAGATCGCATGTCAGTCGGCATCCTCGGCCAATGAATAGCTGGTGCTGCGTCCTCCGCCAGGGTTCTTTTGAAGCACGCCCTGATCGATCAGTTCATTGATGTCCCGCAATGCCGTATCCTGGGAGCATTTCTCGATCTTTGCCCATTTTGTTGAGGTAAGCTTGCCTTCAAAGCCATGGAGAAGACGACCCAGCATGTCGCGCTGACGCGGATTGAAGGGAGCCTGCGCGTGCCTTTCCCAAAATCGCGCTTTAAGGAACACGTTGGCAAGGACCGCTTCCGCACCGTCGAAGGCGCGGTCGAGACAACTCAAGAACCAGTCCAGCCAGGGCGTGATATCGAGACCACCCTTCTGCGTTGCTTCCAACCGATCGTAGTAGGCGTTGCGCTCCTGCCGGATTTGCGTGGACATGCTGTAGAAGCGCCTTGAGCTTTCTTCCGAGCGCGCCAGAGCCATGTCGGCAATGGCGCGTGCGATACGGCCATTGCCATCTTCGAACGGGTGAATGGTGACAAACCAGAGATGCGCGGTCGCGGCCTTCTGCACCGGATCGATATCCGATTTGCGATCAAACCACTCCAGGAAAACGGCCATCTCCGCATCGACGCGTTCGGCGGCCGGTGCCCGAAAGTGAACGCGCTCACGCCCGATCGGTCCGGACACGACCTGCATCGGACCTGACCGGACGTCCCGCCACGCGCCAACGATAATCCGGCTCATCCCGCTGCGCCCGGTCGGAAACAAGGCGGCGTGCCAGTCGAAGAGGCGCTCTGCGGTCAGGGGTTTGTCGTAATTGCGCGTTGCGTCGAGCGTCATTTCGACCACGCCGTCAACTTCCTGGTCTGCTGGCGTCAAAGCACCGATATCGATGCCGAGCCGCCGCGCAATCGATGAACGGACCTGATTGGCGTTGAGAGTTTCACCTTCGATTTCACTGGACTTGACGACATCCTGTGTCAGGGTGCGGAGCATCGCTTCGTTGCGCAGATCAAGGCCAAACCCTTCCATCCTCCCCAGCAATCGGCCCTGGCGGTAACGCACGGCAGCCAGCTTTGCTGCGGTCTTGGCTTCGTCCCAACGGAAGGCGGGCCAGTCGGCTCTTTCATGGATGTATTGCATGATATCCGCATCTCCTGCGGAGATTATACTTGCCATTCACCGCAAATTCAAGATTTTTCACCGCACAACATGCGGAAAATAGGGCCTCTATTCTCCGCATGATGACGACGTCCCCGATAGAGGATCCGCAAGCCGTCGCGGTGTCCCCGTTTCCGTCTCGGACGGTTTGCTACCGGCCGGCGCGCACCAACATGGATCCTGTCCTCACGCTGCGGCCTTACCCGCCCGCGAATCGTATGACCAGCAAGCGATCCCGCGCCATCGCTGGGCTCCGCATCAAGGACTGGCTCGCGGCCGCCGTACCGCTCATCAAGAATAAATTGGCGGCAGGTCTGGGGGCGCACCCGGTGAACTGCGGAACATCTGACGTACAGCGCTTCCGAGCCGGGAACCGCCCTGTGTTCGTGGCCAAATCCTCCACGGCATCGGGTCCGGCCCGGTTATTCACACGGTTCTCCGGACGCGAGCGACTGCCGGTTCGCATTCGCACCGTCTCGTGCAATCCGGGTGAGGGGACCGGGTCGTCCGTGACCTCGACCGGGATGCCGGATCCTCGATGGCGGAACCTGACCCAATTTTCTGCCGGCCCAAGCTTCTGGCGGTTCCTGATGCCGACATCCGG
>JAPOVX010000091.1 GCA_026707935.1 Paracoccaceae bacterium
GTCGTGCGATCACTACCTCGTCTGTCATCTGGGCCTCTGAATGGAAGTGCCCTCGCCATTCCGTTGCCTCTTTCCCGGAGAACCACTCGGCCAGGAAGTCATTGGTTGCGCGTAGTTTCAGGTGCGTCGTACAAATCCGCGTATGTCGACTCGGAAGGAACCCTTGATGACTCACAAGCTCCTCGAACACTTCGCCGCGCCACCTATAACCGTTTGGATTTGATTCGCTGATCGGCTCGTCGTTGACCAAACGGTAGCTTCCTCGGCGGGTCCACTCGCCGTTGTGGGCATCTTCGTACGTAGCGTATTCGATCCAGAAGAACGGGACGTTGTAATCGATCTCAGCGCGGCGGCCACAGGCACGCACGAAGTCGTAAGTGGCGGGATGCTCAGCCGAGGTGTTATTGAATAACACTACATCTCCGCGTTCGGGATCGAGAAGACGCTGCTCCAATAGCAGCATTAACATCATTCCGCTGGAGCGGCCGCCGGAAAACTTGACTACATGCGGCAACAATTCGTGTGCCGAGGCTTCATATTCCAGATTAAGGCTGAACGCCTGGGTCACTTCTCAACTCCTTTTAGGGATTATCCAGAAACCTAGCCGCCATGCCGGCGAGTATGGTGGACGCACGCACCACGCTTGGCGCTTGCTAGTTGGATTACTGGGTAACAGCGTGGACGGACGAACGGCAGCTTGTGCGCTGGAATCGGGGCCAGTGTATGGACGAGTCGGGCGCTTTCACGGCAGCGAAAGTCGCGCGGTCCAATTCATTAGGTGTGGCGTCCAGCTTGGGGATCAGCGTGAACGACCGGCCTCGCTTCGCCTTGCTCATGGGGTGTCTCCGCAGCGAGTGATGCAGCGATTCTAGCGACTTTCGCGGCCAATCGCTACAGATAATATGTAGCCATTCGTCGCTTTATTCGATCTCTGACAATCCCAAAAATTGTTGTTCAATGACTTGCAACACATATTCTGGGCCAAGTGCCCCCAATGCTTGGATCGTGCTTCTGCGACCAACCCACGCTAGCATATCGGCGACTTCCTGACCCGATCCGCCGGCACCCTCGGCAAAGCACTCTATGATCGCCGGTCGTATTGCGCTGTCGCCAATGATCGTCAGCTTAGAGACCATCGCTTCAACCAGCCTTTCCCAACGGTACGTCGGTCGCAATGCTGCCGAGAGGACTTCACGGGAATGGCGACCAAATGTCGAATGGGCTTCCGTGGCGAAGTAATGCCGCCACCAAGTTTTAGCTAGCGGGCAGTCAAGGAAGGCGGTACGATTGGCACGCTCAATCACACCGCCGAGGCGTCTCAGCACGGTTCGTACGCAGGAGTCGACCTCCTGCGCATCCGTTCCCTTAAGCGCCTTTGCAATTCGGCTACGTCCTGACTCCCCGGTATTGCTAGCGGCAAGGAATGAACTCTTGATCCGACCGTGTTCCATCATCTCAATATTGATTCGGGTCCACGTTTCCGGGCGCGCTACTTGACTTACGGGGATAGCGGCCCATGTTGATGCAATCGCACACTCCGTTGACCACGGCGGGTTCGCAAACTCCTTCTCGCTTAACCGCCTATCGGTAATGGGCGGTAGTGCCCCCGTTGTAAGTCCCCAAGAACGAACGTGATCACAGAATCCCTCCTGATCCTCCGCAACCAGCCGGATGAATTCACGTTGCTTGCCGCCGCCGCGAGCCCCACTAGCGCGTTTCGGTAGTAACCCTTTCTGCGCGCGTTCAAGTCCTGTTCGATCGATTGTTTCGATAAACAGCGAGTTACCCATTGTGTTCTGCCAGGAATTCGATAGGTTTGAGGCGGCTTGCGACATCGTCAGCGCAGAAACTCTGGTTATTTTGCCAAGTCGGGAGCCCACTATCGATTAATCTGCGGTGCAACGCCCGCAATACGGGGAACTCCTGCCAGCTATCGTCCTTGCCGAATTCGGCGTGGATCATCTCGAGCGCTCGCGCCAGACAGCCGGTAAGTATCGAATCGCGGTGACTCTTCGCATCTCCAGGATTCACCATCCAAGCGAAGAGTTTGGGATTCATCAGTACCTTGAAGTGGAATCCCTCGCCGGTATTCAATTCCACGCGATATCTGCCTGGCTCAAATGTTTCCTCGGAAACTAGACGGATCAAGCTCTCCCAGGTTGATGTAGCGCGCCAGAATTGGTCCTGGGCTAATATCATCCCGGCGGCTAGGGAGATCTCGGAACCGCGCCAGACTTCATGTACTCCGTGCTTGCCGTTTAATGTGAGGGAGATGGGCCGTGAGATTGTGGCGATCACCAACGGTCGGACATAGACTGGCGGGACGATGTCTTCAGCCTTCCACGATACTTCCTGCGTCAGTTCCGTTACGCCTGTCACTCCAGCTTGCCTGAACTGTCTGTAGGTCGCGTAAGGCGACGTCACTTCCACCGCAAATGCTGCATCGTTCCTTTTTAGCATCGTTGCGACCAAATTACTCCCGGCCACCACATGGCGAATCCTCATCCCGGTTCCGTCTCGCGAGCGCTTTACTCGCGCTTCATAGGCTCCTTCCAAATAGTCCAGTCGGTCACGAGCGAGCATCGGATAGTTCATGCTCTGCATGGCGCTTAAACTCCTGCCTTTGCAGCTGCTCGCCTTACCAGTTCGACGCGAATGTCGCCAGTGAAAGGCGGTCGACACGGCAGCCAGATATCGAGTTCCTCTCCCGACTTGGATACAGGCCCGAGTAGCACCGCGCGCTTTTTGCCATGGCGGTCGGGAACATAGGCCTTGACAGGTTCTCCGCCCATTCTCGCGCCTTCGCCGATTTCTAGATAATGATCCGGCTCCGGGTTGTCGCAGGTTTCGTCCGCGCCATTGGCGAGGATTACTCGGAGTTCCGCATTCTTCGCGTCTTCCAGCGGCTTGACACGTACGCTTATGCCCCGTGTTTGCCGAACCGCCGCTACACGTGTATCAATGCGTAGTCCCTGCCTCCGGAGGCGACG
The DNA here is from genome assembly GCA_026707935.1 of Paracoccaceae bacterium. GTDB lineage: Bacteria > Pseudomonadota > Alphaproteobacteria > Rhodobacterales > Rhodobacteraceae > JAPPHA01. Next base: position 2,991 of record JAPOVX010000091.1, read on the forward strand.
CGGTCGATTCGGATCTGGGGGCTTGGGTTGGCTGGGTCGCGATGGCCCGACTGGTTCCGGTCGAGGCACCCGCTCGGGTGTTCCCATGCCAGTGCTCCGAAATTTCGGATTCTGACGCACGCCGTCACCCTCCACTTCGACGGAAAAGAAGCCAGGGTCGAACTCCTGGGTGTCAATATTCGGCACGAGAGCCAAAATGCGTTCATGCAGATACTTGAGCAGCGCATCCAGCGCCTTGCGCGCTGACGATCCCTGCTTCTGACGCTTTAGATCAATGTCAATGTGTCGGGGGCCTTCGAACTTGCCCACCAAGCCACAAGCTTCCTGCGCCTCTTCGGGCGTAAGCAGAATTACGCCGTTGAAGGGAACCACGTTACGGTAGTACGATGCCCGGTTATGCGGGATGGCATTGGTAATCCACATGCCGTTGCGAAACAGTTGCAGGTGCGTGCCGCCTCCGGATGAGCGTGGCAGCTCCCGAAAATGAAAACGCACTATGCCTGCTTCGGTCTCAATGGTATGTCCGTACTCGGCCTTAAGCGTCTCAAGCGTCTCCCACGCTTGGCGACCGCTAGGCCCAATCGAATTGCGGTCTCGCCGATCGCGTTGCCGGCGTCGGGATAGCACCGCCTCCAAGGAGTTCTTGTCCAGTGTCCTCATCGTTTGACTGCTTGATCGAAGCACAATTTCCATGCGTCCGGCGTAGAGCACGGGTGTAAAGTGAGTGGCGATTACGGTCTCAATTACATCCAGCACCTCGTCATCATTCCTGCAACGGTTGAACCGGTTAAACCCCAGTATTCCCACGACTGACCCAGTGCCAAATTTTTCCTCAATCCAATTCAACTTTTTCTTGAGAAGCGGCATTCGCGAACCGTCGTAGAAATCGAACCTGTTGAAGATGTCATTGACGCGCACCCGTTTGGCGAGATAGCCGTCTTCGCCACAAACCTTGTTTCTGTGGACGTGTGTCGCTAGGATGGCGTGCCCCGACACTGTGCGTCCTTCTGCGTGAACGCCACCGTAGAGAATGTAACGTGGGTCCGAGGCCGGAAACGACGTCATATGTCCATTCCCGTATGAACCCGCGGTCGATTCATCCGCCTTTCCGCTCTGCCCGTCTCCTAGCAGATCTTCCATACCCTGCTCATTCAGTCCAACGCCGTTGTCCAACACCCAAAGCACTGGCACCCGCTCGGCATCAATCGTGGCCTGCATTGCATTCACAATGGCTTGGGACTGAGCGAGGTTATTTTTCGCTCGTTGCGTGTCAATTGCACATTGAAGGTGCTCCTGATATTGCGCCAGTCCTGGGATTTGACCGGGGGTTACTTGGTCGATCTCGAAGACCATGCGAATGACATCGCGCTTGGCTTCACTTGCCGCGTCAAGTGCGTTCTGTGCGAGTTCCCGGATAACCGTGTGCGGGTCGACATTGTTGTACGCAGACAGTCCAGATGCTTGGAACCCCGAGATTTTTGCCGCGTGAACGAACTCCAGGCTTCCCGGACCGGTTGCGCGATTCCTACCTCTAGCCAACTCTTGTATCCCTATTCTCGAGTTCTTTCAGACCTCTTACAGAGCCCAATGCAGCGGGATTCTAGCCATGTGCTGCTACTAGCCGACAGGCTCAGGCAACTGAAGCGAGTCGTCTCCAACGTCCTTCCTGTACAGCCGTAGAAGCTCCTCCTCGTCTCGCGTTGATCGCCCGAGCATGTACAGCAGCAACTCCAGCAGGGTATTCTTGGCAAAGCGACTAATAGTCTGCGTGTGCGGATTCCACATTAGTCTTAAGAATGGCGGGGACTCTAGGGACCTCGGCAGTTCCGCAGCTTTCTGAACGGCTGTTCTGAGTTCCATATCTTCCGTGAGTTTCGCCACGATGGTAACGAATACATCCAAGCCGACAGGACGGAACAACGCGTTCCGATTTCGGTAGTCTCTTACGACTGCTTCGGTGTTGTCTGCCGAAAAGAAGTCGTCCAGTTCTGGAAACCCATGCCGTAATTCCTCGAACAGCTCGCGCGCAAGCTGGAAGTACGATTCAAGTTTATCGTCTTCGGGTCGCGACTTACGCAGTTTAGATAAAGTTGTCTTGAGTGGTGTGTTTGCCTTCGTGTACCAGGTCTTGAGGATGTCGTATACGCCCACGATCGTTGTGAGGCTCGTGAAATTGGAGACGGGCATGTTGCTTGAACCGACGAAGGCGATACGGTCGTCGCCAAACATGTCCGGGTTTTCGTCGATTAGCCACCGTACCGATAATGCCATCACGTCATCCTCGTCGAGCGCGATGATGCCGAACTTGGAAACTGGCTTGGCGGTTTTGTTCAACGTCGTGAAAAGCCGCCGCGTCTTCTGCAGTCCGCTTTCCGTTTTCTCGTGCGCTACGAACATGACCGGGACCTCGTCCGTGTGCCCAGCCGGAAAATTCTCTTCTACAGCTCTCTTGATCCCAGAGAGTCGGTGCTGGCCGTCGAGCGCAAAGAGCTTCTCATCGCCGCTCAACGTCAGAAAGCCCACGCGCAGCATGGTGTGGTTCGTCAGGCGACTAAGTTCTTCAGAATCACCCTTGCTCCGGACATCCGTGAGGGCGTGCCAGTTAGGCCGGCCCCCGTACGTTGCTACGACGAGAGCATTGAATAGGCGCTCGTCTTGATTCTTGAGGTATTCGGCGATTTCTTTGGATCTCTTTCCTTCGAGCTCGCGTTGAATCATCTGGGAGAGGTTCTCGCTCTTGTGCAGATCGTGTGCGTAATGGACTCGGGACGCGAGGGTGGGAAGGTCCATTAGGCAGCAGTAGTAGACCCAGTCTCCCATCGAACCACGCAGAGCAGGAAGAACGATCGATCCGTTGGTTTCGTTGCTTGTCATGAGAATGCGGCGACTTGCCTCCTTGTGTCCGCTGCGAAGTCGTTCTTGCAGCAGGGTGGCAAAAAAGCGGTAATCAGACGGTCCTCAAGAGCTGTGAGTTGATCTGTCGAATAGTCCTCGGCGACAGGCGCGAAGTGGAATCGAAGAATCGGGTGCCATTGGACGATCATGTTTCTAATGTGAGGACGAAGTTTGACCTTACTGTTTGTGAGGTAGTCGCCATATCGCTCGCGTAGCGATCGATTGGAATTCTTACCAGCGATGCCTATGTACATGATGTAGCCGTGCGGTGGCAAGAAAGCTTGTGGGTCGGATATAACGAAGGCGTAGACGCCTCGCTTGTCATCGGGCACCCTGTCTCTCTCGTTTGTCCCGAACTTGATTGATCTCCATTCGAGGGGGTGCTGGGAGGCGTCTAGGCTGAGGATTTTCTCCGTGTTTAGGACAAATCTAATCTCGTAAGCCTTTATGGCGGAAATGGCGGCGTCGTTCTCTTGTGCCAGCGCCTCCATATCCAATGTTCCTAGATTCGCTGATGGGGCTGTGGGCATTATTTGTCAGTGGCTCAGGTAGCGAAAAGTGGTGGTGATGGGTGGGCTTGAACCACCGACCTGCGGGTTATGAGTCCGCCGCTC
>JAPOVX010000071.1 GCA_026707935.1 Paracoccaceae bacterium
CCCGAAAACTCCTGCAAGATGCCGCCGATCGGAGGTGCGATCATGGGCACCAATGCCATGCCCATGGTCATATACCCGATAAAGCTCGCCGAACGGGTTGCCCCGACGATGTCTCTCGCGATGGCTCGGGACAAGACATGTCCGGAAATGATCGATGTCTGGAGGACACGGCAAAGCAAAAAGATCTCGATGTTTGGAGAATATGCTGCACCTGTGGAAACAACGGCAAATATGGAAATCGAAACCAGTAGTACCCTCCGCCGCCCGTAGCGGTCGGACAGCGGCCCGATCACCAACTGCATGATTCCGGAGAGAAAGACGTACCCGGAAATCGAGTACTGCAATACGGCCGGTGTCGTTTCGAAATGGATTGCCATGGCAGGCAATGACGCCAGGAAGATATTCATCGACATCGATGAAATCGAGGTTATGAGTACCAGCGTGGCAATGTGGGGAGGACTGTGCCGGTCAAGGAACCGAACGGGAATTCTGGTTGCCATGAGAAGTGACCTATGGTGATTCATGGTCCCTGTCTACGGAAACCGACGGCCATCCTCGTAGAATGGCCAATCCCCGCCAACTGCATTTTCGCAAGGAAAATCGGTCAACCAGTTCGTAATTTGAGCCCGGGCGAGGAAACCGATTTCATTTGAAGGAATCAGAGGCGGATCGAATGCGCTGGGTTTTTCAGATGTTCTTCGTTGGCTCGTGCCTGTGGAAGGCAGCAGGAATGTGGGTTGACCTCTTGCACGGGAACACGCGACGGGCAGCGGCCGCTTGAAACAAGGATCTTGGGATGCAACCCAGGAAACCGTATGAATGTGATGCCCTGCTGGACCGGGGGCTTAGATGCCAATTTCCAGCCTGGCCAAACGAGAAGTTGCGGATCAGGGAGAACACCTATGAGAAACGAACGCGATGTGAAATTCGATGCCAGGATTGGAGCGTGGTTCGGAAAATCGAAAAAGATTTCACCTGCGGAAATGGAAGGCCGTGTCTGGCGGTTTGGTGAACTGGTCCCGTCTCCGAACGCATATCTTGATTGCTCAGTGCCCGGACACGTCCGAACCCTTTTAAGTGCGCTCGGTAGTGGCCCGGAGGAAGAACAACTCGAGGGCACCGCCGTCGAGCAAGCTGAAAACTACCATATCGATTTCGTAAAGGCGGCATCCGGCAACGGCGCTGCCTTGCACAGCCACGGATCGGAGGAGACATTCATTGCTCTCACGGGGCAGTGGGAGATCTACTGGGGCGACGACGGCGAACACTCGGTGGTGCTTGAGCCCTTTGACGGGATGGTCGTGCCGGACGGCGTCCTGCGGGGATTCCGTAACGTTTCGGAGGCGGAGGCGGTTCTCCTTGTCGTCCTGGGTGCCCATAACGTTGGCCATTGTGTCTGGGCAGAATCCCTGCAGCCTTCATTTGCCAAGGGCGCAGCTCAGGCATCGCCTGAGGGGTAGGCAATAATTTGCTCCAAGCTGTCGGCGCCCTCTCTTCGGTGATGCAACGAGGTCCCTGAACTCCTAGCTCCGGAGAATCAGGTCGGGCAGATAACGCGCCGCCTGAGCCAAAAAAACCGGTTGTTCGTCCGATGTTCCTCTTCTGACGTTTTGCCCCCAGCCGGAATCAACCCGAATCTGTCCTGCAGGAGGAGCCCAATGGGCGAATCCCGGCGGATCAGCGGAATTACGCTTCCCGAAGCGCTGCAGGAACGCGTGCGTCGCGTGTTTCCTGGGCGTCGTTGGCTCACGCCAATATGTGATCTTCTAGTCGAACCGTGGCCTTCGTGAACTGCGATTCCCGGTTTTGCCGCTGCCTGCAATCATGAACGACGCTGCCGAGACCCTGCGTGCCGCCGATGTCCCCGATACGCGGATTGTCGACATCTTTCGTGGCCCGGAATGGTACACGGGAAAGCCGGGAACTGTGGCAGGCGCACGATAATCACGGCCGAAGGAATTGACCCGCAATCGGATGTATCCAAATATGCCGCAGTTTGATTTAACCAAGGAACACCGACATTGGCTTGACAGGTCGTTGTAACCGGCACTGTACGGGAAGCTTCCGCGAATGGGTAATCGGAGACATAGACATGCACAGCATCGCTGCGGAACTGGATAAGCGCCGGAACGCCGCCCGACTGGGAGGCGGCCAAAGGCGTATCGACGGCCAGCATGCAAAGGGCAAGCTGACTGCACGCGAACGCCTCGAGATCCTTCTCGATGAAGATTCATTTGAAGAATTCGACATGTACGTTACCCATCGCTGCACGGAATTCGGCATGGACAAGGAGCATTACCCGGGAGACGGGGTCGTGACCGGCTGGGGAACGATAAACGGTCGACAGGTTTATGTTTTTTCGCAGGATTTTACTGTTTTCGGAGGTTCGTTATCGGAAACCCATGCCGCGAAGATCTGCAAGATCCAGGAAATGGCGTTGCGAAACGGCGCTCCGGTTATCGGATTGAATGACTCGGGCGGTGCCCGGATTCAGGAAGGAGTCGCGTCACTCGCAGGCTACGCTGACGTGTTTCAGAACAATATCCTCGCTTCAGGAGTCATTCCACAGATCAGCGTCATCATGGGACCATGTGCGGGGGGCGCCGTGTATTCACCTGCGATGACCGATTTTATCTTTATGGTCAGAGACAGTTCCTACATGTTTGTTACCGGACCGGATGTCGTCAGGACGGTGACCAATGAAATCGTAACCGCAGAGGAACTTGGAGGGGCGAAAACCCATACGGAAAGATCCGGAGTCGCGGACGGCGCATTTAACAACGACCTTGAAACGCTGATGGAAATTCGGCGGTTCTTCGATTTTCTCCCTCTCAACAACCGCCAGGGGCCGCCGGTTCGTGATTTCGATGATGATCCCGGAAGGGAAGTCCCGGCGCTTGAATCCCTGATTCCTGACAGTCCGAATGCTCCGTACGACATGAAGGAACTGGTTCAAAGTATTGCGGATGAACGATTTTTCTTCGAGATTCAGGGGGACTTCGCCAAGAATATCATTGTGGGGTTTGTCCGGCTTGAAGGATCCACGGTCGGAGTCGTGGCAAACCAGCCGATGATTCTCGCCGGGTGCCTGGATATCGAATCGTCGAGAAAGGCCGCACGATTCGTTCGATTCTGCGACGCTTTCGCCATTCCTATCCTGACATTCGTCGACGTTCCCGGTTTCTTGCCGGGAACGGCGCAGGAGTATGGCGGCGTGATCAAGCACGGAGCCAAGTTGCTGTTTGCATTCGGAGAGGCGACCGTTCCCAAGGTGACGGTCATTACGCGCAAGGCCTATGGTGGAGCCTATGACGTCATGGCTTCAAAACATCTCAGGGGAGATATCAACTACGCGTGGCCGACGGCGGAAATCGCCGTCATGGGGGCAAAGGGAGCCGTTGAAATCCTGTACCGTTCCGAGGCGGGAAACCCGGAAGCGATCGCCAAGCACACGTCCGACTATGAAAAGCGATTCGCCAATCCCTTCGTGGCAGCGGAAAAGGGATTTGTCGACGAAGTTATCACACCGCGGAACACCCGTATGCGGGTTTGCCGCGCTTTTGCCGCGCTCCGTGGCAAGACACTCAAAAACCCGAGAAAGAAACATGACAACCTGCCGCTATGATCCTGGCGTTTCGTTTGAGAGAGTCGCAGGGGCGGAAACAGCGCGCACGGCAGGCGGGTTTTCGGCCCTGTCCGGCAGAAATGTCAGATCCGCCGGATGACTGAAGCCCGGGTCCGCACGCGAAGCCATTCAAGGGATTCAATCCGGCAAGTCATCAGGATCGTTTGCCTGCCCACTGAACCTGCCAGCGGGTTCCAAGGTCATGGTCGCACCTGGAAAATCTGGACGCTGGATGCCCGGGGCACGGATTCATCGTCAAAGGTGCTGTCCCTTTGGACGGCCGGTCGGGCAGGATCCGGGTTGACGCGCGGCGGCCGGTAAACCGGAAACCGGCAAACGACCGAAATCCACCGGAATTGACAACATCGTGTTTTTATGGTCAGCAAGATGTGCTAAGAGGCAAGACACCGCACATTGGCGGTAATCCCAGCCGGGTCAATTGCGCTATCGTCCCGGCACCATCAGGAGAAGAGACAATGAACACGGTAAAAATTGTGGCCGCTGCAATTCTCTTACTCGGCCTTGCCGCCTGTGGTCAGGTCGCGGAAGAGGAAATGGAGATGGAGATGGAAGACGCCATGGAAGACATGGTCATGGAAGAAGAATCCATGGGAAAGGCGTAAATTAATCACCTTTTTCTCGTGATTTTCATGGCCGGGGCCGGTGAAAACCGCCCCGGTCATAACGTTATGCTGGTCAAAAACTGGCCGGAAATTTAGATGGGGCGTCGGGTGTTTCCGCCAGACGTCAGCGCGAGCGTCGGTTTACTATTGACGACATTCGTCTGCCCGAACTGCAAGACAATCGAAGGAATAGGGCTCCCGGAAACCCCGGGTCTTCCGCTGTCCGCTTCGAAATGCCGGGTAGACCCGGGGAGTTGCGGATACAGGGAAGCAACGGGACTCCTCCATGTTTAGAAAAATCCTGATTGCGAATCGCGGCGAAATCGCATGCCGTGTCATCAGGACGGCGCGGCGAATGGGTATTCGAACCGTTGCGGTTTTTTCGGATGCCGACCGAGATTCGTTGCATGTCCGCATGGCTGACGAAGCCGAGCGCATCGGACCGCCACCTGCCGCGAAATCCTACATCGATATCGACAGGGTCCTGAATGCGGCAAAGGAATCAGGGGCAGATGCCGTGCATCCGGGTTACGGTTTCCTGTCTGAAAATCAGGAATTCGCCGCCGCCCTATCATCGGCAGGAATCACGTTTATCGGTCCGCCGGTCAGCGCGATTGCCGCGATGGGCGACAAGATCGCCGCAAAGAAAATTGCAACAGATGCCGGAGTTTATACGGTTCCGGGGGGAGCCGAACTCGTGGTCGGCCCTGACGAGGCGGTCACGGTCGCGCGTACGATCGGATACCCGGTCATGATCAAGGCTTCCGCCGGCGGCGGAGGCAAGGGAATGAGAATCGCGTGGAACGATGATGATGTCAGGCAGGGCTTCGGCATGGCCGCATCCGAAGCGCTGTCGTCATTCGGCGATGATCGGATCTTTGTCGAAAAATTCGTCGAATCGCCGCGCCACATCGAAATCCAGGTGCTGGCAGACGCCCACGGAAACTGCGTCTACCTCAACGAACGGGAGTGTTCGATCCAGCGGCGAAATCAAAAGGTTGTCGAGGAGGCGCCGTCCCCGTTCCTGAACGCCCGGACACGGAAATTCATGGGGGAGCAGGCCGTCGCCCTGGCGAGAGCCGTCGGATACAGGAGTGCGGGCACGGTCGAATTCATTGTCGACAAGGATCGCAACTTCTACTTCCTGGAAATGAATACGCGTCTGCAGGTTGAACATCCGGTAACGGAACTTACCACCGGAATCGACCTGGTCGAAGAAATGATCAACGTTGCGGCCGATCGACCGCTTTCCGTGACCCAGGGCGACGTGTCGATCAACGGGTGGGCAATCGAATGCCGGATTTACGCGGAAGATCCGTATCGGGGTTTTTTGCCGTCCGTAGGGCGGCTGATCCGCTACAGGCCTCCGCCCGAAGAGGAGGGCACGGTCCGGGTCGATACGGGCGTCAGTGAAGGCGACGAAATCTCGATCCACTATGACCCGATGATTGCCAAACTGTGTGTGCACGCCAAGGACCGGGGTACGGCGATCCCCCGCATGCGCGATGCCCTTGAAGCGTTTGAACTGGAGGGTGTGGGCAACAACCTGCCGTTCCTCCTGGCAGTGATGGGACACCACGAGTACGTGTCCGGGGACGCGACAACGAGTTTTATCGACGAAAACTTTCCGGACGGGTTCAGCGGGGTTGACCTCGACGAAATCGACCTTCGTAGAATGGCCGCGGTGGCAGTGGCAATGTACCGGGTGCGGGAAATCCGGGATTCACGAATTTCCGGCCGGATGTCGCACCATGCGCGGGTGGTCGGCACGTCCTGGTTCGTCAGCCTGTGCGGGCAGCATTTCCCGGTCGAAACCACATCTGACGCGTCGGGTACGACCGTCGGGTTCGCGGACGGCGAGACGTATCGCATCGAATCTCCGTGGACACCGGGGCAACGCGTCGTGGAAGTCCGTATCAACGACGAACGAATCATTCTGCAAGCCCGGAACACGGCAAGTGGATTCCGTATTCACTATCGCGGGGCACGGTTGGACATCTACGTGCGGACACCGCGTCATTTTGAACTCTCGAAATTCATGATTGAAAAGCCCGAGAGGGATACGTCGGGAGCCTTGCTGTGCCCGATGCCGGGCCTGGTGGTCGCGCTTCCCGTCAAGGAAGGAGACGAGGTCGAGGTCGGTCAGGTGCTTTGCACCGTCGAGGCGATGAAGATGGAAAACCTGCTCAGGGCCGAAAAAAG
>JAPOVX010000155.1 GCA_026707935.1 Paracoccaceae bacterium
CGACGGACGCGAGCTTTCCCGCACCGCGATCGAACACCGCATAGATATCCTGTCCGGTCAGGCGGGAGGAATAGAGCAGCCCCTCGATATCGGCATGCTCCGCGTGTATCGCTCTTGCAAGGGCCCGTCCTGCCGAATGGTTTCGGGCGTGAACCGCATCCGTCGGCGCGCCGATCCGCGCGCATCCGTCCCCGCGAAGATCCAGCAGCACGAGCGCAGACCTGGAACGCCCCGAGATGCAGGCCCAGGCCCGCTCCGTGCCGGTCCCTTCGCCGCATGAACCTGTCACGCACCACCGTTTCAATGAAGGCGGTTGCAAAGTCGGGACTGGCGTAGAGGACGGAGTAGCCAGCGCTCCGCGAGCAGAAGCGGGAATCCGCGGGACGGGTGCCCAACGGCGTCGCCTGGTAGTGCCCCGGCATGATTCGGTAGCTTTCCGGAAACCTCGTCTCCAGCAGTACCGGCTCGATCCGATCCCGGGGATACCTCGCTGCGTTCACGAGAAGGTGGCGCCAAAACCGGGCGCCGCCCCGATCACCTCTTCCATGCGGCCCGCCTTGAGCAATTCGAGGGGAAGCGCGGCCTCGTCCTCAAATGGCCATTCCTGGGTGAGAAATGTCCACGCCAGTTCGGGGTCCCCGACGATCTCGACCACGTCGGCCAGGCCCGGCACGACCCGGCCGGAGCCAAGAATCTGCGCCGCCGGAATGCGCAGGCCCCGCTTCGTCGACCTCCAGGCGAGAAGCGTGTTTCGCTTCACCCAGTCATAGACGGTTGTGCGCGACACCTCGAGCCGGGCCGCGGCCTCCGACACCCCGACAATCTCGTCGCCGACGGCGCGACGGACGATGAATGGCCGCAACCTCTCCGGCACGTCGGGGCCGGCGCCGGCCTCCTCCGCCTCACACTGAGCCGCCGCCGCTTCCAGCGCCGCGGTGACGGCCAGGCGCGCATCCCGGGGGCGGTGGCGGACAAATGCCCTGGCGCTGCGCGACAGGGCCGGGAGACCCTCCTCCAGAAAGTCCATCGTCTCACTCATTGTTCCGCCCGGCTTCGCCATTGTGTTCCTGCTCCCAGGTCACTACTCCGGAACACCCTTGCACATAATGTTCAGTTTGTAAACTATGTTAGCCACGCCGAAGTCGCGAAACTCGAGCCGGCACGTCAACTCCCGTCGCTACAAAACGGGCGCAAAACCACGAAGGATGGTCTGCGCCGGCTCAGTTGGAGGGCTTGACCACAATGTCGAAAACATGGTCATCGCAGCACCTCGTCCGGCTCCGAACATCACTCAGCGCTCCACGCCGCTTCGCGTCGCTGCGGTAGTGCGCAATCCCTGATGTCCAGACATGCTCTGCGCCTTGATCCTGCGCGAGTAGTCCGCGCGCGCCGCTCCATGCGGTCGACCATATCCATGGCGAGTCCGTCGAATGCGGATGATGCAGGATCATCGTCGGGCTGAACTCCGTTACCAGCTCCTCCATTTCCTCGCTTCGCTGCTGCCTGTGGCTCCCCGGCACCATTACGGACTTCGCCCGCTCGCTGAACATGTTCAGGTCGTGGCATCCCAGTACGAGCACGCGCTCGGCTCCACAATAAAACAGGTGCGAGTTCAGGTCGGCTTCCTGGACAAGCGTTCTCTCCTGCCAAGTCACGGGATAGGACTTGCCCGTCCATTGCACCGGCTCGCCCTGCTCGATGTCGACGATGGCCACGAGTTCCGCGTGCGTGCCGCGTGCCTTCCTGTCCATCTTCCGCTTGCCGCTCCGATCGTTCAGGTCCACCCCCAGCGTCAGGAACTCCGTTCGACCCCTAGCCGCGTCGAGCATCTGCGGCGTCAGCACTTCGTCCACGGCCTTCCGGGCATGCGGGACAAGCGCCTGAAAGTCCTCGGGACATGAAGCCCATCCACGGGCTCCGTCCCAGCCATCCGGAAACGGCGCCTTCACGAAGCCGCCCGGCGTGACGGTGAACATTGCATTCCCGGGCCAATGGTTGTCCCCGAAAGCCCGGAGCAGCATTTTGCGGGCCCACGCGACGTTCGTTTGCTCCGATCTCGTGGAGGGGCATCCCCTGACGACGATGCGAACGACGGGAAACTCGATCTCCTGCATGGCCGACCCTCGTCGCTGTTGCCCAAACACCGACCCATCTCCCACTCGCCTCTGGCATGAACATTGGGCGCTTCAGGAAGCTATCAACTGATACACGGCTCCGCGCCACCGTTCGCGGAAATCAGCAAGGAGCGTATCCATGACGAGCCCGAACCGAGGCTCCGACGTTCCTGACCTCCCTAGGCATTGGCAGTGAGCGCCTCGAGATACGGGCGGACCACCGTGGCGACGCCGCCACGCTCGGCATGGCGGGCGATCTCGGCGGGGCTCGCCTTTCGCTGCCGGAGCGCCTCTTGCAGGCCCTCCAGTGCGACCGTCTGCCCGACCTTCCGGCGATGCCGGAAACAGTCGGCGATCGTCTTGGCGACGCCGAAGATCTTCACGGGAACATTCTCGACATACACGGTCAGGACATCGTCGGTGAGCAGCGCGTCCGTGAACCGCACGATCCGCATTGCCGGCCTTCCCTCCTTCGGCATCCAGTCCCTGCTGCCGATCGCCATCCAGACCGTGCGCGGAAGCTGGTCGGTCAGTTCGTGGTAGGCCAACGCGGACACCAGGCAGACGACACCCTTGGGAACGCGTTTCGCGGCCTCGGCCAGGCTGTGGTTGGCGTCGAGCGGCGCGTCGGACAGCTGGTAGAGGCCGCGCGCAAGGCGGATGACGTCACCGCCACGAACCATTCTGCCGATTGTGGCCGCGGTGATCCCATTTACCTTGAACTCCGACAGGCGCATCATCCCCTGAGATCGCAGGAGCTCGATCGCCTGATCGCGCTGAGTGCCCAGTGTCGTCATTGATACTATCTCAAGGAATGATTGACCTTTCTTACGAGCTTTTATATCACAGCATCCACGCCAAGCAAAGTAAAGGTTGGCCGGCTAGATGAGCTGGGCGAAGTGGAGCCATTGCCATGTCAGGCAAGTGGAGCCAAATCGGGGTGCCGCACAAAGGTTGGACCTGCGTATCGGTCGACGATCTCGGCGCCCCTGATGCCGTCTGCGAGATGTGCGAGACGCAAGAGATTCGGTACGTCCACCACATGGAGCATCCGGACTATCGGGATTCTCTCGGTGTCGGCTGCATTTGTGCCCAACACATGGAGAACGACTATGAAGCCCCACGTCGGCGGGAACGAACTCTCCGCAATGCTGCGCAACGCCGCCACCGCTGGCTTTGCCGCAAATGGAAGATATCCGCAAAGGGAAATGCTTATCTGAATACGGACGGAATGAACATTGTCGTCTATTGCAGAACCCGCACTCTGTGGACTGCCCGAATAGAAGAACGCGCCACCGGCCGTTTTGAGACGTTGAAAAGGCGATACACCGATGAAGACACCGCGAAGCTGGCTGCCTTCGACGCGATGATCATTCTGAAGCACGAACGCGGTTGGAGCTCGCGAGGTAAGCAAGTCGCCCTCTCCAGTTCCGCCTGCATAATTCCTCGCCAGCGTTAACGCGCCCAAATGGAAGCTCGTGCTGTTGTTCGGCGCCATGGTTTGACTTTTCAAAATCAGAACGCGACAACTTGTCGCGGCCCTGATCGGATTTCAATCTCCGCGCCGCAAGACACGCGAGGTGGGCATGGGTTACTGGAAGGACGTGCGGCTGCGTTTGGGGGGCGGCAATCCGGAGGCGTATGACCACGACTACGTTTGTGCCGAATGCTTTGCCGACGAGGGCTTGAGCGGATTCGTGGCGGGCGAGGCCCACTGGAACGCCTGCACGTATTGCGGTGCGGAGGCGGAGGAGCCGATCGCGGCACCGCTGGTGGAGGTCCTGCTCTACATCACCGAGTGCTTCACCAACGAATACGATACCGCGGAGAACCGCTTGACGTATGACAACGAGGCCGGCGAATACGTGGGCGAGACCTGGACGACGAAGGATCTACTGGAATTGCATGTCGCAGCGGACCTGCCGAATGACGAGGACGGCGACCTGATGGAGGCGCTGTGCGCAGGGCTGGCAGGTCGCCTGTGGTGCCGTTCGCGTCCCTATTCCTTCAGCGATGATGAAAAGTTGAACTACAGCTGGGACGCCTTCTGCCAACTGGTCAAGCACGACCGGCGCTACTTCTTCCTGCGCGAACCCGAAGACCGGGAACTGTTCAGCCCCTCGACCCTTCTGCGAGAACTCGAGACCTGGTGCAGGACATTCGAGCTGATCTCAACTGTCCCGGCGAACCGTCCGCTCTATCGCGCGCGGCGCCAGAAACCCGGAGAGCGGCTTCAGACCCCGGGCGAACTCGGTCCGCCGCCGCCGGAGGAGGCGACCGTCGCCAACCGGATGAGCCCGCCTGGAATCGTCATGTTCTACGGCAGCGATGAGCCTGAGACAGCGCTTCGTGAGGTTGTCAGGACACCGGAATGCGACGCGGGCCGCTACGCGGTCGGCAAGTTCCGGACCCTGCGGAAGACTCGGATACTGGACCTTACCGAAATTCCGCGGATTCCAAGCATCTTCGAACCGGTCCACGATACCCTCGAATACAACCCCCGTCCGCCGCTGATATTCCTGAACTACTTTGCGGCGGAACTGTCGATGCCGATCGCATGCGACCGTAGCGTCCATATCGAATACGTCCCACCACAGGTGGTCACGGAATTCGTCCGGACGGAGTTCCGGCACGAGGGTTTGCCTGTCGACGGTATCCGGTATCGAAGCGCGCGGTATGAGGGAGGAACCTCGCTTGTGCTCTTTGCTTCGCAGGAAAACCTGGCGGAACCGAGGCCAGCACGCGCCCGGTCGGGCTCCTCGAATACGGTTCGCTGGATCGAACTCGTGGACAGTGAGGAACGGGAGGTGACTTTGGCAGAGGCGCAAGCCTGGGACCGGGAGGCGCCTGAGGCGTTCGAGTGGGTGTGACATGTCCGGGAAACGTAACGGCGGATTTACGGAGGCGGCCGCTGCGGCAGGGCGCTTATCGGAAGGAATGAGAACGATCTTCGCCAAGTGCCGGGGAATTCAGGAAGTCATGAAGCCCTTGGCGGATCTATAACGGCAACTGCATACTACCCGGGTGCCACGTTTCGGATTGGACCGACAGGACTCGGCGTTCAGCCAGATCATTGAACGCCAAGCCCGAATTGCCGAGGCCTCGAAGGGGCTCCAGCCCGGATCGGTAGGGACGGCCGCCCGGCAACTGGCACGCCACGCCCGAAGAGCGCAGGTGCTGGACGAGGCAGGATGGCTGCCGCACCACAGCATGCCGTTTGCTCGCATGGAGGAATGTACCCTCGACGTGGATGCGGTGCGCCAGTTCCTGTGCCAGCACTACGACGAACGATGGTCCGACGTGTGCCGGGAAATCGAGGCCCGGTTGGCGGATTACAACATCGACGGAGAGGCGAAGGCGACTTTCGTGGAAGCGATGAATGCGCACGGAGCGGGCTTCTTTAGAAGTGTCTGTCGCGTCCTGATGCCAGAAATTGAACGGGTATCCCGCGTGGAACTGTATGAGGGCAAGCTGAAAGGTATCTCCAGCCTGCCGTTGTTGCGCGAACTGGCAGGCCAATTGCCGATCAACGGTCGAGCCGGGCGGATTCCTGGCACTGAACCTTTTCCGCCGCCTGTTGGAGCATCTTCACGAAAATGTATGGGATGACGAAAGCAGGCGCGGGTTCGCAGAAGACCCCGTGCCGAACCGCCACGCGGCCGTGCACGGTCTGGTTGTCTATTCGTCGATGCAGAACAGTCTGAACGCGATCTTCATGGCGGATTACATCTTCCAGCCGATCGGTGTGCTAAAGCGAATGGCGTCGGGTCAGACTGCCAATTGATTTTGGAGCACGATAAATTTGATTGGCAAGACCAGTAAGGCATTCGGCTTCAACCTGGAGCCGCTTCGAATTGATGCCGGACCGATCCGGATTGAACCGCTACCGCAAATTGAAGAGGATACTCGCGAGGTGTTCGCCCGTGACCAGGTGGATAACGATTGGAAATTCACACCACCGCAAGGCGTTCAGGACCTGATTGTTGTCCATTCCGCCGACCGGATATCCCTTGGGTAGCGATCTCACCGATAAAAAACTTTTTGTTCTCCTCTTGCTGAAGGCCCGGATGGTCGATTGGCCGGGTGTTTGGCCTCTGAGTCATACAAACGTATTGCCCCACGTTGTAGTCGCGTAACGCCATGTAGAGGGTGCGCGTGCCTGTCTCCCAAAGTCTGGCTTCGCCAATGAATTCCCCGATATCCGTATAAGGGCCATACCAGTCGACGATCACAGCTACCGGCATCTTATCAATGACCTTTTTCTATGAAGCTCTTCCCACTTGACTGAACAGGTCATTTCATAATTCGATCCGAGCGCGACAAAAAGAATGAATTCCGTTCAATCGCAAAAAATGCGAACTTTGAGTCCGCTTTAACTGCGCCTCCTTGCAAAGACACATTTTGGCGTGGCATCAGTTTCAATAGTCTTCGCGCAGCTTCCATTCCAATGCCAAATTGCGCCACGGGCGCCAGTTGAAAGTTTCCTCTGTGCCTTTCTCTGCGCCACATTACAAAGTACACGACACGCTCGAATTGAAAGGTTAGAAGGATTCGAAATGAGGACTCTTACGCCGCCTTCACAATGACGGACGTTCGGATGCTTCCTCGCCCTGTGACGTGTAGCGGGTGATGCCCTGATTGTGCACGATTACGTCGATGCGGCTGACCGGCTCGGTCGTGACAAAGTGCGCTTGTCCGTCCGGGAGGCCGAGGCCGCAAAGACGTTGGCGCTGCCAGGTTCGACGGTGGTGCCCGAGACGGTCATGATCGAGCATCGTCCTTGTGTGTAGCCGAAGTGCCGCCCGCCAGTCTCGAGCCGACGGAGAGCCGGATCGATGTCCATTTTCGTCGTTGGGGAACCCCCGCCAAGCCTACCTCCGGAAGGCATGCAGGACACGGGACACCGCCTCAAGCCGGATCGCGCCGACGGCCCGGAGTTAAAGGTCAGATTCTGGTCAGGCGGATGTGGCCGGCCGTGTTGAGCCCCTTATGCCAGTTGCGGTCGGTCCAATAGTTTCCTTCCAGCACTTTCGGACAGCGCTCCAGCGGGATGGAAAGGCGTGCGGCGCCGAGATGGCGTTGACTGTCCGTGCACTTGGGTGTCGCCACATGGCTATCGTAGACATAGAAAAGGACCGGTTTGCGTTCACCCCGGTGACGCTGCAGTGAGCAGGTCAACGTCTCCGAGCTCAGGTATTTGTCATCCATTACCAAGGTCATGTCGATCTGAGCGAGCCGCGCCGAAATCTTCGCCTTGCCCACGCGGTTGAACAAAACCGGGGCGCCTTCGGGGGAAATGTCAGGCTGGCGACCCGCATTGCGAGCCTCGATGATGGACCAGTTCGAGGAGAGTTCGACGGCGTATTCCGCATCGATGTTCGGAAACAGCCGCCACACGCCCGGCAAGCCGCAAATCCAAGGAAAGACCGGCGTCTGACCGACGACGACGACGAGGGCGGAGACCGCGATGACCGAGACGGAGACCTGGGAAAAGAATGGCATGGATGGCACCAATCCGAAGAGATCGGATGCGAGCGCGACGGCCAGAACCGCGTTGACGTAAAGCACGACTTTCAGGAAAGCACTTAACCCGACGGAATCGAACATATTGTCGATTCTCCTTGAAAAAAGCAGGAGCCGTTACCAGATATAGTGTTTCGAAACTTGGAAAGGAACCGGCGGAATGAACGGCACACTGAATGTTCACCGGGTCTTCAAGGGCAGCCGGACGCGCCGCGGATACTTGGCCGCTCTGGGCCTGAAGCATGAACGGCAGGAATCGCTTCGCGATGCCCGCGATCGAATCCGGAAGACTCTGCGGGAGGAAATGCCCGATTGGAACAGCCTTGCGAAAGCGCAAAGACTGGTTGAGTATCGTCACGTCGTTTTGGCGTCGCAGTTGCCCAGGCTGAGCCCGAAATTCCGCATGCAGGGAAGCAGCGTGTACGACACGCTGAACTTCCCTGCGCACCTGCCGCCGCAGGAAGTGGACTTCGACGACGGCGTGTTCTTGCCGACGTCTTTCGTCAACGAGAGCGGTTCCAACCGTCCGGTGGTTGCCTCCAGGGGCTATTTCGCGATGGTCGAGGAGATTCTCGGGCCGCTTTGTGCGGACCGCGGCTGGGAACTCGACAGGGGCAAGTCGAGTTGCGTCAGGGTCCGGATCGATGCGGATGCGCATGTCGACCTGGCGCTGTATGCCATTCCCGACGAGGATTTCACCGAATTGGAGGAAGCAAGGGCAATGGCCCAGATGGCCAAAGGTCAGGTTGCGTCGGAACTCGATTTCGAACTGGCGGACGAGATCTACACGGCCCTGCTCGAAAAACGGATCATGCTCGCACACCGCGACAGCGGCTGGATCGAATCGGACCCGCGCGAGATCGAGAACTGGTTCCTCGACGCAATTGCGGACCATGGCAAGGCGGTTCGGAGGGTCTGCAGGTACCTCAAGGGTTGGCGCGATTTCCAATGGATGAAGGGCGGGCCGTCCTCGATCACGCTGATGGCGTGCGTCGTTGCGGTGTACGACGAGCTGAACGGCACGCTGCCGGAGAACCGTGACGACCTGGCTCTTCAGGCTGTGGCGGGCAGGCTGGAAGCCTTGTTCTCGCGGGCCATCCCCAATCCGGTGCTGCCGGACCAGCAGTTGGACGAGGACTGGTCAGCTGAAAAACGTTCGGATTACAGAGCGCGCGCGCGAGGACTGAAGACGACGATCGACACGGCGCTGAACCGGACCTATCACAAGACGGTCGCAATTGCGAAACTCCGGGAGGGATTCGGCGTGCGCATTCCGGACGACGAACTGCTGATCGACATCGAGTCGGAGGAGCGAAAGGTACGGGCGTACGCGCCTGCTGTCGTCGCCGCCCCGTTCGTGCCCCGAACCACGTCGGGATGAGTTCTGAAGGCGAGTGCGCAAGAGACCTGTTCCGAACGCTCGCGTACAAGGGGTTCAGGCGGGACCGCTCGCAGACGGGAACGTACCTGTTCACGGGCACGCTGCCGGTGGCCGGTCGTGAAGTCGGGGTCGCAATCGAATTTCGCGACCTCGAATTCACGCGCCTGCCCAAGCTGACGCTTCTCAACCCAGACGACGAAACCCCGGACTTTGTGGCACATCTCGAGGCGTCGGGCGCCCTCTGCTTTGCCCGCAACGAAGACCTCGTTCTCGACCGCTACGATGTCGGCGGGACTGCACTGATGTGCCTGGAACTGGCTCGTCGCGGTTTGGAACGGGCGCTGACTCACAAGCGTCTGCAAGGTGAAATCGCACAGGAATTTCCGCAGCACTGGCTCGGGGAGAACTTCTACTACGACGTTGAGGAGACCGTGAATTGTCGTGCGAAGTTCCACAGCGTGCCTCGCGACGGCTCGACTGCATTGTTGTTCCTAGCAGATACGGGCGAGAAGCTGAAGCGGCTGGTTCCGGGTAAAGCGGACCGGAGGCGGATCGCCGGTTCGTCGCGACCCGCCTTCGTCTTTCGTTCGGACCGCGAGTTGACCTTCCCGCCGGGGTTTCGGCAGCCCAGGACTCTTGAAGAGTTTCTTGCGTGGCTGGAGGCCATGGTGCCGGGCGGGACGGACAGAGCGCTCAAGGAGCTGTCGTCAGAATTTCCAGGTGCGCCGGTGCCGTTGTTCGTCAGGGCGGAAAACGGTTGTATCGGAATCTCGGTAGATGCAAATGATGCCGCGCTCAGGGGAGCGCAACGGCGGGAAGGATTCAGGCGTATCGCACGGACCAATGCCGGCAGGGTGGAAGTGGAACGGCTCAGTGGCGCGCGTATCGATCTGCCCACGATTTTCGGCAGGAACATGCACAAACAGTCGCCTCTGACCGGTCGTCGCATTGCGCTGATCGGGTGTGGAACCATCGGCAGCCACCTCGCGAAATTCCTCGTCCAGAGCGGCGCCGGACACGATGGAGGCGTGCTCCTGCTCATCGACAACCAATCGTTCGAGCCCGGCAATGTAGGACGGCACTATCTGGGCACGGCCAGGATCGGCGAGTGGAAGGCGGAGGCTGTGAAACAGGAGTTGCAGTGTCAGTTTCCGGAAGCACAAATCCAGGCGGTCAGAACAGGTGCCGAAGGGATGCTTGCGAGCCTCGCCAGTTACGATCTTGTCGTGGACTCAACCGGTGAGGAGGCTCTGTCCCTGGCGCTCAACCACGGTTTCGTGGCGCGCCGGGGGGAAAAGGAGCGTGTACCCGACGTCATCCATGTCTGGCTGTTCGGCAATGGGGCTGCCGGCCAGGCCCTGCTCGTGGACGGACCGCAATTCGCGTGTTTCAAATGCCTGAAGCCCGATCATGAAGGGCGATGGCGATTCGATCCGCTGAAGTCCGGGACCAAGGTCGAACAGACTGCTGCTGCTTGCGGCGAAGCGCAGTATATCGCTTACGGGGTGGCAGCCCCGACGATGGCAGCGGCGCTGGGGCTTCAACTCGTTCTGGACTGGAATGGCGGTGATCCGGCACCGAGGCTGAGGACGATCAGGGTTGAGAAAAAAGTTACAGTCGAAGTCAAGGACAGGAACCCTCCGCCGTCGGTTCGTTGTCCGGCCTGCGCCCGTTCGAGCTAGACGCGCGGGGGTCGAATACGCTCTGTTCCACCGCGAGGTATGCAGTTACTTCGACGGAGCAAGGCGCGCCTGCGCCGGGCGGGTTGAGCGCGGGGGGATCTTGATCGGCTCCTACCGGGGGCCACATATTGAGGTTGTCGATTGCACCGAACCGGGCGCCGCCGACAAGGCGACGCTGTCGTCATTCACACGACGGGACGAGCGGCACCAGGAGGCCGCGACGGAGGCTTGGCGCAAGTCGCACCGCAGGCAGACTTACGTGGGCGAGTGGCACAGCCATCCTTTCGGACGACCGATCCCGTCCGGGACCGACAGAAGGGCGTGGCAGTCGGTGGTAGCGAAACTGAGCGTGCCGTGCCTGTTTGTGTTGGTTTCTCCCGCAGGATGGCACGTGTATCGAATCCGACCCGGTACAACAGCGCGCGACATGGTGCAGTTGAACGAGAGCGAGAACGGGAACACGGGTGTCATCTTTCGATAGGCATGGTCGTAGCTTGGCAAACTTCAATGCCAGGCGTTGCTCTCAGGATCGTCCTTCGAAGCGCACGATGAGGCACCCGCCATAGCCTTTCAGGCCGGGAGGAAACGTGCGTTCCTCCACTTCTCGCGGCGAACACACTCCTTGGCGGTCAGTTCTGTCTGAATGCGAATAATCGGAATGTCCCGACTAAACGCTCAATAGGGCAAGATGCGGACTGAGCAGGATGACAGCGCGTTCTTCTACCACTATTCTGGACAAGGTGGTAATTCATCCGGACGATCTCTTGCGCCTGACCAGGATAGACCGTCTGGTAGCGATATCGGATGACTCCCGCATGCAGAATCCAACTCCCTTTGCGCAAGGGCGATTGGGCGATGGAAGTCAACTTCCAACAAGTCGGCCCTGGTCAGATTGGCGCCTTTAAAATCGGTGCTGCCCACCATTGCACCATACAAGCTGGCCCAGACCAGATCGGTTCCTGTCCTGAAATGGCCTCCCAGCGTGCCGGTGGGAAGAGTACTACGCCTTTTGCAATCCTTCGGTCGCTTCGCTCGTGACGTTCTGCCGGCGCCCCTGCCAGCCTGGATCCACCATGACCCCGAAGTGTACCTGGTCACAGCCGCACGGCAGACCTGTTCTCAGGCGGTTCGTGGCCACGACACGCCACGGTCTGTCCCGCTGTGGTGATTCTGACAATACCCTGGGTTCCAGGATTCTGGGATCTTCATCCTGTGGAATAAATCGGAGTATACTGACAGCCTGTCCTGACGTTCGACCATGCGTCAAATGGGGTTGGCAAACGATCACCAAGCGAACCTACAGTCGTCTTTGCGCCACCCGATTTCGAATCCACTGGAAAACGAACCGCACTTGACCGCTCGGTAGCGTCCGACCGTCTGGAATAACTCGATGAAACACCGCCTCACCGATCGTCTCGAACATCGCTTCGACCGTGCTCACCAACTCTTGCTCTATTCTGTCCGCCCGGATATCACGCTGGATCGTCTCAACTTCGAACTATAGGCCCTCGTCGTACATTCGGCACCAAGCGACTCGCATAAAAAATATGAATTCCGATCTCGTCACCATTCAACGAATTCCCCCCGCATCATGCATGAACTGATCCGCACCGCGACTGTTGAACTTGCCGCCTTTCTCGCAAGTCACCTTCCCGGCTTGGGGGAGACTTGGTGGGAAACGCATGTCGTGAAACGCTTGAGCTTCCAGCAGCAGCGAATCTTGAAGGAGCGTGGACTCACCGAACTGCAACAAATGGATTTTGCTTCCCTCCTGCGAATTCTCGATCACAACTGGACCGAGCTCTCGCAGACCCTCAGTCTTCCACGCGAAGCACGCACTTGGGTCAAGGAACTGCAAGCAATGCGCAATCGGTGGGCGCACTTGTCGGCGACACCGGTTCCCGCCGAAGATCTTTATCGGGATGCCGACACCTTGGCTCGAGTTCTGAACATGCTCGGGGCTGCGCCCGATTCAGTGGTCGCCGTCGAGGCCGTCAAGAAGAAAGCTATTTCCGGCATGGCGGCATCGACACATTCAATCCCTGGTCCCACACTCAGTCCCACCGGCACTGGCGAACCAACAACACCCTCTAGCAATCGCGAGGAGCCCTCAATCGGATCACATGCCGCAACGACGAAATTTGAAGTCGGCAACCTTGTAACGCTGCGATCAAATCCCGACACCGTGGTGCCGATCATCGGTGTCGTGCCCGGCGCAGGGGAGACCCGCTACCAAGTGTTCCAGGACAATCGACCCGCCTCCTACTATGAGAGCCAGCTTCAGGCACTCCAAACGGACGACGAGCCCTCCCTACTCACCGCCCATGACTTGCGCGCCCTTCTTACCGGCGTCCATTTGCTGTCGCCTTCCACCGCCAACCTTTACTCGTTGCGGTCGGGGCGCGTTCACTTCGTGCCATACCAGTATCGCCCGGTCGTGAGGCTGATCCGGGCCGACCGCCCGCGCCTTCTGATCGCCGATGAAGTGGGCGTGGGCAAGACGGTCGAGGCCGGGCTCATCATCAAGGAACTGCGTGCCCGGACGGACATCTCATCCGTTCTGGTCATCTGCCCCAAGGCGCTAGTGACCGAGCGCAAGTGGTTCGTTGAAATGAAGCGATTCGATGAGCATTTCGAGGCGCTCGACGGTCGGACTCTTCGTCACTGTCTGCGTGAAACGGACTTGGAAGGCGAATGGCCCGACCGTTATGCCCGGGCCATTATCCCATTCTCCCTGTTCGATTCGGACTTGCTCTTCGGCAAGGAAGGAAACGGGTCGCTGGACTATACGGGGCTGCTCTCCCTCGATCCGCCGCCCAGATTCGACCTCGTGATCGTCGACGAGGCCCACCACATCCGTAACGCCGATACCTACCTGCACCAGGCGGTCCGCTATTTCTGCGACAACGCCCAGGCTGCCGTCTTCCTCACCGCCACTCCGGTGCAACTCGGCAGCCAGGATCTCTTCACCCTGCTGAATGTTCTCAGGCCGGATCTCGTAATCGACCGTCCGAGTTTCGAGCACATGGCAGCGCCCAACGGGTTCATCAACGCCGCCGTGGGCTTTTGCCGCGCGGGAGGGGATCGCTGGCAGGTGGAGGCCCGCGCGTGCCTGGACAGTGCTGCACAAACCGAGTGGGGCCGGCTGTTCCTACGCGAGACGCCGGCGTTCCAGAACATATACGACGCGCTAGCGGAGGGTCGGATCGACGATGCCAGCCGCATACGCATCATCCGCTCGCTGGAGGAACTCTACACATTCAGTCCGTTGATCAACCGAACCCGCCGCCGGGATATCGGGGAATTCTCGACACGCCAGCCGGAAACCCTGACAGTGGAATTCACGCCCGACCAGCGCCAGTTGCATGACGGTTTGCTCGACGTCGTGAGCCGCATCCAAGCTCGTGTTCACGGTGAGCAGAGCGTCAAGTTCATGACAACGACGATCCGACGCCAAGCCGCGAGCTGCCTCTACGGCCTTGCTCCCCTTTTGCGCGAAATGCTCGCCGGAAGGCTCGACAGCCTAGAAACGATGGACGGCACCGACAACGCCCCCCCCGTTGATGCCGCGTTCCTTGCCGAAATCCGGGTCGATATCCATGCGCTTCTGGACCTGTGCGACGATCTCGACCCCACCGATCCCAAGGTGCTGGCATTCGTCAGGGTCCTCCAGGACAAGGATTCGATGGTCAACAACAAGGTTTTGGTGTTCAGCACCTTCCGGCATACACTCGCGTACATTGAGAAACACGTCGCAGTTGCGGGATTTCGTTACGGTCTGGTACACGGCGGCATTCCCGACGATCAGCGCGCCGAACTGCGCCGCCGTTTCGCCCTGCCGAAAGACGACCCGGCGACGATCGACGTTCTTCTGTCCTCTGAAGTCGGCAGCGAAGGACTCGATTTTCAGTTCTGCGATCTGCTGGTCAACTACGACCTGCCGTGGAACCCGATGCGCATTGAACAGCGCATCGGCCGCATCGATCGTTACGGCCAACAGAGCGAGAGCATCGCAATCGTCAATCTGGTAACGCCTGGCACGGTAGACGCCGACATCTATGACCGCTGCCTGATGCGCATCGGCGTGTTCCACCATGCGGTCGGTGGCAGCGAAGAGATCCTTGGTGAGATCACACGGGAGATACACAATATTGCCGATAGCTTCACGCTGACACCCGAACAACGTGCCGAACGTCTCCAACAGCTCAGCGACAACAAGATCCGCCAGGTCCAGGAAGAAACCGCGCTGGAGGAGAAACAGGCAGAGTTGTTCGGCCTCACTGTCCCCACCCAGTCCTGGCGCCAGGAGATCGCGGACGCAGAGAGCTTCTGGTTATCCTCGGAAAGCTTGCAGCAATGCGTCACTTCCTATCTGTCGAGCAAGGCAGAAACGGACGGCGGCTTTCTCCTTGGCGAGAAAGCGCTCAAGAGGCTACGACTCGGCCAGAAGGTCAGGACCAAGTTGCTCGAAGACTTCCGCGGCCTGCCTCGATCGACCGATCCGGTCGCCCGGCACTGGGAGAGGTGGCTCAGAGGTGCAGACCCGCTACTAGCGGTCACGTTCGACCAGGAGACCGCCGCCGCCGAACCGGAGGCTGTATACCTCAATGTCTTGCATCCATTGGTCCGGCAGGCAGCGCGGCACCATGAGCGCTCTGAGGTGGCGCGGGTCAATCTTGTCGCTTCATGCGAAACCGTCCCTCCAGGCAAGTACCCGTTCGCTCTCTATCAGTGGCACAAGGTCGGTATACGGTCCGATGACACTCTGGTTGCTGTCGCTTCGGACCCGAAGCTGGACGGTGCTGTGTTGTCACTGTTGGAGAAGGCGGCAGACGAATCCATCGTGATCGAACCCGACGAATCCGTGATCGACCGGCTCGACAAGAGGCATCACGGCGAATGGCGCACTGCGCGCGCCAACCATATGGCGGAGAACCGGGAACTCGTTGAACACCGGCGGCAAAGCCTCAGCACCAGCCACGGGGCCAGGTGCAAACTGCTGGAAGACCAGATTGGCGCCACTACGAACGACAAAATCCGACGAATGAAGGAAGGCGAGTTGGCGCGCGCCAACTACGACTATGAGCGCCGTGTCTCGGAATTGGAAAGGCTGGCGGAATGCGCCGACATCCACGCTACTCTGATTCTCCAAGGCATGCTTCGCATAACTCAGGAAGACGTGGAATGAACGTTATTGAACAGGTGCGCCAGGACCGCGAGGACCTCGCCCGCGTCCTGAAGAAACATGCGGGCATTCGCAAGATCGTAGAGGATCTTTATCCCGATTCAGCGCATTTCATTTACGAGCTGCTCCAGAACGCCGAGGACACCGGAGCGTCCGAGGCCTCTTTTGTCCTTTCCACGGGTGGACTGGTGTTCGAGCACAACGGCCGCGCGTTCGACAAAGCCGATATACGTGCCATCACCGATATCGGCGAAGGAACAAAGGCGGAGGACGATGAGCAGATCGGCCGCTTCGGCATCGGCTTCAAGGCTGTGTTCGCCTACACGGAGACACCGCACATCTGGTCCCCGACCTACTCCTTCAAAATCTCTGAAATGGTCCTTCCCTCGGCTCTGCCCCCGGACCCGAACCTCGGCGTGCGTACGCGTTTCGCGTTCCCATTCAACTCCGGCAAGAAGCAACCAGCCCGGGCTTACTCTGAGATACGCGACGGCCTGGAAGAGATTTCGGACAACACCCTGCTGTTCCTGTCTCACATTGAAGCGACCCAGTGGCGGATTGACGGCGGCAGCGAAGGCCGCCTGCTCCGTATTCCGCATTCGGATCGCCACCTGGAGATTCTTCGTGAGATCGATGGCAGGTCGACCGAGAGCTCCCACTTCCTCCGCTTTAGCGAGTTGGTCGAAGGATTGGAACGCCAGCACATCGCCATCGCCTTCGAGCTCGCACGACTGTCCGGAGAACAGCAATCAACTGCACCTTCGCCCTTCGCCAAACAGTTCCGCATTGTCCCGGCCGAGCCTGGATGTGTTGCGGTCTACTTCACCGCGGCGAAAGAAACCTCAAACCTGCGCTTCCATCTCCATGCCCCCTTCGTTCCGGAACTCAGCCGTTCCAGCATCAAGAATTCGCCGGCGAACAAGCCTCTCTTCCGGCAACTTGCTGGGCTCGCGGCGCGCGCGCTGTCCGCCATCCGCGACCTCGGACTGCTCGACCGCGACTTTCTTGCCGTTCTGCCGAACGGCTGGGATGAGATCCCTGCCCAGTACACCACCATTCAGGATGCCATTGTCGACGCGATGAACGAGCACCCGCTGACTCCGAAATATGACACTGGTCATGCCCCTGCGAGTCGCCTGCTTCAGGCCGAGGCCGGATTGAAGGACCTGCTCGACCGCGAGGACATCCGCTTACTGACCTATGATGGCGATGACCGGTGCGACTGGGCGATCGCCGCCACTCAAAGGAACAGTCGGGTCGACCGTTTCATACGCGGTCTTGATATCGAGGAATGGGGGGTCAAACAGTTTGTGGAAACTCTGGACGAGCGGTTATCCAACCGGCAACGGCTTTGCTACTCGCCGCTCAGATGGGAAAAGGGTCCCGACCAACCGTTTCTCGATTGGATTCGGCAGAAACCGCCGGATTGGCACCGCGCACTGTATGCCCTCTTCCATCGGGAGCTTGCAGACGATCTCGACCGATTCGACCGGATTTGCATCGTCAGACGCTCGGACGGCCAATACGGGACGGGCAGTGAATGCTACTTCCCGACCCCGGAGGCCAGGGAAGACGCCATCCATCCTCGCGTCGCCGAAGACACGTTTACGGGTGGAGGAACCAAGAACGAGCGGACCCGAGCCAGGGCGTTTCTGGAGGGTATTGGTGTCCGCGAAATTGGAGAGCACCAGCAGATCGAAGCTATCCTTGAACGGCGCTACGCCGACGCAGCAGGAGTACCTTCCTGGGACATCTATGTGTCCGACCTAAGGCGATTCATATCGTTCGTCGAAAAGAATAGAAACGCGAGCACCATCTTCGAATCACATTTCATCTTTCGGGGTGCAAACGGTCTTTGGTATCGTCCAAGCGGCCTCTTCCTCGACTCCCCTTATCTCGAAACCGGTTTAGACGCCTACTATGGACCCCTCGCATCGGATTCAGACCGAATGGCATTATCCGACAGCTACCAGGCGATCGACATTACGGCACAACTCGTCCCCTTCGCCCAGGCGTGCGGAGTAGCGGATCGCCTTGAAATCTCAGCAGTCAAATGTACCGCCAACCCCGAGCAACCGTATCTGGAAAGCGCACCCGGTGCCTTCTTCACTGACACCGGGATTGACCGTGACTTTGTCATCCCCGGGCTCCGGGCCCTCTTCGAAAAACCGACCTTGGCTCTATCCGGTCTCGTCTGGAACACCCTTTCCGACCGATCGCACGACAGGGCCATTCTGAAAGCAACCTTTCAATACAACCGGTCCAACGACCCACACTATGCCGCCTCGCAGCTCGTTCACCAATTGCGCGACGCCGCTTGGATTCCTCAGCGGGACAACCAATTCGTTCGCCCTGCCGAGGCCGAGAGAGACCTTTTGCCGAAAGGCTTCCCCTTCGACCCCGGCTGGCTCTGGCTCGCCGCCATCAACTTTGGCGCGGAAACCGAAGAGCATACCACGCAGCTGCGCAGGACCCACGAAATCGCCACCGAACTCGGATTTGCCGACGAAGCCGCACTTGCCGACGGGAGAAGATTTGCTGAGTTGGCGCCCGACATCCGTCAGAGAATCCTTGCAAGCCACTCCAGCCCCCCGGACCTGCCGACGCACGAACCCGGCAATCCCAGCCGAAGAGCGGAATCGGTTCGCAAGCAAGCTCGCAAAGCCCCCGGGCGCAAGAAAGAGAAGCGTCCGCGTTCCGTTTCAGTGAACCGTGACTCGGTCAAGCGGGAAAAGACCAATCCCTACCTTCGAGAACTCTATACCAACGCGGACGGCGACACCATCTGCCAGGTGTGCCAAGGCCGGCTCCCCTTCAAGCTCGCCGACGGGAGCTATTATTTCGAGGCAGTGGAGTTGCTCTCCGAACTCGAAAAGCACCACCATCAGAACTACGTCGCGCTGTGCCCCAATCACGCGGCGATGTTCATACACACTAATCCTTCCAAAGAGGACATGAAGCGCATGTTTCTAGCCCTCGATGGCAATGAACTGGAACTCGCTCTCGCCGATCGACCAGTTTCTGTGTATTTTACCGACACGCACATTGCGGACCTCAACGTCATCATCGAAGTCAACGACGAGGGCTGATCATCTTCCTGGCCTACATCTCCCTGGCCGGGAAACAGGATGAAATTCGGCAGAACCGACCGTGAGAGTTGCAACCGTCGCACAACCCGTCCGCCGACTTCCGCTACCTCTGTCCAGATGCCAATCGGAACTTCACGACCGGATTTGAAAATTATCCAATGATATCCGACACGTACCGGATATCAAGCTGTACTCGTACTGGGAACAAACCTGGCCGGATCGACCTCCATCAGTTGAAATGCCCGGATCTGCAACGGCGTCGGTTCCGACATCAGCGGAAACCGATACGCCCGCCGGGCCGGTATGGCCACCTCGTTCAGCGTCAGCGTGGCCAGGTCGGCGCCGGGCTGGTGCAGCCGCCCGAACCTGTCGCGCGGGCTCCAGCCGATCCAGTCGTCACGCGCCGTGCATTTGAGCGCCGCGGCCGAGAAGGCGGCCAGCGCCGGCCACGCGCCGCTGCCGTCGTCGGCCGCATACCATATGGTTTCGCCGATCTTCGGTCCCGCGCCGAGGTAATGATGTGCGTCCAGGAGATCGCGGAAGCGCTGTTCCTCGCGACGTGCGACCGGTATTGCGGACAGTCTGGAAAGGTCGATCATGGCACCTGATTCGATTCCCGATTCGGTGCCACTATGGACGGGCAGGAGGCAAGAGTCCAGCCCGCCCCGTAAATCAATCAAAACAAACGAAAATTGACGCTACAAAAATTGGCCCTGAAGTGGTCGTTATGTAGGCTTTGCACAAGTCCCCAACTGTGCTAGCGCTTTTCGAAGTGTTGCGTTTCGTTCTGAAAGCTGTGGGGACACCAATGCGTTTTTTTCGAGGGATTGCTATACCCGAATCTGCTGTTGAAGGCACCATTGCGCGAATTGAGCGAGATGGGCTTTCGGGAAGCGAAGGTAGATGGAAGGTCATCCACTCCCATCCGGGTGACATTGAATTTCTGTTCTCAAAAGTGGACCTGTCAACAGACGATACTCGCAATCAGGAGTTGGAAATACCGGTCATTTGTGCATGTGGCGAATACTTGGGAGCCGCCTATTACGCATTGAAGCACAATCAAACTAGAGAAAACGACACTCCAATAATCGTTGAATTTGAAGCGGATATGAGTTCTATTGCCGTCGATGGGAGAGACTTTCTTTACACGGCATTTCAAGGGGGGAATCCTGCTCGTGCTCGGCCGGTGTTGCGCGAGGCATTTGGAGAGAATGTGCTGCGTTACGCCGAAAAGGCCTGGAAGACAGAAAACCAGCAAAAGCGTATCGCTCTGTGCGACTTGGCCGTCAATGATCCGGACGTCGTTCGTTCCCATTACGATAATGTACATGTCCTGGGTGGCCGCTACGGGACTGTATTCTGTAGTGCATTCTTGGTGAAAGTGCCGATACCGAGAAGTGCGATAAGTTCTGTTCACAAGGTGAGCATGCAAACCAAGATTCCTGATCCGGACCGAACGCTGCAAGATGTTGTGGCCAATTGACATCTCGTTTGTAAATGGACGTTTTTTGTTCGGACTCCACGCCGGCATGTGCCGGGACGACGTGTTGACGCTCCGCAGAGAACGAGGCGACACGAACGCACTCGGACCCCCGGAGGAGATTCAGCGCGGGTAGGCAACGGTCCACCGGTTCGGCAAAAAGGATGCACGCATTGCTATCTTCTTGCTCAAGCTGGCCCTCATCGTCAGCAATCTCCGGGCAGGACGCTTGCTTATTGATCATGGTTTCTTCTACGAATGGATGATGGTCCGGAGGCTGCTTTGCGAGACCGTTGACAACGTCATGCTACTGCTTGGAGAGGCTCTTGCTGATCCTGGTGATGATTTTCACGAGAGATACCTGGCTGCGTTCTGCTCGGAGGAAGTGGACGGTCAGGGCAACCTGAGCGAATTGCCCGGCCGGGCGCAGAGCAGACGGAAAGTCAGATCATTCCTCGATTGCATGGAAGAACGAACGACCGGGGAAGTTGTTCCGCAGGGCGATGGTTTGGAAAACGCAACGGGTGCCATGTACAGGTTGGATTCGGGCGACATACACGGAAATGCTTCGGGCATCATGCGCCTCTATGACGGCAAGTCAGGTAAGTTCCGCACTGACGGGGCAATCGACGATGAGAGGGTCGCATCGGAACTACAAGCCCTATGGCAGACGACTTTCGCAGTGATGCAATGCGTTGCCTCGGTACGGGCCCGAGCATTTGGTTGGAAGTCCTGGTTGGATGCCACACAGATGGCGAAGAATTTTGCGGCAAACGCTTGGTTAGTACGGGAAATGGCCGGACTGAGGCGGGAGCCGACTCGCCTTTTGGAGTTTTTGGCATTTCGGTCGGTTGTTGGACGGCGTCCCGGATGAGATTCGATAGCAGGAAGTCTGGCTGGCATTGCTGAAGTATGGCGGTGCCGGGAACGAGCGACGGCGAAACGGGATTTGGTACTGCAGATGGAAACTCAGCCGATATATCGGGAAACTGTTCCCCAATCACGACGGGCCGGGAGTCAGGGAGAGGCTCCCAATGCCAGACTACAACATAGATGCCGAAATTGAGCCCAGCTGCGGGAATTGACTTCGAACCGAGTTAATTCCCGACCGCCTATTCGCACGCCGCTGCACCACTCATGGGTCGCTGAACGACGTCTTTTCCGTACGAAGCATCCATATTTCCATTTCAGCGTGTCGTATTCTCCCAGTGAAACTATGACCGAGTTGTTTCCCCCGGTTGGCTGGGTTCGTGCGATGCTTCAAGTCGCTCAAAGTCGAGGTGATCTATTTCAGATTTCGTGAATTGACCGCTTTTTTTGGCGTTTCCGGTACATGTACCAGAAATAACCCCGTTTCCGGGATTGCCGTTCTTTTCCAAGCCATTGATTTTATTGGTGCTGCCGGAGAGATTTGAACTCTCGACCTCTCCCTTACCAAGGGAGTGCTCTGCCCCTGAGCTACGGCAGCTTGACCAGCAGTTGTTTAGCGTAACCCCGACTTGAGGCAAGCACAATCTGGACGGGACAAAGTCACTGGTTTAGGAACGCCAAAATGAATGACCTAACCGGTAATGGCGCGAAGATCGACATCGGGAGAAAGACGTCGAGACAGGAAAGACTGCGGCAAGCACTTCGGGAAAACCTGAAGCGACGCAAGGATCAAAAGAGGCGCCGGGAACGGCTGGAAAACAACAAGGCGAACAAGAACCGGTCGAGCAGCAAGGGAACCTGACCAAATGGACTCCATCAGAATCCGGGGGAACGGTCCACTCAAGGGGTCGGTTCCGATCGCCGGAGCCAAGAATGCGTGCCTGGCCCTGATGCCGGCGTCCCTGCTCGCAGAGGAACCGCTGGTTCTCGACAACGCCCCGAGGCTTTCCGACATCGCAACCATGGCCGTCCTGCTCGAGTCCCTCGGCGTCGACGTCGCCTTGGCGGACAGTGGCCTGACACTTTCGCTGCACGCGGCGGACATCGTGTCGCAAAAGGCCCATTACGACATCGTCAGAAAAATGAGGGCGTCGGTCCTGGTCCTTGGGCCGTTGCTCGCAAGAACCGGATCCGCGACCGTGTCCTTGCCCGGAGGATGCGCGATCGGTGCGAGGCCGGTCGACCTCCACCTGAAAGGTCTTGAAGCACTCGGAGCAACGCTTGAGCTGAAAAACGGGTACATTCACGCAACCGCCGCACGTGGCTTGACGGGCGCCCCCTTCACCTTTCCGTTCGTTTCGGTCGGCGCAACGGAAAACATGCTGCTGGCGGCAACTCTGGCCCGGGGAACGACCGTGCTGCGCAATGCCGCCCTCGAGCCGGAAATTGTTGATCTGGCCACGTGCCTTCGAAAGATGGGCGCAAACATATCCGGTGACGGAACTCCGGAAATCGTCGTCGAAGGCGTCGAACGAATGCACGGGACCCGGCACCGGATCGTTGCTGACCGCATCGAGATGGGAACCTACATGCTCGCCCCTGCGATCACGGGGGGTGATGTCGAACTGCTCGGGGGGAGGCGCGACCTGCTGGAAAGTGTCTGCTTGACGCTGGAGAATGCCGGTGTCGAAATTGAAGACACCGCTCGCGGATTACGGGTTTCCAGGACGAACGGCCGGATTCGCGCAGTCAACGTTGTCACCGAGCCCTACCCCGGATTCCCGACCGATCTTCAGGCCCAGATGATGGCGCTTCTCACAACGGCGGATGACACGTCGGTCCTGACGGAAACGATTTTCGAAAACCGTTTCATGCACGCGCAGGAACTTCGCCGAATGGGCGCCCGGATTGATGTCCGCGGAGGTACGGCAACTGTCACGGGAGTCCCGTATCTCAAGGGAGCCCCTGTGATGGCAACCGATCTGCGCGCGTCAGTCTCGCTCATCCTCGCCGGGCTGGCGGCCAAGGGGGAAACAATCATTTCACGCGTCTACCACCTCGATCGGGGTTATGAACGGGTCGAGGAAAAGCTCTCCGCATGCGGAGCGATCATCGACCGGATGACCGGATGAACAGGAATCCAGAGGCACCGGAAAGTCAAAGAGGGCAAGCGCTCAACCTCGAGATCATTGACGATGAGGACCTCGCGGTTGCATCGGCGCTGCTCCAGGACGCGGTGGTGTCAGGCCCCGACATGGAGTGGCACAAGGGACGGCGACGATTTGTCATACTGGCAAACCGTTTTCGCTGGGAAGCCGGGAACTTTGGGGTCGAGACGAAAAGAGAGCCCGAGAGGGTCCGAAGCCTTCTTGTCATCAACAGCGTGCTCGGTGTCTCGTTCCGCGGAATCAGCCAGCCGGAAGCCGGCGACATCCTGTGCGTCCTGACGCTCACGTTCGAACCTGCCGCATCGCCCGGTGGGTATCTCCGGTTTCGCCTGGCCGGCGGCGCAACGCTTCGGCTGGAAGTCGAGTGCCTGGACATGATTTTCAAGGACGTCACGCGACCTTACGTGGCTCCGTCGGGATCTGTTCCTTTTCACGACGCGTGATGCCGACTGTTCTCGACACAAGGGATTCCGCGTTTGCCAGGGAATTCAAGAACTTTCTCGACCGCGCACGGGAAACCGACGAGGCGGTTTCGGAGGCCGTGGCTTCAATCATCCGGGCGATACGGCAAGAAGGTGACGATGCGCTGTTCGACCTGACCGCGCGTTTCGACAGCCTGAACCTGACGTCCGGGACCTTGGCCTTCCGGCAAGACGAGATCGAGGCGGCGGCGGCACGCGTATCAAGCAAAGAGAAGAAAGCGCTAAAACTTGCCTTCGAACGCATCAGGGCGTTCCATCAACGCCAGTTGCCAGAAGACACGCGATGGACCGACGAGGCCGGGGCGGAAATCGGATGGAAATGGACTGCCATCGAAAGCGTGGGTGTGTACGTTCCAGGCGGCACTGCCTCCTATCCGTCATCTGTATTGATGAACGTGGTTCCCGCGCTTGTCGCTGGCGTTGACGAGATCGTCATGGCGGCACCGGTTCCGGGCGGCGAACTCAATCCGCTCGTTCTTTACGCCGCAAGCCTCTGCGGAATCGATTCGATCTTCAAGATCGGCGGTGCTCAAGCCATCGCCGCGCTTGCCTTCGGCACGGAGACAATTCGACCTGTCGACAAGATTGTCGGACCAGGGAATGCCTACGTGGCAAACGCGAAACGCCAGGTATTCGGAACGACCGGGATCGACCTGATCGCCGGTCCGACGGAAATCCTGATCATTGCCGACCACGAAAATGATCCGGACTGGGTCGCCATCGATCTGTTGAGTCAGGCCGAGCATGACGAATATGCCCGGGCAATCCTCGTGACACCGGACCGGGCGTTTGCCGATTCAGTCGTCAACGCGATCGAAAACCAGCTCGAAACTCTTGCCAGACAACGAATCGCTGCAAAAAGCTGGCAGCGGAATGGTGCGGTGATCGTCGTGCGTGACCTCGCCGAAGCAGCGGAACTCTCAAATCGGATCGCACCGGAACATCTGTCGGTCATGACATCGGAGCCGGAGCTCGTGGCCGAAAACATCCGCAATGCCGGCGCGTTGTTCCTCGGGCGCTGGACGCCGGAAGCAATTGGAGACTACGTTGCGGGTCCAAATCATGTCCTGCCCACATCCGGAAACGCACGCTTCAGTTCCGGTCTTTCCGTCATCGAATTCATGAAACGAACAACCATCATGCAGATGACGCCCGGCGCACTCGAAAGAATCGGCCCCACGGCAATGATACTTGCCAATCGTGAATCGCTCCCCGCGCACGAACAAAGCGTTCGAACGCGGCTGGATCGCATCCGATCGGAAAGAAATGACTGATCTGTCCCGAATCGGCAGTTTGACCCTGGACGATTCCGGCCTGCCTGCGCCGACACCCGAAGTCACGCAGGAGCGCGAGGTCGCGATTTTCGATCTCATCGAGGAAAACCGTTTCATGCTGGTCGCGAGAAAGGGGCAGTCGCCGCCCGCCGGTCCGTATCACCTGGACATTTCCGTCAAGGACGGACGGCTGATCTTCGATGTCAAGACCGAAGATCGCCGCCCGATTACGTCGTTTCACCTGGCCCTGTCGCCATTCCGTCAACTGATTAAGGACTATTTCCGGATCTGCCAGGCGTATTTTGACGCGGTCAAGAGATTGCCGACTGGCCAGATCGAAGCGATCGATCACGGGCGGCGCGCCATGCACAACGAAGGTGCGAACCTGCTGATAGACCGCCTCTCCGGGAAGATTGAAACCGATCTCGTGACGGCACGGCGCCTGTTCACGCTCGTTTGCGTTCTTCATTTCTACGGTTAGGCGTGGAGCATGCCATCGCTTCTGCCGTCATCAGTCCTCTTCTGTTGCGACCACAATACCATTCGTTCACCAATGGCCGAGGGATTGCTCAAGCAGCAACATGGCACGAAGATCTTTGTCCAGTCCGTCGGCGTTCGCGGAGGTTCCGAGATTGACGGCTTTGCCATAGCCGTTTGCCGGGAAATCGGCGTTGAACTCCATCGTCACAAGACCCGGTCATTCGACGACTTCGAAGACTGGGGCGACGATCTGGGGAGCTATGACCTGGTCGTGGCACTGTCTCCCGCCTCGCTTCGCCGCGCGCTCGAGTACACGCGGTACCTGTCGTTCGAGGTTGAATACTGGCCGACCATGGACCCGGTCGGTCTTGGAGAGAGCCGGGAGGCAAAACTGGAATCCTACCGGCAAGTCCGTGACCAGATCAAAGAGAAGATTCTGGAGAGGTTTCCGCCTGACGGGTAGTTTCATGCGCCGTCCCCAGCCATTCCGGAGTCGGCAATTCAGTCATGGCGCCACGACACAAGTCGGAAGTGGCGATTTCATTGTCCGCTTCCCTTTGGCTGCGCCCCGCGGATCGAGCCATGTACGCACGAACTGGCTCTACCTTTTGCAAATCCCTGTTGACCCCGGAGGACTATGCATCATCGCCTTGCCATCTCTGGTCCCGTCCATCGGACGTCAAAGCGTGGAGACGGCTTCTCGGGCATGCCACGACGCGACTTTCGACTTGAAATGCATGACAAATCGGTACATTGAGCGTCCTTCGAAGCAACATTGGCTTCCGTTCGACCCAGGCAGGCGGATTTGGTATGGCGAAGGAAGAACTTCTCGAATTCGATGGTGTTGTCATAGACGTTCTTCCGAATGCGACGTTTCGGGTCAAGCTGGAGAATGACCACGAAATCATTGCTCATACTGCCGGCAAGATGCGCAAGAGCCGCATCCGGGTTCTCGCCGGCGACAGGGTCAAGGTCGAGATGACGACCTACGACTTGACGAAAGGGCGAATTAACTATCGCTACAAATAGCTTCGCCGCCCCTCCCCGCCTCATTCTCGGTTCCGCAAGCCCGCGCCGGTTAGAACTCCTGGCACAGATCGGTGTGGTCCCGGACAGGGTACAACCGGTCGCGATCGACGAGGCGGCACATAGGCGAGAACTCCCACGCCAGCTCGCGCGGCGCCTCTCCCGGGAAAAGTCGGAAGCGCTCGTCCCCGGCGCCGGAGAACTGATACTAACCGCCGACACCGTTGTCGCAGTTGGTCGTCGGATCCTTGGCAAGCCAAACGCCGCCATTCAGGCCCGGGATTTCCTGAAACTGCTCTCGGGGCGCCGACACCGTGTCATCACCGGCGTCGTCGTTCGTTCAGCCACGAGCAGCAGTCAGCGACTGGTCGAGACAGTTGTCGTCATGAAGGTCATCTCCGATGCCGAGCGTGATGCCTACATTCGTTCGGGAGAATGGAGAGACAAGGCTGGAGCGTACGCCATACAAGGCTTCGCGGCGGTCTTCGCCCGGCGGATCAATGGTTCCTATTCGAACATCGTCGGCTTGCCCCTCGCCGAAACTGCCATCCTGCTCGGCGGCCACGGATATCCCGTCCTGGCGCGGCAGATGTTGTCTGAATGAAAACCGGCCGCCTGATCGTCATCGACAGTACGAACACCCGCTCGGTCGCAGCGCTTGTCGTCAACGGCCGGATCGAAGATCTCCTGGTCGATCACCCGGACCCGACAATTCCGGTTCCGGGCGCCGTGTTCAGAGCACAGGTGGATCGCCATTTGGCGGGACTTGGCGGGTTCATTCTGAACCTCGGCCAGGGACAGCATGGATTTCTGAAGTCGCGCGTGAAGCTGCAGCCGGGTCACCGCCTCGCTGTTCAGGTCAAGACGATCCCGGTTCATGGAAAGGCAGCGGTCGTTGCGACGCGGATCCGGATCAGGGCAAAGTATGTCGTGCTAGAGTGGGGGCGTCGCGGCATCGAGTTTTCGGAACGGCTTACCGAAGATCGGACGGACCTGGCCCGTCTTCGAGATATCGCAGCCTCGATTCCTGATCTGGACCTCTCGTCGACATCGGTTTCGTTCAGGGCACGGTGCCAGGAAGCCGACCCGGCAACGGTCGCCGACGAACTCGCAAGGGAATCCTGCGAATTCAACCGGATACTGGAGAATGCAACCCGGGGAAATCCTGGCATTCGCGCACGCGCCCCGGCGGCAAGAGAACGCGCGATGACGGAGTGGATGATCCCGGCTCCTGAGCGGATCATCGATGAGCGCGGAAGCTTCGACACTCTCGGGATCTGGGACATGATTTCGCGAGTCCTGGTCCCCGCGGTTTCCTTTCCGAAATCGCCGGGCGCGGGGGAACGCAATGGCGCCGGAGCATCCATGGTGATCGAGCCGACGCAGGCGCTGATTGCTGTCGATGTCAACACGGGTGACATCTTTTCCCGCTCGCCGGGGCTTGACGCCAATCTATTGGCGATCGGCGAACTCCCCCGCCAACTCCGCCTCCGGGGGCTCGGAGGGCAAGTCGTTATCGACCTTGCACCGATGGCGAAACGCCACCGCAAGCGGGTGGAGGAAACGATCGCCAGCACGTTTTCAGACGACCCGGTCAAGACGACACCTGTGGGCTGGACCCCGCTTGGCCATTTCGAATTGCACCGAAAACGCGAGAGATTTCCGCTTGATGCGTTGGCCATCGAAGAGCTCATGAAGGATACATGCGCCTGAATCCGGAGTTCGAACCGGGCCCTGACGACCGAGCCATCCTTGATCGTTGCCTGATCGACTACGCGAAAAGATTATTCTTGAAATTACAACAATGGATGGCCTTGCCCGCCGCCTTGCCGCATTGTCGGCACCGCTATGTGCGTCGGCTCCAATTCGATATAGACAGTATCGGGAGTGTAACCTAAAAGGCGCGGATTCTGGCCTGACCCCTTCCATGCCCGGGTAGCTCAGGGGTAGAGCAGTGGACTGAAAATCCTCGTGTCGGTGGTTCGATTCCGCCCCCGGGCACCATTGGAACCTACAACCTGGCGCACGCATGAACCGATGCACTCAAGTGTGCGTGTAATTCGCGTGTAATCAAGCCGAGTTTTTTGCGTTTCAGCTTGTGGATGTTGTCTTCCTGTACGCCGCTTACACGCCCTTCCAGCCAATCCTTTGCGGCTTCATTGTGCGACCCGCTTTGATGTGCGTAGCGGGCGACCATCGACAACGTTATGTGACCGGAAATACGTTGGACCGTCGGCAAGTCTATGCCTTGCCTGCACCAGATGTGTCACGGCTGTATGTCGTCAATGTCGTACAACACGTTACCGCCACAGCTGCACGAATCATGTAATGCAGGCCACTGGCGACATTCGGAAGGTGTCGACATGGCTAGTCGGGACTTCATGGCGGGATTTTTGAATAATCCCTTATCGACAGGGGGATAGATGAATTCAGGCGGGACTCGACATGTAACAGCCCCGACGGGTCTGGTCACGAGAGGAATTTGGCGGGATCGACCTCCAGGAGTTAGAAGGCCCGGCTCTGCAACGGCGTCGGCTGCGCAAACACGGGAAAATGGTGAGGGGGATTGGACGGAGACTATCGGTGGGCAACCGGCCGGAGCACTTTTCCCGCGCCACAGGCGGCGAGGAGGTCAACGACGTCGGTGTGGAGATCGCGCGGCCAACCGAGACTCGCGCGTTCGGGACATTCTTCATTGACGGCACTCACGTGGTTGACGAGTTTGGCAACCACGAGGTGATCGCAACTGGTACGAGCATCGCGTTGTCGGTCGCCACGGATTGTACGTCGTTTTTTTCGTACTGACAGCGGTCCGGCGGTCGGCCCAGCGTCGATCCGCCAGAAAGAAGAGGAAAAGCAATGGCATCATTCCGCCAGATGACTGAAAGCAGGGAACTCAAGGTCGGTACGTATGTCGGCCAGTTCGCTTCGCCTGGGTTTGGGCGAATTCTCAAGTCCGCAGGGTGCCAGTTTGCGGTTGTCGACATGGAGCACAGCGGGTTTTCGTTCGAGACCATCAAGGATGTGCTCGGTCAGCTACATGATGTCGGTATCGCTTCCGTGACGCGCCCACCTTCCCAGTCGGCCCATCACCTGGCCAGGTTGTGTGACATCGGGGCGCAAGGCGTCGTTCCACCCATGCTTTCTACGGTCGAACAGGCGCGTGCTTGTCTCGACGCGATCAAGTATGCCCCCGAGGGCAAGCGGGGCTGCGCCTTCGGGATCGCTCATGACGACTACAACGCTCTCGTGCCCGCCGATGCCCTTAAGGCCGGTAACGCCCGCACATCTTTCGTTCCGTTGATTGAAACCGCAGAAGGGGTCAAAAACGCTGACGCGATCGCTGCCATCGACGGGGTCGACTGCCTATGGATCGGTCATACCGATCTTAGCGTTTCACTTGGCATTCCTGGCGACTACAACGCCGCCCGGTTCAAGGATGCGGTGGCAACCGTCATGGCCGCGGCGCGTCGGCACTCGAAGAGCGTCGGCCGGCTGATCGGGTCACCGGAGGAGGCGGCCCGCGTTTACGGCGAGGGCGTCGATTTCATCTGCTACCTCGGTGACACTTGGCTCCTGCAGAAGGCCTTGCGGGATGGTTTCGAAGGCATCCGTGGTGCGATCGGCGATGCGCCGATCGCCGGGGGAGCGACGTCATGAGCAAATGTCGCGTCGCGATCAGCCAGGACTTCCAGAGGTCAGACGGGTCGCCCGCCTTTCCCTCCTTCGATCTGTCGCCTCTGGACGATCCGCGTATCGAGTGGTCGTACATTCCGTTGCGCAACGGGCGGATCGATGCCGCCGACATGGAGGGTTATGACGCGCTGATCCTCCTTTCGGGACGCTTTGACGCGGACAGCATCCCCGCTGAGGGCCGACTCGCGCTGGTGGCGCGGTTCGGGGTCGGCTACGACACCGTCGATATCGTCGCCTGCACGGCAAGGGACGTTGCCGTTGCCATCACGCCCGATGGTGTCCGGAGGCCGGTGGCAGTCGCCATCATGACCTTGATCCTGGCGCTGGCCGGCCGTCTCATGGTGAAGGACCGGCTGACCCGGCGGGGCCCGGACGGTTGGGCGCAGCGCGGGGCGCATATGGGTGACGGTCTGGTCGGCAAGACGCTCGGATCGCTCGGAATAGGCAATATCGGCACCGAGATGTTCCGCATGGCGCGGCCTTTCGACATGCGATTCGCAGCCTACGATCCCTTCGCGGATGAAGAGATCGCCAGGTCGCTCGGCGTCGAACTCGTGACGGCGGATGAATTGTTCCGCCGATCCGATTTTCTTTGCGTCAACTGCCCTCTGACGGATGAAACCCGTCACTTCGTCAATGCAGCGCGCCTCGGTCTCATGAAGCCGACTGCCTATTTGATCAACACTGCTCGCGGGCCGATCGTCGACCAGGTGGCCCTTACGAAGGCACTGCAGGATGGCACGATCGCAGGCGCCGGATTGGATGTGTTCGCCGAAGAGCCCTCTTCCGCGGACGATCCTCTTTTCGGTTTGGACAACGTAATTGTTACCCCGCACGCGCTGTGCTGGACCGACGAGTGTTTCGCCGGAACCGGTGCTGCGGATATCGCGGCCGTATTTGCACTCCTCAGTGACCAACTTCCTTCGGACATCGTGAATCGCGAAGTGACAAACACCGACGCCTGGCAGGCGAAACTGAAGGCACTGTCGTCGATAGCTTGAGGAGGAACCGTATACGCCCGTTACGGGAACGTGGGCCGTGTCTTGGAGCCGGAGACTGGGAGGAACGCTCGGCGTCGGGGCAATCCATTTCAGTCAAGCCGCCTGCACACATGGCCTTTTCACATGGTGGCCGTTCCGAAACTCCTCGGCATGGAAGCAGACAGGAGAAACAGAGTGAAGAAACTGCTCAACGATCCGTACGACCATGCCGATGAAGCGTTTGATGGCCTATGTTTGGCACATCCGGAAATCTGGTCGCGTGGTGGGGTGAGAGGGCGCGTCTTCCATCGCACCGGAGGGGTTCAAAAAAGCAAAGTCGGCCTTTTTTCCGGAGATGGCTCCGGCCGCCTGCCGGTGTTCACGGGCTACCGAGGTGAGTGCCTGTTCGACGCCTGCGCAATTGGCAATGTATTCGCTGGGCCAACTGCGGCCGATTGCATGGACGCCATCGAATTGGCTGGCGGCGGCACCGGGGTTCTGCGCCTCTACGGCAACCAC
This sequence comes from Paracoccaceae bacterium, assembly GCA_026707935.1. Classification (GTDB taxonomy): domain Bacteria; phylum Pseudomonadota; class Alphaproteobacteria; order Rhodobacterales; family Rhodobacteraceae; genus JAPPHA01. The sequence goes on from JAPOVX010000155.1 coordinate 31,950, forward strand.
GGCGGTGACCGGATGAATTTCGATATGGCAGGCGAGTTGCTGGAAACGGATGTAGCGGCGACGCCGGGGCCCTTGCGACGCTGGTCCGCTCGGTCGTCGATGCGGTTATCGCGTTTGACGCCGGCTTGGCGGCCTGTCGGACCCTTCGGTAAGTTCAAGTTATCTTCGGCGTCAGCCTACGGTCCGGCTTCCCGAAACAGAGACACGGTTTCGCGGAAGACGGTGCTGCTCGCTTCGGCGTCAAAGCACCAGCGATCAGGAAACGACCACCCGTGATGAGCCGACATGCGATGGCAGGAAACATCAGCCGGGCTGCGTTGGCACAAGTCCTCGATAAAGGATTGATGCTCTTCCGGGCAGGTTACGTCGTCTTTGGCGAAGTAAAACCTGAATGGTTTCTCAAGGCGTTCGATCAGAAGGTGCGGTGAGTCGTGGTTCGAAGTTACGAGCCGGCCACCGTGGGCAGATGCGCCGGCCGTAATGGAAGGGTGATCGACCACGCCCGACAAGGCAAATCGTCCGCCCATGCAGTATCCGATCGCCGTGTAGAATTCGGCAGCAAACCCGAATGCACCCCCATCGCATGCCTCAACCAGCAGCTTCGTGTCGTTCAAGCCGTCTGCGAGTGTCGTCTTGTCGTTCGCTTCCACGGCGCCCGGGCTGACCTGATCCATCTCCTGGTTTGGTGGAGGAAATACCGGCGATCCCAGCCTCCCAAACAGGTTTGGAAGCAGGACCCCGAAGCCCTCCGACGCGTATTGACGCGCGATCGAGAACAGCTCCGGCCTCGGGCCAAATGCGTCCATGTACATCAGGACCACAGGTACTGGGCCATCGAGCCTTGGCCATGCCGCGTAGACACGCAGCTCTCCCCAGTCGGAGGCGAGTTCGTGGTACTTTGATTCGATGTCCAAGACTGACCGTGCTCCCGCGATGCCACTGAATCCCAAGCGCGCGATGACGCTGCGAGCAGTGTGACCGGCACCAATTGTGTCGACGGTATCACGTTACTTTTCAGCAGAACCACGCGCAGGCATCAAGAGATGTATTCGTTAGATGGGTCAATTTTTGTCCGCAGGTGATCGCGTGTCAATCGGTCGTTCATCTAGTTCAGCCAAAATCTGGCCGGTATACGCGACTGTTGCCTGGATCACGCGCTCGTACGTTCTCCTCGGTACGGATAACGCATCCAAGCTAGACACGTACCGTCGCGATGCGCAATCTGGGCGCTCAACCCGGATCAAGATTATCCAAAGGGCGCGATGAGAGGAACCTCAGTTTTCCTTGACCACCATTCAAACCGAGGCACAAATGGGAGAAAGGACATGAAGCCGCTGACGAAACTCTTGTCGGCAGGCGTGGATGGATTGACATGCAAGGATTGTCACTAGGCCTCCAAAACCCCTTGTAAAAAAGGAATAGATCGGAAAACGACGCCGAAAAACGCCAATACTTCAGTTTAAACACAGGCAAACCGTGCATCCGCGCGGCGCCTTTCAAGCTGGGAAGGGAAGTCGGGCATGTCGGTCTCAGGAAAATCGCGAGGAGTTTGACGACGGGTTCGGCGGTGCGGCGTGAATCTCGTCAGGCCACATCAACAAAACGGATGAGGCGGCGAGGCGAGAGACCCTCTGCGGCACGCAGCACGGCCTGGGTGTCGATGCCATAGTGATGATAGAGGTCCGCAATCGTCCCGGTTTGACCGAAATGCTCGACGCCCAAGGTACGGGTTCGGTGTCCGTGAACGGAACCGATCCATCCGAGTGCGGCAGGATGGCCATCGGTGACGGTTATGATTGCGCAGTATTCTGGCACCGTCGACATCAACCGTTCGATATGGCTGCGTGCCGACGCATGGCCTCGTTCGCGGGCACGCTGCGCTGCCGTCCATCCAGCCTGAAGGCGGTCGGCAGAGGTTACGTTGAGGAGCCCCACATCGCGACGGTCCTCGGCCATCAGGCCGACTGCCTCGAGCGCCTCCGGCGCCACGGCCCCAGCAAAGGCAACCACGGCCTCGGCGTTGGGACCAGGTTCGCGCATCCAGTAGGCACCGTCGATGATGCCACGCTCAAGCTCATTGTTCATCGTTCTGAACGGTTGCTGGAGCGGACGCGTCGATAGACGCAGATAGATGGAGCCTCCCGTCTCGTCGCGCAGCCAGGTACGGTCGTCCGGGTCACCGTCGCCGCTGCGCTGCATGTAATCGAAGCCGAAACGCATGATCACCGCGAGTTCGTCGACGAAGGCCGGTTCGAAGGTCGCAAGACCATCCTGCGCGATTCCGACAAGCGGGGTTCCGATCGATTGATGGGCACCGCCCTCCGGAGCGAGCGCGACGCCCGATGGGGTCGCGACGAGCATGAAGCGGGCGTCCTGGTAACACGCGTAATTCAACTGGTCGGCGCCGCGATAGATAAACGGATCGTAGACTGTACCGACGGGAAGGAGCCGTTCGCCGTTGATGGCATGCGACAATCCTAGCGCCGACAGGATCAGGAAGAGGTTCGCCTCCGCGATCCCGAGTTCGATGTGCTGGCCTTCCGGGGAGAACGACCAGGTGTAGGTCGAGGGAATGCGTTCGGCCTTGAACGTGTCGGCCAGCCTTTCACGGGCGAAGAGACCGACTCGGTTGACCCAGGCACCCAGATTGGTCGACGCCGCAACATCGGGGGCGGTCGTGACGACGCGGCGGGCAAAGTCGGAGTCCAGACGCGCGATTTCGTTGAGGATCTGCCCGAAACCGGTCTGCGTGGCGACAGGTTTGTTCTTCGGGTCGGGAAAATCCAGGCTGTTGGGCACGGTGACATGTTGGCCAACCAAGCGGCGCTCGCCACCCTGGAAAAATGGGGCTGCCGCGACCAAACGCTTGAGCCGATCGGCCTGGAGCCTGGTACCCTCCCAGGGGTCCCATTCGTGACCGGGACGGACGCCCGACGCATCGCGAAACTGATCCATCTGAGCGGGCGTCAGCAGGCCCGCGTGGTTGTCCTTGTGGCCGGCCAGCGGCAGGCCCTGACCCTTGACCGTGTAACAGACGAACAGGACCGGCCGGTCGCTCATCTCGGCCCGGGCAAAGGCTTCAAGCAGCACGTCGAGATCGTGGCCGCCAAGATTGCCCATGAGCGATGCCAGTTCGTCGTCGCTCCGCCGCTCCAATAGCTCGGTCGCGTCGCCCTGATCGCCGATCTCGTCCTTCAGGCGCCTCCGCCACGCTGCCCCGCCCTGGAACGTTAGGGCCGAATAGAGTTGGTTGGGACAGGCGTCGATCCACGCCTTGAGCTTTTCACCACCCGGTTCGGCGAAGGCGGCTTCCTGCAGACGTCCGTGCTTGAGAATGACCACATCCCAGCCAAAGTCGCCGAAGATCTGCTCGAATTTCTGCCACAATCCCTCGCGGACCACCGCATCCAGGGACTGGCGGTTGTAGTCGACAACCCACCAGCAGTTCCTTAAGCCCTGTTTCCAACCTTCTACCAACGCCTCGTAGATGTTGCCCTCGTCCATCTCCGCGTCGCCGATGAGAGCCACCATGCGCCCCTCGGGGCGATCGCCCATCCAGCCGTGGGCGGTCACGTAATCCTGCACCAGGGATGAGAAGAGGGTCTGTGCGACCCCCAATCCGACGGAGCCGGTGGAAAAGTCGACATCGTCAGTATCCTTTGTCCGCGACGGGTAGCTCTGGGCGCCCCGGAAGCCGCGGAAGTTCCTGAGTTTGTCGACGGTCTGACGGCCGGCCAGGTATTGAATGGCATGAAAGACCGGCGACGCGTGGGGTTTGACCGCGACCCTGTCCTGTGGCTTCAGGATGGCGAAGTAGAGTGCAGTCATGATCGAAACGAGGGAAGCGGAAGAGGCCTGGTGGCCGCCCACCTTGATCTCATCCGCTTCGCGGACGTGGTTGGCGTGATGAATTGTCCAGGTGGCAAGCCACAGGATCCGCCGATCCAGTTCCGTCAAGCCTTCGATATCGAACGCGCTCATGGTCGTTTTGGCCCCGTGGAGGATATCGATGGCAATATAGCGCGAATTGGCCGCTGAAACCTTGCAAATTTGCCCCGTTTTGGCCATGATAATAGCCAAATAGCTCACTATTGTCAGAAATTATGGTGGAATCAACCAATGGATCAGATTGACGCGGCGATTCTCCGCGAGTTGCAGGACAATGCGCGGATCACCTTCCACGACCTGAGTGAGCGGGTAGGGCTAAGCCCATCGCCCTGCGCCCGTCGCATTCGGCTGCTGGAAAAGGCGGGTGTCATCGCCGGCTATCGCGCCCTCATCGATGAGAGCCAGGCGGGTTTCCCCTTTTCGGTCTTTGTTTCCGTCAAGCTGGTCCGGCAGGTGGACGACGCGCTGACCGAGTTCGAGGCGGCGATCAGCAAGTATCCGGAGGTCGTAGATTGCTGGCTGATGACAGGCAACCGCGACTACCTGCTCAGGGTGGCCGTGAGGGACATCAGCGAGTTCGAGGCGTTTCTGACCGGCCGCCTGACGAAGATCCCGGCCGTCGCATCAATCGAGTCCTCGATCCCGTTGCGGCGCGTCAAGTCCGGGTTGGCGCGTTTGTCGTGAGCGCCTGCCAACGCCAATTGCTGCCGTGTTCGGGTTACCTCGGGGTTTGTCACCACCAGGGTAACACCATGCGCCCAGCACGGAAGATATCTTGGTGAGGATCTCGTCCACACGGCAGGTGAAGGAGCTTGTTCCGCACCGGCCCCATCACATCGCGCGGCTGGAGGCTGCGGGCCAATTCCCCAAGCGGGTCCTGCCGGGCAAACGGAGCGGGACGGGATGAGACGGAGGTTTTGGACCGGCGCCAGGAAAGCCTCGATCGTCGCGACAGACTTGGAGATTCTCCTGAATTGGAGCGAGGCGGCCGACGAGAGATCGTCGTGCCGACTCTTTTATGCATACGGTTTGGGATCCCGGTATCCTTGGTTCGGATTCGTCCGTGTCGCTGGTCCTGCCGAGACATGATAAATGGTGTATTGCCACGGGTCTTCCGCTTTCTCGCCGTGCATGTTTCCGACCGGCCTGGAAGCCGGTGTCACAGCCGACTTCGTGGCCGATCGCGGCACTGGTCAGCTGGTTGTAGCCGGTCCACATGATCCGGTTGCCGGTGTCCGGGTCATTGCTCGCGGTCGCGATTTCCGACAAGGTGCGCGACCAGGGCGGTTGCATCGCCAAGCCGCCTGGGTTCGGCCAAGTCATGCTTGCAAGATGGCGCGCATCATCTGGGCACAGTTGATCAGGGAAGAAACCTGCCAGGCACCGGCGGCAGTTGGCGTTGCGTCAAGATGGCTGCCGGAAAATGAAGGAGTTTACCTGGAACGGAAACGGAACACCGGGTTCTGCGGTCTCGCACGTGAAAGCGTGATGCGCGGATGACCCCGGTTGGTGCGGTTAGGACGAAAGACAACAACGGGTTAAAAGGTCAGAGGGACGGCGTCGGAAGTACCAGTTCAAATCGCGGGGCTTCGAGCCCGTTTCAACGTCTTGGATCCGATCCGCGTACACCACATGGGCTCGCAGCGCATGAATGCTGCATCTCAGAGGCCGGACATACGACAGTACCTTGACCGCATGGCAGACGTTGTCCACTTCCGGCTTGCACCACAGGGGGCATCCACATACGACTTGAGCATGCGCTGCAACGGGGTGACATGCACGGCGCGGATGAAATCGAAATCTGCCCGGAGTTCCGTCAGTTCCCGGGTCTGGGCAACGTAGTTGAGTTTGTCGCCGGTGCGTTCCTGGTAAAGTCTCCGGTGGTCCCTGCGTTTTCTCCCCAACAGGCACTTTCCGCACACCTCCTGTACTGGACAACGGCGGCAGGTTTCGTCTTCATGTGGTGGTGCGACGACATAACATATCCAAGAGCCCAAGTGAGGCATTCCGGACTGCCTGGAGTGCCCGTTCGGCCAGCGTGGGAAAGTCCTTGAATTGGAAGAATCGCGCTTGAAAATCGGCTTCAGTGAACTGATGTCCATGGATGCCGTCGAGATCCGCGACCTGATCAGAACAGGCGCGTACCGTTCTCACACGGCGGGGCTGGGGCAAGGCAAGCTCCAGGCAAACCTGGCAATCTTGCCGGAAGCCTTTGCATTGGACTTCATGCGTTTCTGTCAACGCAACCCCAAGCCGTGCCCCCTCGTTGGCGTGTCCGATACCGGTGATCCAACCATGTCCACGCTGGGTCGTGACATCGACATCAGGACGGACGTGCCTGCCTACTGTGTCTACGAAAACGGGGAATTGGTCGATATCCGTTTCGACATAGTCGACCTCTGGAATGACGATTTCGTTGCTTTCGCACTCGGGTGTTCATTCACGTTCGAACACGCCTTGTTGGCAGCCGGCATCTCGCTGTGGCACATCGACAACAACAAGACCGTACCAATGTATCGTTCGAATATCGACACGTTCGCGGCCGGCCCGTTCAAAGGCCCCATGGTCGTGAGCATGCGCGCCATTGATCAGGACCATCTTTCACGAGTCGTCGAAATCAGCAGGAAATTCCCGATGGCGCACGGGTCACCAGTGCATTGGGGTGATCCCACGGCAATCGGAATACGCGACATTGACCTCCCGGATTGGGGCAACGCGGGTCCGATTCGTGACGGCCAAGTTCCGGTCTTCTGGGCATGCGGGGTAACGCCGCACGCGGCCATCGAGCAGGCCCTGCTTCCGATCTGCATTACGCATAAACCCGGGCACATGCTGATCACTGACGTCGACGACGTTGCAGAAGTCCCGGTTTTCCGGTCAATCCATCCCCAAACTCAAAAAAGGAAACGAGACTGACCAAGATACAGTGGCATGATGGCAACGGCGCAGACTGCGACGCCCGCGCTTGCCAACGACCTGCCCGTGGCGCGTAGCTGGTCGGGCCGGTCCAGCTAAAGGCCACTCGAGACGCAGTCTTGGTCAGAGACTCTTCCCGAGGAATCCGGCTGTTCGATCGACGTGAACCCGTCAACACAAGTTCACAATGAGCCATCCTGCATGGTGGATCGGGCAAGCGCGGCTGACGATCTCATGGGCCGCGAAGTTGCGACGATGTTCGACAAGGACGGAAACCGCACGGGGGAGAGCTGGGCCGGAGACGCAGGCTGAAAATCCTCCCGGATGCGGCAGTTCAAGTTCAAGAGCGACGGCCTTTCGGAAACGTGAGTGCCGGTAATCCTGCCGGACGCAACTTTCAAGGCACGGTTGAAGGCCACGACCCGGCGCGAACAGCGATCCTGTTTGACTACTGGACACCGGAATCGGTGCATGCCGCCCAAGACATCACTCCGGTCGAAGAGCAGGCACGCGCCGAACGCCGTAAAAACGTCAACCTGGACAAAGAAGACTGGCTGGAAGCATCCTGTTTTCGTGCGTCAGCAGCGACGCAAGCATTGACGTCGCCAATTCCAGGTCGCTGGAGACCCGCAATCCCCCCATCGCAAGATCCCCTGGCCAAATGAAACTCGATCCTGCGGTGGTCAAAGAGTGGACCCTGTGATCTGGCCGTCACAAGATTGATCCTCGGGATGTGACCGAGGACAGGGTCAATGCCAACATGGATATCGTGAACGGCTGGTTCAACTGAACGTGAAACAGATCTCTGCCCGACGTCGGACTCGTCCGCGTCGGGCATTGCCTTTTGGACCGCCGGTGGGCAGACAAGTTCCCGCGGGCATCCCGGACCTGGCTTTCGCGGCCGGTTCACACGTTTTCGGGCGCAGTGCCGGATGCCCCGGGTTCTGCACCATTGGTAACAACGCCCCATCCCGCCCGCACGTATCTGCAGGGGTGCTCCGGAATACTGGGCAGGAGCACGGGACTGACCAGGTAAGACCCGATTCCGTCATTGACGATTCCAATTCCTTGCCGTTGCGCATATTGTCGCATTGAATGACCCGGTTCCTCGACAGGACGATTGCAGGTGCCTGTCCGAATTCAGGGGGACATGCAATGTCCTGGAGTCATTCGCATTCGTCGCGCAGGTCCTCGGGGAGTATCCTGCCATGACCGGTACCGTTGCCAACACATCTGCAAGCGGATTCCATTTCGGAGCCCGGACGCACGGTCAGTTCACCCGTCGCCGTTTCCTGGCGGCGGCGAGTGCTGCAGCGGTCTCCTTGCCAACGTCGGTTCGGGCCGCTGCCAGCTACACCGGCATGCGGCGGGCCATGCTCGCGGATATCGCGGGATTGACGGCGCGCACGGCCGCCAGTACCGGCGTTACGGAAATCGATCCGAAGGTGATGGATGCGATCGGTCGCGTGCTCCGGCACGAATTCGTCCCTCCGGAGCTCGCCGGATCCGCCTACGAAAACCGTCCGCTCCGGATCGGCTACGGGCAGACGATTTCGCAACCCTACATCGTGGCCCTCATGACGCACCTGATCGCGCCGGAAACACATCACCGGGTCCTCGAAGTCGGCACCGGATCGGGATACCAGGCTGCCATCCTGGCAGAGCTCGTGGATCGGGTCCATACCATCGAGATCGTGCCGGGCCTGGCACTCGAGGCGACGGAAAGGCTGTCGCGACTCGGATACGAAAATGTCGAGGTTCGATTGGGCGACGGCTATTTCGGGTGGCCTGCCGCCGAACCGTTCAACGCGATCGTCGTGACAGCAGCCGCCTCGCACATCCCGCCACCCCTTGTTACCCAGCTTGCGCCCGAAGGCGCGCTGGTCATCCCTGTCGGTCAACCGTTTTCCGTGCAGATGTTGGTTCTCGTACGAAAACATGCGGACGGCCAGGTGAGCGTGCACCAGATCCTTCCGGTGCGTTTCGTCCCGCTGACGGGCGGTCACTGAGTGTGCCGGGAGAAAGCACCTTCACGCCGGGAAATTCAGCTGCGATGCCCCGCTCAGCGGGAAACGACCCGCTCTCCTGCATGAACTGTACGCACCTGCTGCGGACGGAGTGGTTCGATCATCAGCCATTGCCGATCTCCCCTGCCTGCGGCAGGACCCGTCCTTCGGTGCATTCCCGGCGCTTCCGGACCGACGCGTACGGAAAGTGTTCGCAAATCCCGTGCCGAATTGTCGATGGATCACCGCCTTGCCAATTTCGGACGGCGAAAGGAAACCGACCTGGACGCGGGTTGCAGGCGTACTCGCCTGCGTTCCGGGCAGGTTCCACGCGCGTTCGACCGGCATGAACGGCGAAAACCGGTCTCCGAGCTTTTTGATGCTCGTCGCGGTGGCGATCCTGTCGGCCGCGGCTATCGGTTACGAGATCCTTCTCACCCGGCTGTTCGCTATCGTCCAGTGGCATCACTTCGCATTCATGGTGATCAGCATCGCCCTCCTCGGATTCGGGGCGAGCGGCACGTTCCTTCTGGTGCTGGGCGACCGAATCCGTTTGCGCGCGGAACCCTTCCTGGCAGTCACCGCGCTCGCATTCGCGCTGGCCGCTCCGTCCTGCTTTGCGATTGCCCAGCGCGTTCCCTTCAATGTCCTCGAGTTTCCCTGGTCGCTCCGACCATTCGGATGGCTGCTTCTCGTCGAACTCCTCGTCGCCGTGCCATTCTTCGTGGCGGCAACTGGAATCGGGCGCATGCTCGTCGTCTTTGGCGGGCAACTCTCTCGCGTATATGCCGCAGACCTCCTCGGTGCCGGTACGGGAGCGATTGCCGCGGTGTACCTGCTCACCTGGCTTCCCGCCGAGCGAACTCTCGACGGCCTGGGAGCATTGGCTTCCCTTGCATCCGGGCTCGCTGCCGTTTCCGCGCGGGGCAGGATCCGCCCGGCGCTCCTGTCGCTCGCGGTCATTGCCTTCGTCGGCCTGGTCTTCGGAGCGGGCCCGAATGAGCTCCGCATTTCATCCTTCAAGCCGTTGCCACAGGCGCTTCGGATCGCGGGGGCAGTGCCCGCCGAAATCCGGTCCGGTCCTCTCGGCCAGGTGGTCGCGGTCGAGAACGACGAGGTTCCCCTCCGCTGGGCGCCGGGGCTGAGTATTCTTGCCCGCGAACGCGTCCCGGAACAGGTGGCACTCTTCGTCGATGCCGACGGGCCCATCGCCGTCCCGCGCCATGAGCCAGGCGGTACACCTCCACCCTATCTCGACGAACTGACATCGGCGCTTCCCTACCACTTGCTGGATCGCCCCAGTGTACTTGTGCTTGGTTCGGGCGGCGGTGCGGCAGTGCTGCAGGCGCTCGGGGGCGGTGCACGCGCGGTGGACGCTGTCGAGATCCAACCGCATGTCGTGGCGATGGTGCGGGACCGGTACCGTGACTTTGCCGGACGCACGTACGAGCATCCCGCGGTGAATCTGCACGTGGGCGACCCGCGCGGGTTCGTCGAGGCGTCGCCCCGGCAGGCATACGACCTCATCCAGGTTGACGCCCTCGGCGCGAGCCCGTCCGGTCTCCATGCACTGATGGAAGAGCGGCTTCTCACCAGCGAATCGCTGCGCTCCATGCTGGCACGACTGTCTCCCCGCGGGCTCGTCGCCGTGACAGGCTGGAGCCAGCTTCCCCCGCGCGGAGGGCCGCGTTTGCTGGCGACATTCCTCGAAGCATTCAGTTCGGAAGGCACTGTACCCGCAGTGGAACATTTCGCTTGGATCCGAAGCTGGAACACGACCACCCTCGTGGCGGGCCGTTCACCTTTGTCCAGCACCCAGATTGCCGCAGTCAGGTCGTTTGCCGACGCACGTGCCTTCGATCTCATCCACGTGCCCGGAATGGATGCCGAAGAAGCCAACAGGTTCAACGTCGTGGACGGGTCATGGTTCCACGCGGCCGCGAGCCGTCTGTTCGGACCGGAACGATCCGGTTTCATTCGCGACTACAAGTTCGATATCCGGCCTGCCACCGATGACCGGCCGTATTTCTGGAACTTTTTCAAATGGGCGCATGCACCGGAGATCCTGGCCCTGAGCCGCCAGGGCGGGATCGGGCTCGTCGCAATCGGTTATCTCGCCCTTCCGGTCACGCTCGTTCAGGCCGTGGTCGTCAGCGTTTTCCTCATCCTGCTACCACTCCTCGCCGTCCGGCGGACAGAAGGGGCCGGAGGCGTGCGCCGCGGAACCGCGCTCGCCGGGTTCACGTGCCTGGGACTTGCATTCCTGCTCATGGAAATCGCATTCATCAGTCGGTTCACGGTAATCCTCAGCCATCCCCTGCACGCACTCGTCGTGGTGCTCGCGGCATTCCTGGCGTTCGCAGGGATCGGGAGCTGGCTGGCCGGCCGGCTCGATGCCGGCATTCCCGTTTCCCGTCCGGTCGCAGGAATTGTCTTGATCGCTGGCACTTACATTGCCGCATTCCCGCATGTCACGAACTGGTTGCTCGGAGCCTCGCCCGGCCTCAAGATCGCGGCGTCCGTCGCATTGGTCGCTCCGATCGCCACCCTCATGGGGATGCCGTTTCCACTGACACTGGCACGGCTCCGCCGCCTGGATCCGCGTCTCGTCCCCTGGGCCTGGGGAGCCAACGGATGCGCTTCCGTCATCGGCGCAATTCTTGCAACACTCCTCGCAATCCAGTTCGGGCAGTCGTTCGTCATCGGTTGCGCCGCGGCCCTTTACGTCCTGGCAGCGCTTTCCGTCGCCCGGATGGAGAAGACGCACCGGGAGCCGGCTTGAAGCCTGGATTGCCTCGGCTGCAGAGCGGATCCCCGGTGCGTTTCACGGCCGATGCATCGACGGCCGGCAAACTTCCGGATTCTCCCGATTCAGGAAATTCCGTGACGGGTCACGTGCATGGAAGGTCGGAGGCAAGATGTTCGCCCGCATCGTTACCGCGGCGCCCGGTGTAAACGTCTCCGGCAATAAAGTAATCAATCAACGATTCCGGGCTTCGGTCCGGCAATCCAGGGGGATATGCCATGTGGCAATTCTGGGTCGACAGGGGTGGGACATTTACCGACATCGTCGCACGAAACCCCAACGGCGCACTTCAGTCGCACAAGCTGCTTTCGCAAAACCCCGGGCGGTACAAGGACGCGGCTGTACAAGGCATTCGGGAAATCCTGGGGCTGGCATCAGACGATCCGATTCCCGAAGGCACGATTGAAGCCGTCAAGATGGGCACGACCGTGGCGACCAACGCCCTGCTTGAGCGAAAGGGTGTTCGAACCATCCTGTTTATCACCAAGGGGCTGCGGGACCTCCTCAGGATCGGCTACCAGAACCGGCCAGGACTCTTCGACCTCAATATCAAGTTGCCCGAACCGCTCTACGAAGATGTCGTCGAGGTCGAAGAGCGCGTCGACTCCCAAGGAAACATTGTCGAGCCGTTGAATCTCCGGCAAGTCCGCACGGCGCTTTCGAAGGCGTACAGCGAAGGCTTCAGATCGATCGCGGTCGCCCTCATGCATGGATACCGTTTCCGGGCGCATGAAAAGACGATCGGTGAATTGGCGAGGCAGCAGGGATTCACCCAGGTGTCGCTCAGCCACGAAGTAAGCCCGCTGGTAAAACTGGTCTCACGCGGTGACACGACCGTGGTCGACGCCTATCTCTCCCCCATCTTGAGACGATACGTAAACCAGGTCGGCGGTGCTCTCGGAGCAAACCGCGGGAGTTGCAGGTCCCTCATGTTCATGCAGTCGAACGGCGGGTTGACGGATGCCACACTGTTTCAGGGAAAGGACGCAATCCTTTCCGGTCCTGCCGGCGGAGTCGTCGGCATGGTCCGCACGGCTCAGAACGCAGGGTTCCGGCAGCTGATCGGCTTTGACATGGGGGGCACGTCGACCGATGTCTGCCACTTTGCCGGCGAATTCGAACGCTCCTTCGACACGGAAGTGGCCGGCGTGCGAATGCGCGCCCCGATGATGAGCATTCACACGGTCGCCGCCGGAGGCGGTTCAACACTGTCCTTCCGGCAGGGGCGCATGCAGGTTGGCCCCGAAAGCGCCGGCGCCGATCCAGGTCCCGCCTGCTACCGCCGCGGCGGCCCGCTGACGGTAACAGACTGCAATGTCATTTTGGGAAAAATCCAGCCGGATCAATTCCCGTCGGTGTTCGGACCCGACGGCGACGATCCCCTGGATGTCGAGGCTGCCCGGGCAAGGTTCGAGGCCATGGCCGGGGACATCGCCCGCGAAACCGGCGAATCCAGGATGAACGTCGAGGCGCTGGCCGAGGGATTCCTGCGCATCGCCGTGGAAAACATGGCCAACGCAATCAAAAGGATCAGCATTCAGCGCGGATATGACGTGACGCAATACACGATGAACTGCTTTGGTGGCGCAGGCGGGCAGCACGCCTGCCAGGTCGCCGATGTTCTTGGCATGGAAAGCATCTACATACACCCCTTGGCCGGCGTTCTCTCTGCTTTCGGGATCGGGCTCGCCGACGTGCGCGCCATCCGTGAACACCAGTTTGCCGCTTCGACTTCCCGGTACGAAGCCGCCGGACAGATTCTGCACGAGCTCGGCAACGAGGCAAAGAACGAAGTCCTTATTCAGGGCATCGGCAAAGACCGGCTCGAAGTCATCTACACCGCCCATATCCGCACGCCGGGATCGCATCATGCGCTCCCCGTGCCGTTTGGCGAGGAAGCCGCCATGCGGGCAGAATTCGACAGGGCTCATCGGCAGCGCTTTGGCTTTGTGCCGGAGTCCGGCGAACTGATCATCGACTTGCTGACGGCGGAGGCCATAGGCTCTACCGGCGAAGGCATGACGACAACGTCGCGCGATGAACCGGTTGGCGCGGACCTGACAGCGCGGATGTTCTCGGAAGCAGTGTGGCAGGATGTGCCGCTGGTCAAACGTGAACGGATCAACGCGGGTGACACGGTGACAGGACCGGCGATCATTATTGAACCGACGGGCACGAATGTCGTCGAACCGGGCTGGCAGGCCGAGGGTCTGCCAGGCGGCGGCCTGGTCATGCGCCGCGTCGTGCCGCTCCAGCGCAGGGAAGCCATTGGCACCGGTGTCGACCCGGTGATGCTCGAAGTCTTCAACAACCTTTTCATGTCCATCGCGGATCAAATGGGTGCAACGCTGGCCAACACCGCCTACTCGGTGAACATAAAGGAGCGCTACGACTTTTCCTGCGCAATCTTCGCAGCCAACGGAGACCTGGTTGCCAACGCGCCGCATGTGCCCGTTCACCTCGGCTCGATGAGCGAGAGCGTACGCACCATCCTGAGGAAAAACAGGAACAGGATTCGTCCGGGCGATGTCTTCATGATGAACAACCCTTATGATGGCGGCACCCATCTTCCGGACGTGACCGTGATTACGCCGGTTTTCGGCACGACTGGCGAAGACATCATCTTCCTTGTTGCCTCGCGCGGCCACCATGCGGACATTGGAGGCAAGACACCGGGCTCCGCGCCGCCCGACAGCCGTCACATTCACGAGGAAGGCGTACTGATCGACGACTTTCTCCTGGTTACCCGTGGCACGCTTCGAGAAAGCGAGACCAGGGAGTTGCTGGGATCTGGGAAATACCCGTGCCGGAACATCGACCAGAACATGTCCGATCTGGCGGCCCAGGTCGCCGCTAACGCGACTGGCGCAGGTGAACTCTCCAGGATCGTCGATCAATTCGGGCTGGACGTCGTTCACGCCTACATGGGGCATGTTCAGGCAAACGCCGAAGAGAGCGTCCGGCGCGTCCTGGACGTTCTGAAGGACTGCCGGTACACGTACCCGCTCGACAGCGGCGCCCGGATCGAGGTGCAGATCTCGGTGGACCACGGCACGCGCAGCGCGGTGATCGACTTTTCAGGCACGTCCCCTGAGGACGAGCTGAACTACAACGCGCCGTTCTCGATCTGCCGCGCGGCCGTCCTCTACGTTTTCCGCACTCTCGTTGGCGCCGACATTCCCATGAACGAGGGATGCCTGAAACCGATCGAGATCGTTGTACCCAGGGGCACCATGATCAGTCCCGAATACCCGGCAGCCGTTATCTCGGGGAACACGGAAGTCAGCCAGGCCATCGCGGACGCACTCTACGGCGCTCTCGGCGTTATCGCCGGGTCGCAGGGTACCATGAATAATTTCGTCTACGGAAACGACAAGTACCAGAACTACGAAACCATCTGTGGTGGTGCCGGAGCCGGTGACGGCTTTGACGGTGCGAGTGCCGTACACAGCCACATGACAAATACCCGGATGACCGATCCGGAGGTATTGGAAGACCGTTTTCCGGTCCGCGTGGACGAATTTTCGATCCGGTCTGGGTCCGGCGGCGACGGGGAATTCAGGGGCGGCGACGGCATCGTGCGCAAATTGCGGTTTCTGGAACCGATGACGGTCACCGTCCTGTCCTCGCACCGCAAGACCGTTCCGTTTGGCGCGAGCGGCGGCCAGGCTGGACAACCCGGCGAAAACTCTGTTCTTCGCAGCAACGGGACGATCGAAAAACTGGCCGGAAACGACGAAACCCAGGTGAACGCCAACGACGTGTTCGTCATGAAGACGCCCGGCGGCGGAGGGTTTGGCGCGGGAAGGGAATCGCCGATTTCCCGTGCCCGGGAGGCAAGCCAATGAGCGGTGCATTCCTTGCAGACGTGAATGCCATGTTCAGCGACGTGGCCGCGTCGATCGACCTCCCCGCAGGCCTCGAAGAAAAGATCCGTGTCTGCAACACAACCTACGTGACCAGGTTCGGCGTGCGGCTGCGCGGCGAAATGTACACATTCACCGGGTGGAGAGCCGTGCATTCCACGCAGAACTCTCCGGCGAAAGGCGGCATCCGATTCACACCTGACGTCGACCAGGAAGAGGTCGAAGCACTTGCCGCGCTGATGACCTACAAATGCGTGCAGTTCGGATTGCCGTTCGGAGTTTCGAAGGGCGCCCTGAAGATCGATCCCTGGAAACGGGAAGAACATGAACTCGAAAAGATTACGCGGCGTTTCGCCCAGGAGCTGATCCGGCATGGCTTCCTGAACTCCGGCATGAATGTTCCTGCGCCCGACATGGGGACAACCGAGCTGACGATGATGTGGATCGCGGATGAATATCGGCGCCAGAGGCCCGAGGACATCAACGGACTGGCCTGCGTAACCGGAAAACCGCTTGGAGGCGGCGGTATAGAAGGGCGCACCGAAGCAACGGGCCGGGGTGTCGAATACGCGATTCAGGCATTCTTCGAAATGGTCGAGGACGCCCGTAAGGCGGGCTTTCAAGGCAACGACCTTAAAGATCGATCGGTCGTGGTGCAGGGCCTTGGAAACGTTGGGTATCACGCTGCGAAGTTCTTGAGCGAGGAGGATGAATGCCGGATCGTTTCGGTCATCGAGCACGATGGCGTTGTCAGGAATCGCAACGGGCTGAATATCGAGGAGTTGAAGAGACACGTGACTGCGCACGGCGGGGTCCGAGGATATGGCGGCGGCTCTTATTCAGCGGATGGAGCCGGGGCCCTCGAAGACGAGTGCGACATCCTGGTCCCGGCAGCCATGGAGAGGGTCATCAGGTCAGGGAACGCGCCACGGCTCAGGGCAAGACTGGTCGTTGAAGCGGCCAACGAACCGGTTTCCCATGAAGCGGACAGGATTCTGCGAGAACGGGGTGTGGTTCTGGTCCCGGATCTTTTCGCGAATGCCGGTGGTGTCGTGGTCAGCTATTTCGAATGGGTTAAGAACCTGACCCACATTCCGTTCGGGCTGATGGAGCGCCGCTACGATGAAAAGGGCCACCGAACACTCGCGCGTTCCCTCGAAAAGATGACTGGCAAACCCTTCCCGAAGGAACTCGAAATCGAGTTTTTCCACGGTCGCACGGAAATCGATCTCGTGCGATCGGGACTCGAGGACATGATGTGGTCCACATACGCTGAACTCTGGCGGTCATGGAACGAACCCGCGGGCGGGACGCGTGACCTCCGGACCGCCGGGTACTGAATTGAAGTCAATCGCGTGGCAGAGGCCTACAGGGCCATGGGGCTCTGACCAGTTGGGCATCCCGGGCTACGCGTTACTGGAACCTATCCTGCCCTGCACCAACAATCTTCAGACGCCGATCAAACGGGGAAACAAGCCAGGCAGCAGGATTCACCGGCATCACAATGGTCTCGATATCCGGAGATGAAGGCGCCATGGAATGCCCCATGACATGCCCGCTTCTCGGGACACGGCCACCTTCGGCGGCATCTACATCGCCTCGATCAAGAGGTTCAGATAGTCCCCGGCAACGGCGGGCCTCGGATTTGTCGCGGAAAGGTGGTCCCTGGCGGCCTTCTCTGCAATCTCCGGCAGCATCGCGCGCTCCACGCCCAGTGCCCCGAGGGTCGTTGGCAGGCCGATCCGCTTGACGAAACCGGTCATCCAGTCGTGCAGTTCCACCGGGTCGGGCACGTTCATGGCGATGCGCAGGTCGCCATATGCGGCATCGGCCCGGCCCTTGTTGAAGCGCAGAACGTGGGGCAGAAGGACGCCGATCAGAGTGCCGTGATGAAGGTGCAATTCTCCCAGCGGAGTGGCCATGGCATGTGCCCCGCCAAGCGCCTTTTGCAGGCACATCCCGCCCATGAGAGCCGCCATCATCATTTCCCACCGTGCCTGGCGGCCCGTTCCGTCTTCGACGGCCGCGGGCAACCACCTGACCGCACGGCGGACGGCGTCGAGACCGATCGCCGCTGCCGGCGGGTTTTCCCAGGTGCTGCAATAGGTCTCGATCCCATGGCTGAGCGCATCGATTCCGGTTGCAGCGGTCAGGCGCGGCGGCAGAGACAGGGTCAGGTCCGGATCGCAGATCACCGTGTCGGCAACCATGTTGAGGTTGACAGCGACGCATTTCGAACCATCGAGCAAGGACATGACGCAGGCACGGCCCACCTCTGCGCCTGTCCCGGCCGCTGTCGGGACGGCGATCTGGGGCGATACCTTGCCGATCCTTTCCGACCCGCCGGTCTTGACATTGTAGTCGGCCAGGCTGCCGCCGTGGCTCGTCAGTAGCGCGACCGCCTTGGCCAGGTCGATCGGCGATCCGCCACCCAGGGCGATCACCCCGTCGCAGCCCTTGCCTTCCCAGATTTCCAGGCACTCGAGCAGGGACTGCTCGGTCGGATTCTCGGTGGTGCCGTCGTAGACCACGGGTTTGGAGGGCTTCGCCGCATCCAGCGCGCGTTCGAGGATTCCGGCGGCCGCGACGCCCTCGTCCGTGACCAGAAGCGGACGTTTGAGCCCGAGGCGTGCGATTTCGTCGTCCAGTGTCGCGATTGCCCCGAAATCGAAGGAAATGCGCGACAGGTACTGGATCAGCGGCATCAGCCGTCGACCTCGAAATAGATGTGTTTGGTTTCGAGGAAGTCATTCATCGCCTCGACCCCGTGCAGCCGCCCGATCCCGCTTTCACGGTAACCGCCGGTTTCGACCTCCGCCAAAAGACGGTTGTGGCTGTTCATCCAGACCGTGCCGAATTTCAGCTTGCGGCTCGTACGCATCGAAACGCCGAGGTCATTGGTATGGACGGACGCCGCTAGCCCGTAACGCGTGGCGTTGGCTTTCTCGATGGCCTCCGTTTCGTCGCCGAACCGTTCGATCGAGACGATCGGGCCGAAGAGTTCGTCCTGCACGAGGTCGTGGGTGACATCATCGATCTCGAACATGGATGGGGTCACGAAATAGCCGCGCGCCAGATCGTTTCCGCCCTCCGTACCGCGCACGACCAGGTTTGCCTCGTCGCCGGCGCGCTCGATGATGTTCAGCAGGCGCTCCTGGTTGGGCCTGTCGATGATCGGGCCCAGTTCGACGCCGGCCGTGCGCGCATCGCCCACCGTGGTTTCCTCATAGGCATCGCGCAGCCGCGCCTTCACCTCGTCATAGACATCATCCTGCGCCAGCACCCTGCTGACACAGGTGCACATCTGTCCGTTGAGTGCCAGCGAACCGCGTTTGATCTCGGCCACCGCCCTGTCGGTATCGGCGCTGCCAAAGACGATCGCCGGCGCCTTTCCGCCGAGTTCGAGCGAGACATGCTTGATGGTGTCAGCAGCATTGGCCATGATGATCTTGCCGGTCCGCGACGAGCCGGTGAAGGAGATGACGTCGATTTCCCAGTGCGTGGAAAGAACGGCGCCAACCTCTGTCCCGTGTTCATTGACCGAATTGACAACACCCTTCGGCAGCGACGCCACCGCGTCGAAGCAGGCCATGACGGCGGCATTGGTCAATGGCGTCTGGGGCGCAGGTTTGACCACGACGGCGCAGCCGGCGGCCAGCGCGGGGGCAACCGAACGCACAAGCAGGGTAACCGGCGCGTTCCACGGCACGATGACGGAGACGACGCCCGAGGGCTCACGCGTCATGAGGCTCATCCTGCCCGTGGCGCTTTCGAATGTTCTCCCGAAAACGTTTCGTGCGACGCCGGCGTAGTATCGCGCCTCGCCATACCCGGCGGCCACTTCGTGCCGCGCCTGTCCCAGGACCTTGCCGTTTTCACGTGCCATCAGGTCGGCGATTTCATCGGCGCGCGCTTCCAGGACATCGGCAAATTCCAACAGCACTGCCGACCGCAGGCGCGGCTCGCTCGCCCAGGCGCTCGACTCAAAGGCCTCCCGCGCCGCCATTACCGCCTGGCCGGCCAGTTCCCGGGACCCGTTGGGGGCTTCGGCAAATACGGTCCCGTCCGACGGGTTTTCGACCCCGGTCATCCCGTTCGGCGCGTCGGCCAGCCAGGTGCCCGCAATGTAGTGGCATCCCTTCATGTCGGTCATGAGCAGCCCTCCTCAGGCGCCGGTCGCGCGGGCCACGATTGCGTCGGCGTCCGCATTTGACCCGTCCCCGGAAAAGGCGACAAACTGGTCCGGCCGGACGAGAATCGTCGCGCATTCATACGCCTTTCGCAGCCCTTCGTCGGGTGTATTCAACACGCGCAACGGTACGTTTCGCGCCCGCGCAGCCTCCGCGAACCGCATCGAAACCGTTCCGTCCTCCCCGAGGTTCATCAAGGTGAACCCCGGACCCAGCGCGTCCCAGAGGTCGCTCCCGTCCGGCAGTTTCTTCGGGGCGAGGTGAAACCCGGCCTCTGCCGCAAAGCGGTGCGTCCCCCTGGCCCCTGATCGCGCACCAACCGCCCCGGCCACGATCGGTGAACCCGCGTAGTGCGGCAGGAACTCGGTCACGTCCGCATCATCGGCGCTTGCGCGCCTCCGCCAGGCGGCCTCGAACGCGGCCCTGTCCCTTTCGGGGGCATATTCCCGCGTGAAGCAGCGGAAGTCCTCGATCATTCGGCCGATGAAATCCGTACTCACGGACTTGAACACCGGGTGCCGCTCCGCGCTGTAGCTGTCCAGCAGCGCATCGCCAGCCCATCCCTTGAATGCCGCATCGAGCTTCCAGCCGAGGTTCCGCACGTCCTCGAACCCGGTATTGACTCCGTAGCCGCCATAGGGCGGGTGGCTGTGACAGGCGTCCCCGGCGATGAAGACACGGCCGTTGCGATAATCTCGTGCATGCGAGATCCTGAGGTCCCAGAACCCGATATGCTCGAATTCCAGTGCGAATTCGGCCCCGGCCATCCGGTACAGGAAGGCCTTGAAATCGAAGTTGTCGTGCGTTGTTCCTGCCGGGACGGGCGAGTGAAAGAACCATCCGCCATCGAGATCAACCCGGCCAAGGAACTGCCAGTAGCCATCCATGTCCGGGTTCATGACGTTGAAAATGGACTTCCCGGGATAGCGTTCCAGCAAGTCGTGCAATTCCCGCGACCGGAACACCAGAAGCGCCATGAGCGGGCCTTCGTGGTCGACCTCGCTCTCGATGCCGGCACAGTCGCGTGTCAGCGACCGCGCGCCGTCACACCCCACGGCGCAAGCCGCGCTCAGCGCGTGATCGGCGCCGTCTTCCATCCGGTACGCAACGGTGACGCTTTCCTCCACTTGCGAAACATCCGTGACGCGGGCGCCTTCGATAAGGGTGATCTCGGCAAAATCGGCCACCCGGTCACGCAATATGCGTTCGAGGTTGTACTGAGGCAGGCGCTCGTTTTCGGCGAAATAGTAGGCCCGAACGCGAGAGCGCTGGAACCAGTCGTAGTGGTATTCGCTCAACAGCCGCCCGTAGCAGACAATCCCGGCATTGCCGAATTCCGGGGGCACGGGGCTTGCCGCACGCACCCGTTCGGAAATCCCCCAGGCGCGAAAGTGCTCACCGGTGCGCTGGGTCAGGTTCTGGCCCTTGGGGATGTGGTGAACGGTCCCGGTGCGCTCGAGGACCGTGCTGGTCACCCCCTTCCGGGCCAGGTCGATGGACAGGCCCAGACCGACAGGCCCGCCGCCGATGATGACCACCTGACTCATGTTTCCTGGACCCCGCCCCCTTCCCCGTCACGCGCGTTCGACGAAACGGACGTCCTGTCCGCCAGCGGTGATCTGATCCCCGCCCATTGCCAGGTCGTGCCCTTGACCGCGGTGGCTCGAGGCAAACGGGTCCCGAACGTCCAGACGCACGCATGTGTCGCAGGCGACGGCCCCATGCCCTTCCGACATGTGCACCTGCACCGGAGTTCGCCCCGGCCCGACGACCCGGAAAAGCTGTTCTTCAGATTTCCGGATCGAGAGCATGCGCGGGGACATCGCCACCACGAGGTCACCGCCGGGCTGCAGATTCGGAACGTGTTCGGCCATTTGCGGTCTTCCTTTTCGACGCAAGACTACAGCGCACGTGTCTGTCGCGACAATAGCCTTCGATTTACAGGAGAAGAAAGCGCGACTATTATCCTGGGCGGAGCCTGGCGAGATTGAGGCCCATGGATTTCCGACAGTTGAAATACTTCTGTGCAGTGGCCAAACACGAAAGCCTGACGGCGGCCAGCGAGGCGCTGAACGTCACCCAGCCCGCGATTGGCCAGCAATTGAGAAAGCTGGAAGCAGAGCTCGGGCTCAAGCTCTTGACCCGCCACTCGCGCGGCATGCGCCTGACTTCGGTAGGCAAAGTCCTGCATCGCCGCGCAGAAGACATCCTGGCCTCGGTCGAGAGGACCGAGCGCGAGTTGTCGCGGCACCGGAATTCCAGCGAGGGGACCATTCGAATTGGCGTGACTCCCTCCCTCAGCAGGGTACTGGTGCCCCGCCTGATGGAGGTCGGGTTTGACCGGCATCCGGGCATCACGTTGCTGTTCAACCAGGGTTTCCCGGCCGATCTGGAACGGCTCTGGGAAGCCGGGGAGTGCGATTTTGCCTTTTTTCAGAGCGACGTAGATACCGACAACTTCGAAAGCCTGCCGGTTTACAATGAAAGCCTGTGCCTCATTGGCCCGCCCAGCCTCTGCGCATCCCTGCCTGAGCGGGTGCCTGTCGAGACGTTGGCAAGCCTTCCGGTCGTCCTGGACGTCCGATCGATCTGGGCGCGCGAACGACTCGAACAGGGATTCAAGCGCACGCAATCGAAGTGGGGCGACCTGATCGAATGCTCCTCGATCAACCTCAGGCGCGAATACCTCGTTCGCGGACGACGGTTCTGCGTGGCGCCAATCGCGCAGTTCAATGCCGAGATCGCAGCTGGCCTTGCCGAGCACAGAGCCATCGATTTACCCGAATTCAACCGGACAATTCACCTTGCCGGGCCGCGCGTTGAGATGATGACGGAGGCCGAGCGCAACATACGCGCGCTCATCGTCGAGATCGTCGACGACCTGATCAGGTCGGGTGACGTCGCCTGGAAGACACCTGACTGGACTGCAAACGACAGTAGCGTTACTTCTAGCAACTGAAAGCAATCCGGTCTTTTTCCTGTGGCTGGTCCCTTGCATAGTGGCCCTGGGGAGGTCTCATCATGGCGACGCCGCAGTTCCAGTCGAAACCGATTGTCGAACACGGCCCGGAGCGTGCTCCTCTGGTCGCGCGCCTGCTGGCGAAAACCTCCGGTGCCAATGAACTGCGGGTCCGCATCGAACAGAATCACGATATGTGGACGATCAGGTTCCCGGTGAACGACGAGCCGTACCTTCTCCTGGGTTTTCACCCGGAAGGGACCGCCTCGATCTCGATTCAGGCCGTTGGTCCCGGCGGGGCCGTGACATGGGATCCCATCCCGCACGAACCAAGGGATGTGCCGACCTCACCGCTGGACATGCCGCCGCTCCAGACACGCATCAGCCGGCCCGACCGGATGTCGGGGCGCTTTACCTTCATGACCATCCGCCGCCGTGCGTTCGGGCGCATAACGGACGTGACCGAGGCGCAGAGGCGATGGTTTGTCCATTGGGGCATGCTGATCGCGATCGACAACCGGGGACGGATGCGCTGGATGCGCAAACTTGACCGCCGTGCGGCAGGGATCGAACGGCTGATCAGCGGCAACCTTTTCGTTCACGATACCGATTTCTGCTCACGTGAAATCGACATCGCCGGCGACACGGTCCGCGCATGGTACGCCGCGAAACGGCCGCAGGGCGCGCTGGACGGCGGCATTCCCGTCGATGTCCGAAGCCTGCATCACCAGCCGCACCAGATGCCGAACGGCAATTTCCTGGCGCTGTGCGCACATTCCAGGAATGTGAAGAACTGGCCCTCTTCTGATCGGGAGCCCGGCGAATGCAAGGGGGAGCGGGAAATCGTGGGCGACATGGTGGTCGAGTTCACTTCCGGCGGCGACATCGTCTGGAGCTGGGACAGCTTCGACCATCTCGACCGCTACCGCATCGGCTACGATGCGTTCGACGCCTATTGGCACGTGCGCGGTTTTCCCGGCGCTGCCGACTGGACCCACGGCAACGGTGTGACCTATGACGAACGCGACGACTCCGTGCTGGTCTCGCTGCGCCTTCAGGATTGCGTCCTGAAGATCGACCGCAAGTCAGGCGAAATCGTCTGGATACTGGGGGATCACACGAACTGGTCGCCGGATCTGCAGAAAAAGCTGCTGACGCCAATTGGCGTGAACTTCCGCTGGCCCTGGCACATGCACAATCCGCGCCTCACGTCCGAGGGGACGATCGTGCTGTTCGACAATGGCATCTACGGTGCCCGTCCGGGCCAGGAGCGCATTCCGTTTCACGAGAGCTTTTCCCGTGGCGTCGAGTTTCGCGTGGACGAGGACGCCATGACCGTTGAACAGGTCTGGGCCTCGGCGCTGACCAACGCCGACATCAAGGAACGCACCTGGGCCATGGGCGATGCCCACCGGTTCGAGGACAGCGATACGGCGCTGGTCATCCATTCTGTCGCGATGCCCCATGGCCGGGATGATATCGGAATGGATGAAACTGACCGGTCGATGCGCTATGTCGACGAGTTTCCTTCATATGCCCGCATCCTGGAATACAGCCGCAAGGACATTCGGGACATCGTCTTTGACATGACGGTGCGCGACGAAAACGAACTCATCCACTGGGAGGTGTTTTCGGGCGTCCG
>JAPOVX010000072.1 GCA_026707935.1 Paracoccaceae bacterium
CACGGATCTTTATCCATGGTGGTTTCTCGGTCCGACCCCTCCCCGGCGGGGAAGGTGGCCACCTTCCCCGCGATCCCTGTCCCATGCAAGCACGCAACAGGAATGTTCCGATTCATCTGAAGATGATCATTGCAACGCTGCACTTTTCCACAGATCCGCGCCAACAACAGCTGTGGAAAACTTGATTCAATTCTTTTGGTGAAAGGTGTCATACAAGGGGGTACGATACTCAGCATGAAGGCCGGCACCCTGGATGACACCTCGGTCGTCTCGCCCTCCTGTCACATCTGGACGAAGCGGGCACAGCCCTGGCTCAAACCGTTGCTCGAACGAAACGTCTGCTTCGAAACGCACGCCAACTCCCGTTCGGTCTGCAGTCATTGTCGCTGACGCTGCGGGCCGGTATTGCGACGAAACGCCGGTTTGTCCAGATTTCTGGAAACCGTCCCAAACGGGAGAACCAGAGTTTCCATGACGATCAAAAACCGTTCTCCGGAGGTCCACATCGACTTCCTTAACCGGTTCGATGTCGAACAGGCAGCGCTTGACGACAAGGAAATCCTCACTGCCGTCGAAACCGGCCTTTTCATGCAGGGGCAGGGAGAAACCGCGATCGAGCCGAGAACCCATATTCGTCCCCGGGCGGGTGTCGATGGTCACTTCAACGTGCTCCGGGGCTGGATCGGAGGCGACATCGACAGTGCGGGAACCAAGGTCGTTGGGGATTTTGTCGACAACTACCGGGGTGGTCGCCCGTCCGAGTACGGGATCCTGACACTCTTCGATCCCCGTAACGGCGCCCCGAAAGCAATCATTGACGCCACGGGCATAACGGAAATGCGAACCGGCGCGATGACCGCCATCGGCGCGCGCTACCTGGCGCCGCCCGAGCCGAAGGTCCTCGGCCATGTCGGTGCCCGCGGGACCGCATACTGGAATGTCCGCCTGCTTGCCCATTATTTCGATTTCGAGGAAATCCGGGTCCATTCGCGGCGCCCGGAAAGCCGCGAATGTTTCGCGGATCGGCTCGAATCCGACCTCGGCAGGAAAGTCATCGCGACCAAAGACTGGAAAAGTTGCCTTCAAGGCGCCGACATCATGGTAGAGGCCTCCAGGCTCAGGGCGCCGGAACCGTTGTTTCGGACTGAATGGATCAGACGCGGTTCACTGGTCATACCCTATGGAACCATGTCGGCCGTGGAGCTTTCCCTGACCGACGTCATGGACAAGATCGTCATGGACGATTGGGGGCAGGCCCATGGCCAGTTCGGCGCACTTCGGGATCATGTCGACCAAGGTTTGCTGACGGCGAAAACCCTGCATGCGGAGCTATCCGAGATCGTTGCCGGCAAGCGGCCGGGCCGCGAGAAGGAAAATGAGACGATCCTGTTCTGGCACCGCGGATTGTCACTCTCGGACATTGCCCTCGGTCACGCGATCCTCGAAAAGGCAAAGCGGCTTGGCCTCGGCCGTCGGATTCGGTTCCACTGATGATTTCCGTTGGCCATGGATCCAGCCCGTTCCGCATTCAGGAATTCATCGCGATTGCCAGGGAGGCAAGCACGCTCGGCCTGAACCCGGATACCCGTGTGCGGATCGAGCGAGACCATTCGATTGTTCTCGACCATGCCGCCGGGGACCGACCTGTCTACGGCCTGAACACCGGGCTGGGCGCCAATCTTTCTCACCGGATCGCCCCGGACGAGATTTCCGGGTTCCAGTTTCGTCTTCTCCGCGGACGCGCCGCGGCGGTTGGCGAACACTTGTCGGAAGAGGTGTGCCGGGGAGTCCTGCTCGCCCGGATTCTCGGCGCCGCACGGGGGGCAAGCGGGATTTCGCCGGCGCTCCTTGATCACCTGATTGCCGTGTTCAACGCCGGATTCGCGCCAGTCATACCTGAAACAGGTTCGATCGGAGCCGGAGATCTCGTGCAGAACGCCCACTTCGGCCTTGCTCTCGTCGGCGAAGGCGAGCTCTGGCGAAACGGAGCGAGGATCGACGCGGCCACGGCCCTCGGCGAAGCCGGCCTGAACCCGCCGGACCTGGCGCCGGGTGACGCCATGGTTCTTGCAAATCACTCCGCCGTAACAACGACGCTTTCAGCGTTCGCGTTTGACCGCTACGCCCTGAACCTGGCCATGAGCCAATGCGCCATCGTCCTGTCGTTCGAAGGATTCGCCGCAAACCGGAATATTCTTGATCCGGAAGTCATCGCACTGTCACCTGCCCCGGGGTACGATCGTGCCGCAAAATGGTTCCGGGAAGCGCTCGGGGACACTGCAGATCACCCGCGCCGCGTTCAGGATCCGGTCAGTTTCCGGGGTGCGGCCCAGGTGACGGGCGCTGGATTACACGGCCTGGATCACGTCGGAACCATGGTTGAAACCGCTCTGAACAGCGTTTCGGACAGCCCGGTCGTCACTCCTGATGGCCGCCTTCTTTCGACCCCGAATTTCCAGTCGCCGGCGTTGGCGCTGGGCCTCGAATCGCTGTCGCTGACCCTGTCGATGATGGCCAACTGCGCCGTTCAGCGGATCCAGAGAATGATGTCTCCAGCGACGTCCGGGCTGCCGCGGTTCCTGTCTACCGCTGGAGGCGATTCCGCAGGCATGGTGCCGCTGCAAAAGACGGCCGTTTCCCTGGCCGCGCGCATCCGGCACCGGGCTGAACCGGTCGTTCTTGATCAGGTCCCCGTATCCGAGGGAGTCGAGGATATGGCTGTCCTGACACCGTTAGCGGCCGGCAAGCTCACGGAGCAGGCGGAAATGTCTAGGCTGCTGTCGGGACTTGAGGCGCTGGTCGGAGCTCAGGCTATGGATCTTCGGAAGCCATCGACGACGGGCCCGCTCGCCGGTCGCATTCACAGGACCATACGTGATCGCGTTGCGCCGCTCGATGACGACCGGTCTCTTTCCGCAGACATCGGGGATGCAGCGGACGTGATCGAAGCCGTGGCGCAACAGGTCATGCTTGAAGATCATATCGGACAATCCGGCACCTGCCGGGATTAGCCGGGTCATGGCACCGATTCATTCGTCACGAATGCAGGCTGGTCATTGCAGCGGCTATTTCCGGTGCCAGGAATGGCGATCGGATGAATCGTTCGATACGAGGCGCGCGCCGTGCCTTCTGCTCCATCTCGCGTGGATCGAAAATGTGTTTGTACTGGGCGGAACTTCATTGAGAAAAAAACGGAATCATTTGACGAAAATCGTCAAAATTGAGTCTATTGTCCGGTTTTGCAAAATTGAATTCCCGGTCATTTGTTCCCAGTACGAATCCATTCTAGTTCCAACCAGGTTGTTGTTGGAAAACAGCAAATCCCAAAATCCGGCCGTGAAGATTCGACCAGGCCGACTATGCGCACCGCCAATTCAATAAGACCCGGTAACGAAACCGAACCATGCAAGACACCATGAATTCAGAAGAACCGAAAACCCGGAACGCGGCGCGTTTCCCGCCACCGGGAGCGGATTGCCATTGGTGGCGCCCGGCGTGTCGCGATCACGGTTCTTTCTCGCGGTGTGTCTCACGACAAGGCGGTCGCTGGTGCTCTAAGTTCGGATGGAAAGGAAGCCGAACACATTCGCCAGCCACTGCAGCCGGTGCCGAGTTCGTCGGAGATCATTTGAATTTCGCGGGTTTTCGCGAGTTACGCCAGCATCATCACCCAACCCTTCGCCGGGAAGATCATGCCCTCAGCGGCCCAGGGCGGTTCGACGATGAACCCCGCCATCGATTGAGCGCCCCGGCCGACCCGTGACCTTCCGAGCCAACGAATGACAATCGCATCGTGCGCCGGTTCGAGTTTTTCCATCCTTGCGACGCAGCTTTTGAGCGGCTCGATAGGTGAAAGCAGTCTTGCACCGATTGCCGCAGGGGCGTCGACGGTAGAGGGATTGAAGGGTTCACAGATGTTGTCTTCCCGTTCCGAGTTCGTCCGTGATCAGCCTTACGGCTTTCTCCAGCCCCTCTGACAGCGGCGCGCCATCGATGTTGATCGGCGGTACGAACATGAGCGAGTTTCCGCAACGGCCGCCCAGGTAAATCAGGATCCGCCGGGAATGCACCGCGCTTTGCAGGTGAAGGGCGGTTTCCCGATCGGGTTTGCCATCCCTGTCCACGATATCGACGGCCGCCTGTGCACCGGCGACGCGTACGCCGCAGATGCGTTCGAGTGCGTCAAGAGGGCGCAGGACGCGTTCGAGAACGGGCTCGACCGTTTGCTCGACATGCGCAAGCAGGTCGTCCCCGCGGATCGTTCGTATGGTCGCGACGGCCATGTTGCAGGCGAGAGGATTGCCCTGGAACGTGCTGGTGTGCATGCCGGGCGGCCAAGCCTTGAGAACCTCGGGCGGGGCGGCCACGGCCGATAACGGCAATCCCCCGGACATGGCCTTGCCCATGGTGACCATGTCGGGGACGACACCGGTATTTTCGAAGGAAAACCAGGACCCCGCGCGTCCGAACCCGCACCAGATTTCATCGCATACCATCAGGACCCCGTGCCGGCGCGCCAGGTCCCTGATGCCGGACAGGAACTCCGCGGGCGGAGACAGGACACCGCTGACACCCTGGATTGCTTCCACCACCAGGGCGGCGGGAAGGTCGCCGATTCTCCCAAGCTCTTCCAGGCGGTCTGACAAACGGCGGAGACAGGTGTCGGCCTCGTCGCTTCCGGTCCCGGGTGAACCGGGATACGGCAAGAGGTCGACAAGTCCGTGCAGCACGGAGAAGGGTTCACGAATACTGCCACCGTCAGTCAGCGAAAGTGAACCGATGGTTCGACCGTGGTAACCGCCCTCGAAAGAAATCAGACGCTTGCGCCCGGTCGCGTATTGTGCGGCCTTGATCGCGGCCTCGACGGCTTCGGCACCGGAATTCGCCAGCTGGATGCAGGACAATTCCTCGGGCAAAATCGAGACCAGTTCTTCATAGAGCCGGGCCCGGAATGGCGAAGGAAGCCGGGTACCGGTGTGCAGGATTCCAGTCGCAAGTGTTTCCTGCAAGGCCGCAATGTGGGCAGGGTGGTTGTGGCCGATGTTGCTCGTGGCGGAACCGCATACGAGGTCGAGCCATTTCCGGCCCCGGTCATCGAAAAGCCACGGTCCGTCGCCCCGGAGGAAAACGGGTGGGTCCGCCGTGAACCGAAAGGTATTGGCCGCGCGCGACTCGTGAACGCGCGTGATGCCAAGGACCGTTTCGGTCACCGTCACGTCAGGAATCCCCGTTTCGGGCTGGCCGCCGCAGCACGGTCAGGTCCGGCTCGCTCCATTCCGCGAAAACCCTGTCACCTGGCCCCGGCGGCGTCCGGTCGCCCAGGGTACTGCGTCCAAGTTCGATATCCAGCATGTTTCCGCCAGCTGACACTCCCTGTATTTTCAGTGTTGCTCCCGTAAATGCGACATCCCTGACCTCGAGCGCCGTTCCGTTCCGCTCCGGCGTGCGCCCCTCGCCGTCAGGCCTGATCGAAATGGCCTCAGGCCGCAACGCCAGGGCGATCCGTTCGCCTTCGCCATAGACGTCCCCGCCATGCGGTGGCGGTGCGACCAGGGTCGCAAGGCCGTCAACGTCACATTCAATCCCCGAATCCGTCACCCTGCGCACCCGCCCAACGATGACGTTGCAGGCGCCGATGAACCGCGCAACGAATTCGGTTTCCGGACGGTCATAAATGTTGACCGGGTTGCCCAGTTGCTCGATGAGGCCGTCCCGCATAACGGCTACCCGGTCACTCATTGCAAGCGCCTCCTGCTGATCATGAGTGACGTAAATGAATGTCAGTCCCACGTCCCGGTGCATGCGGCGCAGTTCGTGCTGCATCTGGTGCCGGAGGTTCGCATCCAGCGCACCGAGAGGCTCGTCAAGGAGGAGAACCCCAGGCTCCACAATCAATGACCGTGCGAGCGCAACCCGCTGCCGCTGTCCTCCGGAAAGCTGGTGCGGGAGGCGCTGCTCGTAACCGGCCAAGCCGATCGTTTCGAGCCAGGACCGGGCGCGGCTCTCGCGGGCCGTGCGGGCGATGCCGCGCATCTTCAGGCCGTAGCCCACGTTTTCCAGGAGGGTCTTGTGCGGAAACAGCGCGTAGTCCTGAAACATGATGCTGGTATCCCGCCGATTCGGCGGATGGTCGGTCACGTCTTCTCCACCGACCTTGATCGTTCCACCGGACACCTGTTCCAGACCCGCGATCAATCGCAACATGGTCGATTTTCCGCAGCCGGACGGGCCAAGCAGTGTCAGGAACTCACCGGCGCGGATATTCAGTGACAGGGGCCGGACGGCCTGGATGGTGCCGAATGATTTCGAGACACCGTCCAGTTCAACCTCCTTCGCAACGCTCACGATGCGCTTG
>JAPOVX010000047.1 GCA_026707935.1 Paracoccaceae bacterium
GTAAGCCCGGATCGTTGCGGGTGCGGCCGTTTGTTTGGCGTCCGAGAGCGCACGCATCAAGGCAGCGGTTTGAGTGTCGATTGTGCGTTCAATCATGGACTGGAGACTCCTGTTGCTTCCGTTATGAACAGTTGTCTGCATTTATCAAGACCTTATTTTCGGTGCCGGATTCCCCGGAATCTGCCCCGGCCGGACTGGGCACCGTTTGAAATTCGGGACGCAATTCGCCAGTTCCGGCGTGTTTTCGGGTTGATGCGAGGTCGGGATGGACTGCCGGTTGAACACCGATCGGAAATTCGAATTCGTGAGGTGATCGGCGACACCGCCTTGGTTGGTGCCGCCGAACTGTCCCACGGCCGTGTAGGATTGGGAGTTGGCCGCGGCCGTCAACCGCCCACCGCTGACCGGCTTACTGTCCTGCTGCAAGGTGCCGAGCACGGGAACGTCGGAGAGGGTAAGGTCGGCTGCCGTGCCCGTGCCAAATGCCACGTTCATTCTCGCTGCACCCGTACTGACCGTCGAGGCGGGCCCATGGAAGCCGTCAATTCGCCCGTCCATATCGCGTTGCCCACTGGTGGGTTGGAACGGACGGGCGAAGGAGCCGAATCCTGGCGTTGCCAGCGAGTTATGTCGGGTGCTCAGGGCGCGCCGATGTTTCACGATACCCAGGGGGACGCCATTCTTGACGGCCCACCCTGCAAGCGAGGGAGTAAACGCCGCCTAATGGCCGGATTCGCCCACGTGCTGTTCGCCGCTCTCGCGTGAACCTTCGCCGCGGCTTCCCGTTTCCCGGTGTTCGGCGCTGCCGCGTGAGCTTTCGCCGCGGTTGCCCCCTTCCCGGTGTTCGCCGCTCTCGCGTGAGCTTTCGCCGCCACTTCCCACTTCCGGGTGAGCGCCCCAGGTCGCGAAGGCCTGGCCCACCGCCGGGAGGGAAACGTCGATGCTCTGACCGGGTGCCAGGTTCATCGGTGTGGTCGGCCCGAGTTCCACGCCGTTCGACAGGTGCACCTCGACCCGCACCCGGCCTAACGTGGCGTTGGTCGTGTTTGTCACCGTGCCCACAAACGCCTGGGAAGTCGGATCGTAGCGCAGGACGAGACGGGCGCCGCCGCGGGTTTCGTCGTAGACTTGGGATTGAGTGAACTGCGTTGCAGACTCCTCTCCTCCTTCGCCGGATTCTCCGCTACGACCATGTTCGCTCGAGCTCATGTGTTCACCTGGTCCGTCTCCGCCGGCGCCGGCGCGGCCGGTCTCGGAACTCTGCGAACACGCGGCCAGGCCGATCGCGAGTAGCCCAATAACGGCGAGACGCATGGGGGTTTGAAATGTGTGTAAAGTCATGATGATTCTCCCTTTGGATCCAGTTCTTGCCGCCGCGTCGCGTTGACGCCAGGTTCACCGAGCGCGTTGCGAGCGACGTCGCGCGTATCGAGGCCAAGGGCATCGGTTTGTCCTGACCATCGTCCTCGTGGGAGAGGCAATTGGGAATCGAATGCGGCAAATCAATGCCGTCTGGAGCCCCGGTTTGTCGCGGTACTTCGCCGGTGCGTGGCGTGACACATCCTGTTACAATTTTTCCCGCCATCCGGCCGAACGAGGAGAAATCCGGAGCGCATTCGCAACACTCGAGACCAAGGAAGAGCAATCAGTTACAAAATCTGAACCGGGATGTGCGTCATCCTCCGGTGGAATCAGAAAATTGATTAACGCTGTACTGGCTGGTTCCGGACGCGACACCAAAACACGCATGACCAGCGGAGATTCGCGCTTCAACTCTACGTCTTGCACGACCCGGGACGCCTTCTAGGGTCCGGCAGAGTCATTCTCGAGAAATCAGGAAAAAATCGACTTCTCTGTGACACGCTGACCCCGGGGCAATTGGTGATTCCCGGTTCAAGCTCCGGCTGAAGTGCCCCGGCCCCTCTGTTTCGAGAGAGGGGCCAACGCCGTGCTGGCGCTCGGGATCCGCGTCATGAATTTCAGTGGGGACACTGGAAACGTGAACCATGGTGCGCACACCAGTGCCCTACCCGACCTCAGTCGATTGCCCCGCATTAAGGGCGGAGAATTCGGAATGTGTCACATGCAGAAGCGAAGAGGTCGGATCCGAATGGTTCGTCGTCGCAAGGGCGTGAACAGGCACGGCGTCACACCGGATACGACGCAGGCGGCAGGAGGAACGGCGTGCAGCGGCCATGATCCGCCGGTTTCACCGGCCCTGCCCCATGACCCGTTTCGGCGGTCCGTGTGCGAGGTGCACGACCCCACTGGAGAGCCCGATGCGGGAAATCCACCCGCTGTGTCGAAGAGCGGGGACGAGAAAACGTGGCCACGGTGCGGACTGGGGCACCGGCATAGAGCGAAAGCGGCCGGAAAACAGCAACTCCCGACACCTAACGCAAGGTGTGCGTCTCCCCGACCTTACTACACATACAGCCCGGCATCGCCCTACCACCTCATCGTCGCGTTGAGGAAAATGGTCCGCCCCCGGTCGGAATCGAACGACCTGTCATGGCCGTCTTGATCGCTGGGATCGGGGGTCGCACCGCGGTTGGAGATATTGAAGACGCCTCCGGTGAGATCAAGCCCGGTGTCCATCACATCGCGCCACTGGAGCACCATGTCGTGTCCGTACCACCTCTTGAAGCGGGCAGTTTCCCTCCTGTTCGGGTAGCCGGAGCGCGCGTAGACGTTCCAGTTTGCTGTAAAGTTGCCACGGTGCGCTTGAAGCACCGCGCTTGCACGGTCGCGCACATACCCTCCGGGTTCCTCCTCGCCCAGCGCATAGGTCTTTTGTTGCAGTGTACGCGTGGCGTGGATATCGAGGGCAAAATCCGCCCAGTCGGTCTCCCAGTCGACGCTTGCGCGCAACGCGAGGCCGCGGGTCCTGGATTCCCTGACTGGCCCCACTGAGACAGTCATCACGTCGATGCTGTTATCGCCGGCGACGTTACGCTCCACCGACGTGCCGGGCAACGGGTTTCCTTCGGCGGCCCGCTCGACAACGACTTGAGGGGCCGGAATACCGGCCATGCCGGTGTTGTTGACCGAAAACCAGTCCGCCGCGAAGGTAATGTCGCCTAAGGTCATCGTGGTGCCGAGGTTTATTCGTTCCATATTGGAAGGCTTCAGGTTCGGGTTCCCGCCGGTGATCACATGTACCCAGTCACAGAGAGGACCGCCGTTATCGTCCTCCAAGAGCGGATCGCAAATGAACGTGAAGTACTGAGCCTGGGGCAAATGCAGCCAGAAAAATGTGGGCGGGTGGGCGGCTCTGCTCCAGGAAGCGCGAAGCGCAAGGTCGTCGTTCAGCCGGTAGCGGTTGGCGACGTGGAGCGAGTCCGCCTTCCCGACATCGTCATAGTTGTCGCGGCGCGCTCCAACGGTCAGGTCCCAGCTGTCGAGAATCGGCAGGGTCGATTCCGCCATCGCGGACCAGCGCGAACGGTCGGCGACACTCGATCCTCCTCCGTACCCGATCACGTCGGCGTTTTCGTAGGAGCGGCCCCGGGCATCCCGGAAGTCGTAGATGCTCCAATGATTCCATTTCTGAACCTCGACGCCTGCAGTCCAGCGGGCCACACCGCCCGCCATTCTGAACGTCTCTCCCTCCAGCGAGGCTTTGGCCCGCAGGTACTCATCATCCGCGTCGTGGCTTGAGCGAAGCCTCGTGTCGCGTATCGCCTCCAGGTGATCGTCCTCCTCGGAAAGTGGGTTCACGATGTCGTAGGTGCCCTCTTCGATGGCTGCACGGATCAGGCTCAGACTCTGCAGGTTGATGACGTTTTCGACTGCCCGGTCCCTGAAATACTCGACGTGCATGTCGTAGCTGAGTGCGTCGTCCAGCTTGCCCTGAACGCCGAGGGTGAGCCCGTATTCTTCCAGGTTCGTGGTCAATTCCCGGTTGCCGTGCCCGATGAAGCGATGGAGCAGCGTGACAACACCGTCGGTTTCGTCGTCCGTGTCGTCCGGGAAATCGTAGTCCTCCGGAAGGTTGATGACGGCGTCCAGCAGCCTCTGCCTGGCTGCACCAGTCGGCTTGATGCTGATCGTGTCGGAATTGGGGGTGCTGACACTGAAGGTCTTTCCCCGAGAAACGCGGGCCTCCACATAGACTTCCGCGCCGTTGTCCAGCGGCTGGTCAACCGCGAGTTGCAAGCTCGCGCGCGATACCCGGCTCCTGAGCCAGTAGATGTCGGCAGAGGGGAAGCCGCAAACCTCGCCGCCGGGATGCGAAAGGATGCCCGTGTATGTGGGTTCTTCGCAGTCGCCAAGGCCAAACCGGCCGCCGCGGTCATTGTCGTCCTTGGGAAGAATGACCGTATTGCCGTCATCGGAGACGCCCTCCGCATCGGTGTAGGATCCGCCCGGCGTGTACATGGTGCGGCTGAAGTCCCGATCCCTGGCACGAAGCTCTTCACGCCCGAAATGCATGAAGCCGACGGTCAGATGGCCCGGTCCCAGCGCGCCGCTCCAGAGGGCGCTCCCGTTGCGCGCGTCCATGCCCTTCTGGCTGGGCAAGGCAGTTCCTGCGGAGACCTCAAGTCCCCCGATATCGTTCCTGAGCACGATGTTGACCGTGCTGCCGATGCCGTACGCGCTGTGCCGGACCGGACCCTCGTTCAGGATTTCGACGCGCTCCACGGCCGAGAGCGGGATCATCGTCAGGTATATCCCCGATACCGGGCGCCCGTTGACGAGATAGATCGCCCTGCCGGTCCCCGACCGTGCCCCGTGCAGGCCGAAGCTGTTGAACTCGAACCGGCTCGTCAACAGTTCCGAGAGGTTCGCGGCGCCCGACATCTCCATGTCCTGGCGGTCGATCACGGTGACGACGCGGGCCTCAGCCTCGTCCGGCAGTGGAACCAGACACGCCGCCGCGGCGATCAAAAGTGCCACTGCGAGGCGGGGCGGCAAAGGAATCCGGCGACCGGAGACGGCAAGAAGTGAATAAAGCGAGCAAAAAGCAATCATGAATTTGTCCTCCGCCTGTACTAATAGCTAGACCATGAAAAGGGACAACCGCAAGAATTCAGGTGGTTGAATGACTCTCGGTTCGGCTGGCGATCCATGCTTTCCGGTGGACGAACTCGAACCACTTCCGGTTCTTGAAACAGCATTTGATGACAAGACATGCAATGCCGGAAACAGGAAGACTGGAAGAGGGTCGAAAGGGTGAAACGAATTCAGGCGCCGCCGTCGGGAAAGCAGTCCCCCAAACCCGTGCCTTTCATCTAGATTGCCGCGCTGCCGCCAACACCCACGGCACCAGGGCCACCTGGCGGGATACGCCCTGCTTCTTGAAGGTCCGCATTGGGAGCCGGTGCTTGTAGCAGACCCGCCAGCCCATCACCGGGGTGATCCTGGGTACAGCCCTGACCCAACAGAGGTATCAAAAGTCCCAAAAGGAAGTTCGCATTTCTCGGAATAATTGGCAGATTACCGTTTCGGCAACTCCCGATTTTCCGGGACGATGCAGAATGCGGATTTTGGGGCCAGAACACCCGTGTTGTCCCGCAGCCCGTCGTTCGAAAGATCATACTCGCCAGGCATGTTGATATGACATCTTGCATGGGGCGAATGGGATGCGATCGTCCTCTGGTATTTGTTCCGCGCCTGGGGGGGGGCGTGGCGGCATCGAGTTGGCGGGTCAGGTAGAGACAGTTCCAGCAGATGATGCTGTTCCTTGTGAGGTGGGTGCAGCCCTCGCTAACCTCCCGGTCTTCTTTTTCGGCATGTTCGATACCGCGCGGATTGCCGACCGCGACAGCCCGGGTATCTGTTCGCGAGTCGATCTTGTTGAGTTGCTTCTCGATCGCCTGCCGCAGTTCGACCTGGTCGATATAATGCAGGATGAACATCGACTTGATGATCTGGCCGAAGGCCTTCATCGTGGCGTAGAGCCTGTCCTGCCTGGAGTATGAGTTCAGGCGACGGAAGATTTCGGAAGCCGTTGCTTTCTTAAGCTTGATGGTCGCAACAAGGCGCAGAAGGTCATCCCATGATGTACGGATGTCCTTCTCGTCCACGTATTCCGCGGCACGATCGCCTGTTCGGAATCCTTTTTCCCGCTGTTTCGAAACTGGTAGAGGTTGTGCTTTTTCATGTTCCTGAACCTCGGTGCACAAAATATCCCGACCAGATGCGTGATGCGGAAGTTGGCTTCCATGAAGCCACGCTCATCGGTGAAATGGATGTCGCTCTGGACGACATCGTTGTGCACATGAGAATCCGGGGAATCCCGACTCGCGGCCCCCCCCCCGCCGCAACCCGCCGACCCCCGCCGCCGACGCGAATCCGGGGCGAGGGAGGGCGCCAGAGCCGACACCCGCACAAAAGA
>JAPOVX010000172.1 GCA_026707935.1 Paracoccaceae bacterium
AAATCGTCGAATTCGGCGGGAAATTCACCCGTCTAAGGGATTTTGCAAGAGGCTCCTGTTGTATGCATTTCATGCGAGTCATCTCAGCGTACATCCTGGGTGTAGTGCGGTCACCTTCAAACGCAGGTCAATGATGGTGAGGTGCAGTGCAAATTTCATTCACGGCTTTCGCGTCGGCGCAATTTTCGTCCGGTCGCTTTCAACCCTTGTTGATACTGTAACCAGCCCCTGACGCAGGCATCATTGCAGGCAACCCGCGGCTTCGACGACTGGAGTTTTCCGACGTACATTCGGGCCACGCCCTAATTCTATCGCTTAACCGCATTTGCGTGGCGGCTCTGGAGTCGACAAACCGTCACTGGTCGGAATTCTCATAATCTTGCCGGCAGCCGTTCTGGTGCCTTCGGACCTGAGCCCGATCCGGACGGTCGACTCCAAGGCGTCCGCACCACCGGGATCATTTTCTTCGCTGTATTTTTCGACTGCCCGGCCCAGGGTAACGAGCGCAGAGTCGATCGTAGGCCGGTACTTCAAAGGAAACGGACTGCGGTCCCGTTTCTCGGGCAGGACGCCACGCCACGGGCCGGGCCCGTGAGCCGTTCCGCCGGTGATTCTCCCGATTCCAACATGGTTCTAGCCTCACCGGAGCGACGGCGCTCGACCGCTTGCACTTCGCGATTTCGCTGCAGGCTGGCGGCCATACGGATACCGCGTGAACGCTGTTCGTATCAGATCACGGCAGCGGCCCCGAATTCCTGCGTCTTTCCAACACAATGTCCGTGCTCTATCTTTACGACAGCCGCAAGAAGCGGCTGCTGGACGCCGTGCTTTTCGCGGTGCCGAAGTGAGCGCATCGCGATTTGATTCATGAAGGAGAGGACCGTGGTTCAGGAGACCGAACTGCTCGAACGCATCACTGTTCACCCCGAAATTTTCGGCGGCAAGCCGATCATCCGCGACATGCGGATCGCCGTGGAGCACGTTCTCGCCAATCTCGCTGCTGGCATGACCGTCGAAGACTTGCTCAGGGACTATCCGTTTCTCGAACGGGAGGATATCCAGGCCTGCCTTCTTTTTGCTCACCGCACTTTGGCCGGAGAACAGGTACATGACCGCATCTCGGTTCGAGCGGCTACGTGAAGTTCCTGCTCGACGTGTGCGCCGAATCTGTGTCCTTGCGCGAGGCATTGCTGAACCTCGGGCATGATGTGCTGTCGGCACGAGAGCATTGCCCTCACGCGTCGGACGAAGCCTTGCTGACACTTGCATTGGAGGAGAAACGCGTGCTCATAACGGAAGACAAGGACTTTGGAGAGCTTGTTTTCTTGCGTGGGCTCCCGCACCCGGGCATCGTACGCCTTGGAGGAATGACACCGACCGAGAGAGCGGATGCCATTCGGACAGTGATTGAGCGCTACGGTGCAGCGATGCTACACGGTGCAATCATAGTCGTCACTGGGAACCGCATACGAATCAGGTCAGCCTTGAATACCGAGCGATTAGATGACTCGTGACCCTTGGTACGAGGCGGTTACCCCCTCCCCACGGGGTTTTGGGAGCACGCTTCTTCAATCCTGACGAATTCACGGTCAACCTAGAGCAGGTGGTCCCCGGCGCTTATGCTTGTCACCCAGTTTGGCGGGAAATAACGCACACGTCGCCTGCATTCCATCATCTCGCCAGTGTAGGCCGCAAAGCTGATAACCTGCCCGCCGGACGTGTCCGGGTTCCCTGTCCAGGCGGGCATTTCCAAGACCCCGAGGACTCGAATCGTGGTCTTTCCAGGCAGATGTCCAGCAGGTTCTGAGCTACTTGATCCTTACCAGTCAAATGACCTTTGTTCGCTTTCGGTCCAAGTAGCGGGTCCTGGCCATCCCAAGCACGAACGGATTCACCGTTACGGGATCTACTGATCGATTACGGGTGTCGCGCTCAGGTTTCGTCCGACAGAGTTCGTAAAGCGCCATGTACCAAGAAGGCGCGGACCCCGGAAAGAAGTTCCAAAAAAAGGAAATATTTGCAGCCGGTGCACGCTTCCGCGTCGAGGTCGGTCCCTATCCATGCAGGTCGATGAAATGCCGCGCGGGACCGGAAAAAAGTGTCTGGCGAAATCCCGATTTGGTTTTCGCATGACCACATCTTTTCATTCTGCCGCTTTCGACCCATATAGACTCCGTGATCAGCATGTCGGCGCAAGCGTCAATGCTGAAGGCCGGCGGCTTCGACGACTGGAGTTTTCCGATGCAAGAACGGGTCATGCCCCGGGTCGATCGCTTGACCACCCTGGCGTGGTCGCTCTGGGGTCGAATCGACAAACCGTCACTGGTCGGGATTCTCATCGTTTTGCTCGCGGCCGTCCTGGTGCCTTCGGACCTGGGCCCGATCCTGGCGTTCGTCCTCCAGGCGTTGGCAAAGACCGGGATTTTCATCTTCTGTGCCGTTTTCTTGATTGCCGGGCTCAAGGCAACGAGCGCCGAGTCGATCCTGGCCCGGTCCTTCCAGGGGAATGAACTCCGGATGATCGTCCTTGCGTCCCTGGTTGGCGGTTTGGCGCCGTTCTGTTCCTGCGAGGTCATTCCCTTCATTGCCGCGTTGCTTGCAGCCGGAACACCGATCTCGGCGGTCATGGCCTTTTGGTTGTCGTCACCCGTCATGGATCCTCCCATGTTCATGATCACCGCGGGCGCGCTCGGACTGGACTTCGCCGTCGCCAAGACCGTCGCAGCGGTCGGATTCGGGTTGCTGGGAGGCGTCGGGACCATGATGATTGGCCAAACCGGCGCGTTTTCATCCTCCCTGCGTGACAGTCCTCTGGGCAACAGCTGCGCATGCCCGTCAGGCGACACCTTTTCCGGCCGCCCGGTTTGGCGATTCTGGTCACATCAGGAACGCAGAATCGTGTTCCGGGATACCTTCCTGTGGAATTCGGTCTTCTTGCTGAAGTGGATGACCCTGGCGTACCTGCTCGAAGCCATCATGATCTGGTACGTTCCCGCCGAAGTCATCGTGGGTGTGCTCGGCGGCGATGGCATCTGGCCAATCCTCGCCGGAGCCGTGATTGGCGGCCCTGCCTATCTCAACGGTTACGCCGCCGTGCCCCTGGTTGCAGGAATGCTGGAACAGGGCATGTCGCCCGGAGCGTCAATGGCATTCGTTCTTGCGGGAAGCGTGACCTGCATTCCGGCGGCAGTCGCCGTCTGGGCCCTGGTCAAGCCGAAGGTCTTTGGCCTCTATATCGGTTACGCGATTGTCGGTTCGATTATCGCCGGAATACTCTGGAATCTCGTCGCCTGAGAACAACCTCGAACCTTTCGGTCCCGACGGGCTCGCAACCGACACCTGTCAACCTGCCAGTGCGGCCGCGCGAGGATTACCCGCCTGCCAGGTAGGCAACGACTAGCACCCAGACGAGCACTCCGACGACGAACAGGGCCATCGATCCGGTCGGCCATGATCTTCCGAGAAGATTTTCGGGGCCTCGCGAATGATAAAGGCCATTGACCAAGCCCTGCCCGAGGTCCGTCAGGATGCGCGCGATTCCGTCCATCGCGATTCCTGACGCGGCCGCGATCCGTCCCAAAACCCGTGGCAGGAACATCCGGTAGGTCCAGTCGAAGTCGAGATTGACGGCACGAACTTCGGGCGGGTGAATCCCTGTCCGCATGAGCAGGCAGAACGCGAACATCGCGAATATGAGCAACTCCAACTGCCCGACGACATGCGGAACTGTGTAGGGCTGGTAATGAATCTCATACGGCAGAAGGGCGTACAGGAGTTGCGGCTGGACCCCGATCAGGATGCACAGGAACGCGGTTATCCCCATGGCGAGAAGCATGTGGGACGGTGCTTCCGCAGGGCGCCTGCCGCTGTCGTGGGCGAAAAAGGCGAAATAGGGAATCTTGATCCCCGAGTGCGACAACACGCCTGCGGACGCGAAAACCAGGCCCAGCCAAATCAGCGTCATGTGCGCCTTTTCGGCTTCGTACAGAATCAGGGACTTGGTGACGAATCCGGAAAACAGCGGGAAAGCCGAGATCGACGCGGCACCGATGACACAGAACAACGCGGTCAACGGCATGGTGCGGTAAAGGCCTCCGAGTTCGGACGCTTTCGACGTCCCCGTGCGGAACAGTACCGCGCCCACCGACATGAACAGCAGCGCCTTGTACAGAATGTGGGCAAAAGCATGCGAAACGGTCCCGTTCAGCGCCATTTCCGTACCGATTCCGACGCCGACGACCATGAAACCCAACTGGTTGTTCAGCGAATAGGAGAGAACCCTCCGCAGGTCGTTCTCGATTTCGGCAAAGAATATCGGGAATATCGTCATGATCGTCCCGATATAGATCAGGATCTCGGTCCCCGGGAATCCGCGTGCCAGCGCGTAGACAGCCAGTTTCGTGGTGAAGGCCGAGAGTATGACCGTTCCGGTTACCGTCGCTGCCGGGTAACTGTCCTGCAGCCAGTTGTGCAAGAGTGGAAAGGCGCACTTGATTCCGAAGGCCAGGAAGATCAGCCAGGTGGCCAGCGACCCCAGGGTCATCGCTTCGAATTCGAGCGCGTGGCCGTCCCGGAACAACAGGATGACGCCGGCGAGCAGCAGGACGCCCGAACCGACCTGGATGACCAGGTACCGCATGCCGACGTGGTAAGCCCCCGGGGTCCGCCGGGCCCAGATCAGGAACACGGATGCGAGCGCGGTGCCTTCCCAGTAGATGAACAGTGTCACCAGGTCGCCGGCGAATACCGCCCCGATCGCCGCGCCGGCATAGAGCAGCGCGGCAATCTGCTGGACGTGGTCACGAACATGCCAGGCGTAAAGATTGCCAAGGAATGCCGCGATACAGAAAATCAGCGCGAACGTCCGGGACAGGCGATCGACCCTCATCAGTTCGAGGTTCAACCCGAAGAGTTCAAACTCCTGGTGCACTCCTGGTGGAACTGCCATGACCTGCCATGCGGCAACGGCAGGTACGGCGAGGAGAACCGCTGCCCGTAATCCGCCACCGCGCAGTACCGGCAGAACGCAGGCTGCGGCGATGAACAGGAATGACGTCGGGAACTCCATGTCAGCCGTCCCGATCCATGACGCCCAGCTGGTCATCCGGATAGTCTTCGTCATCGACGGCGCGACCGGAATAGTAGTCCTCCTTGCGGCCGATGACGGTTCTCAGGAGCCGCGCCGCAATGATGATCGTGCTGAACATCACGAATCCTGCGACCGCGTAGAACCCGGGGACCGACTCCATTCCCCCCGACTTGTGCTCGACCAGGAGAACGTCGAGCATGACCAGAACGATACACACTGCTGCCAAGCCCCAAACGATCTTCAGTGGATTTCCCGGCCGGTCCACCCAGAGGAAGGCTCGCCCCAGGAACGGGTACTGGCGTTCATTACCAGGCATGCCGGTGGCAGAACCTTGAGCCGGGCCGCTACTGGTTTTCGTCTTCATTTCCGATTCTCCAGTCTTGCTTGCGGAACCGGTCATCATTGACCTGCCGCGATCGGCAACAGGAAATCGCGAACGGTGCCGGCCCAGAAAAACAGGACGATGCAACCCGCGGCGGTCACGGCGGGTGGCAACCAGCACAACAACGGAGCCTCGCGGATGTGCCGAAGCCATGACGGCCGGCCGTCATCGGCCAGGATGTCGGCTTCTGCTCCGCGCTCTGCCGGTGCCGGCAGGAAAAATCCGCGCGCGACGAGCGGGAGCAGGTATGCGACATTCAGAACCGAACTGATCATCAGGACTGCGATGATGGCCATTTGGCCGACATCGGCAGCGCCGATGACCAGGAGCCATTTCGACCATGTCCCACCGAGCGGCGGGAGCCCGATGATCGAGAGGGCACCGACCAGGAAGGCGCCAAAGGTCATCGGCATCATCCTGCCCAATCCGGACATCTCGCTGATTTCGGTCTTGTG
Source organism: Paracoccaceae bacterium (assembly GCA_026707935.1). Taxonomy (GTDB): domain Bacteria; phylum Pseudomonadota; class Alphaproteobacteria; order Rhodobacterales; family Rhodobacteraceae; genus JAPPHA01. The sequence goes on from JAPOVX010000172.1 coordinate 5,927, forward strand.
GGTCGCCACATAGATCGACCCCGCGCACATGAACAACGTGATCTTTCCGAGAGCGTGCGTGGCGATATGCAACCCGCCCCCGACGACTCCCATGGACGTCGCCAGCGCCATCCCGAGCGTGATGTAGGACAACTGGCTGACGGTTGAATAGGCCAGCCTTCGCTTGAGGTTGTCCTGGAACATGGCGACGACCGATGCCGCGAGAATCGAGTAAGCCGCCAGCCACATCAACCATTCGGACGCTCCGGTCCGGGAGAGCAGGTCGACCCCGAAAATGTAGACACCGATCTTCAGCATGGTGGAGACGCCGGCCTTCACTATGGC
>JAPOVX010000063.1 GCA_026707935.1 Paracoccaceae bacterium
CGTGAACTCCTTGATTGCTTATGACGCAGCCGTCTCCGGACAACGCATGCGTGACTGGCCCTTGGCTGCGGTCAGAACTTCGGGCAGGTGGACGGCGCGGCCCCGGAGCAGGACGGCATCACCGTCATTGGCCGTCGAGACCGCGACCGGAGAACGCAAGTCACACATCCGCGGCCTGCTCCACGAGATGACCAGGGCCCGCTTCCACGTAGTTCGGCGCGCGTGGCGCGGTCCCCAAAGGATGCACCGGGCTTTTCATGGAATGCGCAACAACCTGCTGCCTCCGTTCCGCGCGGCATGAAGGATCGGCGATCGGCACAGCCTCCAGCAATTGCCGTGTATACGGATGCTGAGGGTTCTCCAACACTGCCCGGCGCGGCCCGATCTCCACAACTCGACCTTGCTTCATCACGGCGATGCAGTGGGCGACGCGCTCGACGATCGCCATGTCATGTGAAATGAAAAGGTAGGTGACCCCCTGCCGCTCTTGCAGGTCGAGCAAAAGGTCGACGACCTGCGCCTGGATCGAGACGTCGAGGGCCGAGACCGGCTCATCGGCGACGATCAGCGCGGGCGTGAGCGACATCGCGCGCGCGATGCACAGGCGCTGCCGTTGCCCGCCGGAAAACTCGTGCGGATAGCGCTCGAGGCTGTCGGCGGGCAGATCGACCTCGCGGATCAGGTTTTCCAGCCGCGCGCGGAGCTCCGCTTCGTCGGGAGTATCGTGGATGCGAACCGGGTCTGCGATCTGGTCGAAGATACGGCGCCTTGGGTTCATCGAGGCGTAAGGGTCCTGGAAGACGATCTGCATCTTGGTGCGCATTTTTCGCAGTTCGCCAGGCTCGAGCGCGGTCAGTTCGGTGCCGTCAAGAGACACGGTGCCGGAGACCGGCTCGACCAATCGCAGGACCGACCGCGCCAGCGTCGACTTGCCGGACCCGCTTTCGCCCACGAGGGCCAGCGTCTGTCCGGCCGCGATATCGAAGGAAACCATGTCGACGGCATGCACCTCCGCAGTCTTGCGCCGCAACAGGCCCGTCCGCACCGGGAACCTCGTGACAAGGTCGCGGACACTGATCAGCAGTTTCTCCTGGCCTTCGGCGCGACACGGCGCGCCTTGTTTGGCCGCTGCAAAACGCCGCGGGCCATCCGTCCCCGTCAGTGTTCCCAAGCGCGGAACTGCGGCCAGGAGGGCTTGGCTGTACGGATGGCGCGGGGCGGCAAAGATCGTTTCAACAGACCCGTCCTCGACCTTTTCGCCCGCTTTCATCACGACGACCCGGTCGGCGATCTTGGCAACGACCGCCATGTCATGGGTGATGAACAACAGTGCCGCACCAATCTCGCGCTGCATCTCACGCAAAAGGTCCAGGATCTGCGCCTGGATCGTCACATCGAGCGCCGTTGTCGGCTCGTCCGCGATCAAGAGTTTCGGCGCACAGGCCAGGGCCATGGCGAGCATTACGCGTTGGCGCTGCCCTCCCGACAATTCATGGGGATAGCGCTGGATCTGGCGTGCCGGATCCGGCAGAAGGACCTTTTCCAGCAAAGTCGTCGCCCGTTCGCGCGCTTCTGCACCTGACACGCCCCGATGCAGGCGCAATGATTCCATGATTTGCTCGCCAACCGAGTATATCGGGTTGAGCGAGGTCATCGGCTCTTGGAAAATCATGGCCATCGCGTTGCCGCGCAATTTTGTCATGGCGCTGCCGTCCAAAGCCGCCAGGTCCACGGGCCCGTCGCCGGAATCGAACATCAACCGTCCGTTCAGGATGCGTCCTCCGTCATACTCCACCAGCCTCATGATGCTGAGCGCGGTTACCGACTTGCCCGACCCGCTTTCGCCCACAAGCGCCAGGACCTCGCCCGGCGCGATCCCGAAGCTCATGTCCTGCACCGCCAGCTTCGGGTCAGGGCCGCCCCCGAAACCAACCTGAAGGTTTTCAACCGACAAGAGCAGTGTCATTGCCGGCGTCCCTCTCGCAGGCGCACATCAAACACGTCGCGCAGCCAGTCACCGATCAACTGGATCATCAGCGTCATGATCATGATGACGAACACGGGGCTCAGCGCTGTCCACCAGACCAGCGCGAGATCGTTTCGGTTATCGCTCACCATGCGCCCCAGAGACGGCGTCGGTGGCTGCACCCCCAGTCCGAGGAAGGAAAGCGACGCTTCGAGCAGTACGATGCCCGGAAAATTCAGCGTGAACAGTACGGTGAGAATTGCAACGAGGTTGGGCAGGACCTCGCGCACCGCAACCCGCATATGGGTCGCGCCCGCGGCATAGGCGGCCTCCACGAAAGGGCGCGCCCGAATGGCAATTACCTGGGCGCGGACTACGCGGGCATAGGTTTCCCAGCCCGCAATGCCCAGAAGCGCGATCAGCACCCAAATGTCGGTCCCCAGAGCGGCGATCGCCACCAGCGTCATGAGAAGGAACGGAATGGCGATCTGGATATCGATCATGCTCGACACCAGCCGGTCCCAGAACCCGCCGACAAAACCCGCCAGCATGCCGAGTACCGTGCCCAGAACTCCGCCAATCACGACGCCCAGCACCGACAAGCCGACGCTCACCCGTATGCCATAGATCAGGCGGGAGAACATGTCCCGTCCAAGCTTGTCTGTACCCATGAGGTGATCTGGATCGCCGCCCGCGATCCAGCTTGGCGCCTTCAACGAGTTCAGGATGTTCGTATCGTTCGGATCGTAAGGTGCAATCCAAGGCGCAAAAATTGCTACGGCAAACACCGTAAACATGCCAAGCAGAGACAGCTTGACGACAAATGGCGCCGCCCGGATCGTGAAAAACAGGCGGTGCCGCTTGGTGCGGGCGCGGATGGACGCGGTGCCGTTGGACGGGTTCAGAGTCGTGGTCACGGTCAGCTTGCCACCCGCACCCTTGGGTCGAGCACAGCATAAAGCACGTCGACCAGCAGGTTGATCAGAATGACCGCGAGCCCGAAAAAGATCACGCCGCATTGCAGAACCGGAAAATCGGCATCGCGCACCGATCCAACGAGAAGCTGGCCGACTCCGCGGAAGGCAAAAACCTCTTCGACGATCAGCGAGCCTGAGACGAGGCTTGTGAGCTGCAACCCAAGCACTGTGACCACAGGGATCAATGCGTTGGGCAGCGCATGTTTGAAGTGAACGAGTTGGTCGCTCAGGCCTTTGGAGCGGGCGGTGCGGACATAATCTTCGCTCAGCACATCGAGCAGAACTGAACGGGTGTAGCGCGCGATCGCAGCGGTGAGTCCTGCAGCCAGCACAATTGCCGGCAAAACGTAGTGGTAAGGGGTGGAATTGCCGACAGTCGGCAGGGTACGGAGTACATAGCCAAAAAGGAAGATCAGCAGGATCGCCAGCACGAAATGCGGCACCGAATAGCCCAGGAAGGCCACCGTCATGGCCAGCCGGCCTGAGGGTGCGTCTCGCCGCAACGCACCGATTAGCCCCAGACCGATCCCCATGAAGATTGACAGCACGAAGGCCAGCGACGCCAGCGTCAGCGTAGCAGGCAAGCGGTCCATGTACATGTCAATGACAGATTCCCGTGAATGGATGGAATTGCCGAACTCACCCTGAGCAAGGTCGAGCATGTAATAAGCGAATTGCACGGGGACGGGCTTGTCGAGACCTAGGTTCGCCTCGAACGCTGCCTGTGTCTCCGCATCGATGCCGTCAGGGAACATGATCGAAACCGGATCACCTCCAATCCGCGCGGCAACGAAGACCAGCACCAGAATCAAGAACACGGTTATGACCGCGTTCACGGTGCGTCTGAAGAGGAATTGCGCCATTTTGCGTCCCTGCGTGCAGTGCAACACTCGCGAGCCGATATGGTATCGGCTTGCTTGACCTGTCAAGCCTGTGCGCGAATCGCTCGGTTCCGCGCAGCGGCGGCGTGCTGGCCAGAGATCATTTTCGCCAACCGCGGTCGGAACAGCCGCTTCGAGGCGCAAGACGGTGCCAAGGCGTGTTTTGAGGTCGCGCAGACGCTCCGACGCCGGCGTCCGAACTGATCGGTCCGCCGCCGCGGGTGGTAGTCCGCACGGCGGATTGCGCATTTTAAGCGCGTTGTAACTTGGCCATTATTTTGTTGCCTGTTCGGCACTGACTTCGGGTTTCGCGGAATTTCGCGAAAAATCCTCGCACGAGCGGTTGATTTTCCACCTGTCGGCGATTTCGGCTGCATGCCCGGCCCCGGGAGGTGGGCGTGATAGAGTGTTCCGACAACAACAAAACCATCGAATTCGGCGCACGGGGGAGCACTCCGATGCAGAGACTACAGGCCGAAACTCGGTTCGCCAACACCGACCTGAAGGGCGAAGTCATGGTGGAGGCGCAGGAACGCCTGGCACAGGCGATAGGTTCCCCGACCACGGCGGCTGCCGGAACCGGCATGGCGGGAAATCTTGCAGCGATGTACCGGCAGGACCCGTTGAAGGCCGAGGCCGCGTTTCGCGACCGACTCGACGGCTTCTCCTGCTCGGTCTCGCGCGATACCTTTGGACAGATCATGATCATGGCGTGTCCCTGGAAGCCGGGGGCGAGACCTGCAGAACGGTCGAAGCCACGACCGGCCATGGGATGACGCTGTACGGTCCGGGTGCATTTGAGCGCTCGCGCTAACGTCCTTTGGGCGGTAGTTGAGCCTTGTTCCCGACCGGTAGTGTACTCGGCCTGACCGAGTGCGGCCTGGCACCTGCGGCGGCGGACGCCGCGGATCTCGAGCCCTGCCAGGGCGCCGGCGGTTACGTGGTCCGCGAACACGACGTGACGGGAACATTCCCGTCTTGCGGTGCATGCCGATCTCGCCTCGTGCAACGACAGATGCAAGGCCAGGTTCGATGGCCGTTGCCACTTTCGCCGCCACCCGATGCCACAATGGGGATGCCACCGGAGTGCGGACTTGCGCGGGTCAGGATAACGACGAGGAAGCCATTGCCGCCAGCACGCGCACGTTCACCGGGTTGCTGGGCGGCAGTTCTGATTTTACCGATTATCTTCATCATGGGGATTCACAACGGTCCCAATTCCCAGACTCTCGTAAGCTCGTGAAACGGTTCAAGCGATGTCCGGACATGGCGCGGGAAGAACGCGCGGCAATGACCGACCGGCGCAAAGGCAAGAACCTGATGTACCGGATCGGCGATAGTGGCATGACCGCACCCGCCTTCTTCTTCATGCAATCGCAGTCCTTTCCCACCTGCCAACGCATGCTCATGGCACCGGCAACTCGACCGGCTGCCGTATTTTGGCATCGCCCGATGCTACTGGCTGGCCGACGAGGGTCACGCATGAATTGATTTCTTGCGCGACCGACCGGTCGGCAAAAGAATATCGTGGACCGGTGTTGTACCCTGTGAAATCGGGAATGAGTGCATTCCCTTTGAAGAGCATGCCGCCTTTTCCCGACCCTGCGAAGCAGCGGACGGTTTCGAGGCGGTGTGCCATTGGCGCCAAAGGCGCCTCTTACGAATTGACCAGTCGTACTCGGTTGCCTCTCCCATGCCCCGGTTCAACCGAAACCAGCCTCCTTACTCCCCAGGAATCCGATAACGTCATTCGCGGCTTCGTCGGCCGTCACCTTCGTCGTGTTGATGCGCAAGTCCGGTTTTTCCGGTGGTTCGTACGGAGAGTCGATTCCGGTGAAATTGGCGAGAATGCCTTTCCGGGCCTTGGCGTACAAACCTTTCGGATCCCGTTCCTCGCAAACTTCGAGAGGCGTATCGACAAAAATTTCAAAGAACTCGCCTTCGTCCACCATCGATCGCGCCATCTGGCGCTCCGAACGGAACGGCGAGATGAAGGAAACGATGACGATGAGACCCGCGTCAACCATCAGCCGCGCGACTTCGGCAACCCGGCGGATGTTTTCCACCCGATCTTCTTCGGTAAAGCCGAGGTCCTTGTTGAGGCCGTGGCGGACATTGTCGCCGTCCAGAAGATACGTGAACCGGCCGAGTGACTGTAGTTTCTGTTCCAGGCGGTCGGCAATGGTCGACTTGCCTGCCCCCGACAATCCGGTCAACCACAGGATGCATGGTGTCTGAGCGGTTGCGCGTGCCCGCGTCGCCTTGTCGACCTTCATCTCCTGCCAGGAAATGTTGCTGGCGCGGCGGAGCGCGAAATCGATCACTCCGGCGCCAACGGTGGCATTGGTAAACCTGTCGATCAGCACGAAACTGCCCGTCCGGCGATTTACCGAATAGGGATCGAATGGA
>JAPOVX010000015.1 GCA_026707935.1 Paracoccaceae bacterium
CTGTTCAATGCCATCCCCAGCACTTGCCATGCCAGCGGAGGCGAGTGGACCGGCGTGCCGCTCGTCGAGGTGCTGAAGCGCGCCGGTCTGAAGGACAACGTCGTCGCCATCCGCTTCGAAGGATGGGACAAAGGCCGCCCCGATCCGACCACTGTCTACCGCTCAGCCCAGCGCACCGATTTCGAAGTGTTCGATCCCGGCATCATCAATTACGACAAGGGTCTGCCGCTGGAAAAGGCCCTGCATCCCCAAACGATCCTGGCCTGGGCTCACAATGGCGAGAATCTGCGCCATGTCCACGGTGCCCCGCTCCGCCTGGTCGTCCCCGGCTGGGCCGGAAACTGGTGGGTCAAATGGCTCCACAAGATCGAAGTCATGGACCACATGCCCGATTGCTATCACCAGACCCATTATTTCGTATCGGGCCTCTCGCCGGACGATCCCAACAAGGAGATGATGACCTCCCTCGGGGTCAAGAGCGTCATCACCGAGCCGCGCGACGAAACCGAACCCCTGAAGAAGGGCCCCAACGTCATTCGTGGTCTCGCCTGGAGCGGCGAAGGTGCAATAGATCGCGTCGAGGTCAGCACAGATGGTGGCGAGAGTTGGAACGACGCCCATGTCGAGGACTCGCCCGACAAGTGGCTGTGGAAGCGTTGGTCTTATCTTTGGAAAATCGAGTCAGGGGGCGAATACCGGATTATGGCGCGTGCCACCGACGAAACCGGTCGCAGGCAACCCCATACCGAGTGGAACTTCATGTACAAGCACTTCGACGGAATCGTGCCCGAGGACGTGGTCGTCGAGTAGCCGCCGACATGCACATTCTTGTCTGCATCAAGGGGATCATCGATCCGGATGTCCCCACCGCCCTGTTCGACGTCGACGAGGAGGCCAAGGCTCCCGCCCCGCTCTCCGGGGTCCGAACGCTGATGAGTCCGTTCGACAAGCAGGCCATCGAAGGCGCCTTGAGAATCCGCGATACGCGCGGTGCGGTCAGGATTTCCCTCCTCTGCATGGGCCCGGACTCGAGCCGTACGATCATCAAGGAGGGCCAAGCCCTCGGTGCCGACGAGGCCTACTTGCTGACCGACCCGCTGTTCGAGATCGCCGACAGCTTCACCACGGCCCGGACTCTCGCCGCAGCTATCACCACGATCGGCGATGTCGACCTGGTACTGACCGGGCGTCAGTCTGCTGACTGGGATTCCGGTGTCGTCGGCGGCGGCATTGCCGAATTACTGAACGTGCCAGCGATTACCCTGGCAGCTTCCATCGAGATCGACGGCCAGACGGTGCGCGTTCGTCGCGCCCTCGTCGATGGTGCCGAGACCGTAGAAGCCCCGCTGCCGGCCGTGGTCACGGTCGCACACGAGATGGGTGCCCCCCGCAAAGCCAGCCTGCGCGAAACCATGCGCGCCGCCAGCAAGCCGGTTACGGTCTGGACCGCGAGCGACATCGGTCTCGCGGCCGACGAGATCGGCAATCATGGCCGGCGGGCCGTGCCCGAGCGCCTCTACATTCCTCTCAGCGATGTGAAATGCGAATACATCACCGGCGAGACACCGGCGGCGGTGGCGTCGGCCCTCATCACCCGTCTGCAAGAGGAGAAATTGCTTTGATTGGCGAGGTCTGCCGCACCCCAACCAGGCGCACTGGCTCATGAGCGCTTCAGGGATACTGGTCATCATCGAGATCGAAGCAGGCATGGCGACGCCGCTCAGCTACGAGGTCCTTGGCCTGGCGCGCCGTCTCGGCGACGAGCAGGGACATGAGGTGACCGCAATGGTGCTGGGCGCCGGGCTCGGCGAGGCCGGCAAGGACTTGCCGAGCCGTGGGGCCGACAGGGTCGTGCGGATCGATCATCCCGCCCTCGGCGACTACCAAGCCGACGCCTGGCTCCCCGACATCGCCAAAACGGCCCGCAATCTGGCTCCGGCGCTCATTTTCGCCGGCCATTCGACGGTCGGTCTGGATATGGCGCCCCGGCTGGCCTTCCGGCTGGAATCGGCCGTGACCACGGCGTGCATTGAGGTCGCCACCAAGGATGGCAAACTGCTGTTCACCCGCAACTGCTTCGGTGGCAAGGCCCGCGAGGTTTCGTCATTCCGCACGACGACCGTAGTGGCGACTATCCTGCCCAAGTCTCAGGAGGCACTGCCCATCGACCCGGCACGATCCGGCGAGATCGTCGATCGAGATTCCGTTCTGGAGGCCAATGCCATCCGCACCCGTATCGTCGAGCGGGTTCGCGACGAGAACACCTCCGATGCGCTTGAAACGGCGAATATCATTGTCGCCGGGGGTGGCGGGGTGAAGGGCCCGGACGGATTTCGCAGGGCCCGGGAACTGGCGCGCGCGCTCGGCGGCGCGCTCGGTGCCACCCGCCTCGCCTGCGACCTCGGCTGGTGTGCACCTGATCTGCAAATCGGCGTCTCCGGACGGACCGTCGCTCCCGAGCTCTACTTCGCCATTGGCATCTCCGGCGCCGCCCACCACGTTGCCGGTTGCGTCAACTCCAAGGCCATCGTCGCCATCAACAGCGATGCGGATGCTCCGATCTTCGCCTTGTCCCGCTTCGGTATCGTCGGCGATTGTCACGACCTCATGCCGGCCCTCATTGCAGCGGTCGAGGTTACGAAGTCTTGAAGCATGTTGCGTCGAATTGTATTCGCCAACCATAATTTGTCTTTTTCCTCACACCGGCGTCCTGCGATTGAGAGGCCCGCTTGGGCAGGCGGTTGAAAAACAGGGCCGGCAGCCCGATGACGGCCACGACAATGACTGAGGGCAGCGCGCGGATCTGCAGCAGCAGCAGCAGCATCGAAGTGACGGACGTCGAGAGAACTGCCCACCCGAAGAAATCGAATACCGGCACCCGATCCGGGACCGGCAGGAGTGCCTGTTTCAACGGGAAGAGTACGGCAACAATGGCGACAGGAATATTGACGCGGAACACCGGGCGCCAGTCAGCATGATGGGTGAGGAACCTGCCCGCGACCGACCCGAATGTGGCCGACGAATTCGCCACAGTTGGCAGGCACCCTTGCATGCGACCGCTGTCCCCTGGCCGGACGACCTCTCCGACAAGCGGCTGAAAGAGCGTCATCAGCCCGCCACTTCAGAGCCCGTGCAGTACACGCTTAAACACCAGAATGGTCACATTGGGCGCCATCGCGCGCAGCACCGAAGAAACCGTGAACATCGCCAGATTGATGAATAACAGCTTCTGCTGCCCGAATTGTTCGCCCGAGCACCCGTAAACGGGGGGCCGCGTTCGTCAAGGCCACAATACAGGCAACCATTACCCGGATCGGAGCAATGGTCGACAGCGCGGTGACGACAGTGGTGGTTTCGACCACACCCTGGACCATCGCCAGCATGATGATCGGAAGGAGCCTGGGTGGCGGCGCACGCGACACCTGCTCCGACGCGGAGTTTCGGGAACCTCGCCGAACCTGATTTCGCAACCCCCGACGGCAGCGTTCAAATCGTGGCCCTGTCAAAGGGGGCCGGAACTGAGACGAGGGCGAGAGGCGGACAACGGCATTCGGATGAGGTGTTTTGCCGTTCGGACAAGGATGCCCCCGTGCTTCGGGTGTCTTGCCGAATGCCGGGGGCTTGATTCTGGTCCGGTTCTGTCAGGCGGTGCGTCGGATTTGCCACTTGCTTCGTGGTTGCCCGGGCTCCCGGTTGTAGCTACTCCCTGGTCGCTCGCACTAAATGTATCGCGAGAGACCGGCCATGATCCTCCTGACGGATTGGGCATCCATCTGGCTCTGCCTGAGGAACATGGCCCCGATTTCGCGCCCCAACGACCTCATCCCGTTCCTTAAGTTGGTGCGCATGGCCGGCAGGTCATCGTCTCCGGCATTGCGGCGGTACCGGAGACAATTGTGCCGGTCCACATAGGCGTTTCACAACTGGCGCCCCTTTTTGTGTCCGGGTCCACCTCGGGGCACCGGGGACGCAAGTCCCTGAGCGGTGCAGCAATCGGCAGCCCGGGGTCCGATGTCGAATTCCAGACCGGCTTGCTGCTGTTTGCCCGGACCATGTTCTGCAACTTCTCCTGCAGGCGCGGGATGCCTTGCCGCTCGAGGTGCCCCGGCATCCACATGCAGGCACCCACCCTGTGGTCGCCCTTTGCCGACACCCGGTCGAGATTCCCGCAGATGACCTTGCACAATTCGTTGCGGCTCTCGTTCGGCAATAGGTCAGCCAGGCGGCCGGAGAAGGAGGTCGATTGCAGGGCGGTGATTCGCGGATCCATCGCATGTGCTCCAGAGTGACGAGCACGGCATGCATGCTTGCGATAGCTTGATGCCCCCTTTTGGAAAAGCCTCGCCAGGGGATTCGGGTCGTCAAATCAAAACGTTGCGGACCGGGAAAAAATCAACGAAGTTCCAGGTCTATCCGAATGCCATTGGGCAGGCGGAACGGGCGTGATGGCGCAGACAAAAGGCATGGAGTAGAATCGCACCGCATGAGGAAAGCAACGGACGCGAAAGTGGCAATGGTCACCGGCGGCGGCTTCGGTCTAGGTGAGGCCATAGCCCGAAAATTCGCGGCCCGAGGATACCATGTTGTCGTAGCAGGACGCAATCTGCAGCGTTGCCGCAATGTCGTCGACAGCATCGGCGGCCTCGCCGTCGCTGCTGACGTTGGACGCGAGGCGGACGTGGCTGCGCTCTTCGAAACCTGCGCTGAAAACTACGGGCGGCTCGATGTGTTGGTCAACAATGCCGGCGGCGTGCTTCCCTGGAACAGGATCGAGGACATCCCCACCGCCGACTGGGACCGATTGTTCGCCCTGAACCTCGGCGGCGTCATGCTCTGCACCCGCCAGGCGGTGCCGCTGTTGAAGCGAAAGGGCGGCGCCATCATCAATATCGCTTCCCGGGTCGGCCTTCGCGGCATCGCGCTGCAGGCAGCCTATTCGGCAAGCAAGTTCGCGGTCGTCGGATTCACCGAGGCCACGGCCGCGGAACTTGGCCCTTACAACATCCGGGTGAACGCCTTGTGCCCTGCCGCGATCCGAACTAAAACTCTACTGGCGCGGATAGCGGCCCGCGCCGCGGCAGGGGCAGACGCTGACGCGGATCCGTGCAGGGTGGGCGCGAGGAGTTCGGGGGCCATTGAAGGTCTGATAGAGCCGGACGAAGTTGCGGATGCGGCGGTGTTTCTCGCTGGCGCGCGCGCTATCACTGGGGCTGCAATCGGGTTGGGTCCCGTCACGACCTGATTTGCGAAGCGCCAAATCAACGGAGGCCCGAAAACCTGCAAACCTGCGTTGCCGCCGGAAGAGGGCGCAATTTTGGGATAGGTGCCATAGATCAAATTATTGAAGATTCGGTGCCGCCGGCCACGGCCAGTCCGAGCCCAAACGTTGCACTCGCCCGGTCCGCGCTAGCCATGAAAACGACCGGGCGCCCATGAACTATACGTTCCAATGGGGAGAGGCCATTCTCTTCCTGCCTGATCTACTGGCGGGCGCGATCGTTACCCTCCACCTTTCCTTTTTGGGCTTCTGGAGCGGCGCGACGATCGGACTTTTCGGTGCCATGGGAAAGACTTATGGAAGTCCGCTCGTCAAGAGACTGATCAACGTCTATGTGATCTTCTTCACCAACACCCCGGGCTTGGTCACGGCCTTCTTCATTTTCTATGGCCTGCCGGAATTCGGAATTCTGCTGACGCCCTACCAGACGGTCCTGCTCAATATCGCGTTGAATGCCGGGGCTTACATGACCGAAATCATGCGCGGCGGGTTCGTTTCGGTGCGCCAGACCGAACTCGAAGCGGCCACCGCGATGGGTTTCGGCCTTCTGCAACGGCTCAGATACGTGATTGTGCCGCACATCGCCAAGGTGCTGTTCGCGCCTCTTTCCAGCTATTACATCTGGATCATCCTCGGCACATCCATCGCCGGCATTTTCGGCGTTGAGGAACTGACCGGGCGCGCCTTCATCGCGGCCGCCGAGAGTTTCCGCTCGATCGAAATCTACCTGATTGCCGCGGCAATCTACGTCGTCATCACCATCATCGCGAGTGCCGTCCTCGTCGTCATCGGTCGTAGAGTGTTCCGCGTTAAGATGAAAGTGTTCTGATGTTCGATGTGTTTTTCGAGCAGTTGCCACGTTTCATGACCTGGGCGAATGCCGGATTCTTCTTCCGGGCGATGTTGATCACGCTGTTCCTGGCCATGCTCGGCTGCGGAATCGGCTTC
>JAPOVX010000164.1 GCA_026707935.1 Paracoccaceae bacterium
ACTGAGCGGCACAGACACCGGCTCGATCCGCAGGTAATCGACAGTCAGCTCCGGATCGCTGATCGCAATCACCCGGCGCCGGTCGCTCGTCAGATCGGGCAGGCACAGGATCCCGGGCAGGATCGTTGCCCAATCGGAGCGCGCAACGAGATCGAGCGTCGTGAACATGGAATCGAGCTCAATCAGGCGTCCGGTCTCAATCCCATGGGTGGCGATGTACTGATCGATCTTGCGCCGCCGGACGTTTTCGCGGGTGGGCAGCACCAGATCCAGGGGGGAAAGATCCGCCAGCCGCACGGGACGGTCCGCCACGATGCCGCTTTCGCAGGAGACAACGAGATACTCTCGATCCGTCCCCATCAGGCTCGCGCGCAGCCGCATGTCGGCATCGAACGCGGGCACGACCGCGAAGTCCAGTTCGCCCGCGAGGACCTGGCGGAACAGCTCGGCCGAATAGGCCTCGCGCACCGTGATTTTCACATTGGGGAAATCCTTGGCGAAACGCAGCAGCGCCGGCCCCAGAACGGCGCGCGTAAAGGTCGGCATCAGCCCCACCGTCACATGCCCCGTCACCGCGCCGGACAGGGCGCGAAGGTTGACTTCCGCCTCGGTCGCCGCGCGCATGACCCGCACCGCGTCGCGATAGAACCGTTTGCCTGCCTCGGTCGGGGTGACGCCCGTGGAACTGCGGTACAACAATTGCACCTGGTATCGGTCCTCGAGCTGCCGCACATGCATTGACAGGCCCGACTGAGTTGCGTTCACACGCCGCGCCCCGGACGAGAAGGACCCTTCCTCGAACACGGCGACGAAGTATTTCAAATGCTGCAGTTTCACCGACGACCCCTTTCCGATCCGCGTGGATATCAGAAAATCAGATCGAAGCCATCATCAATTATTAGTTTTTCAACACCCGCGGATCGCTATCCTTGAGACTGCACGGAGGACTCGCCGATAAAAACGCACGTCACATTCCCGGTTCCCTTTGCCCGGCGTGAGCTGCGGGATGTCCTTGGCCATTTCGCGACCGGCGTTGCTGTGGTGACGACCTGCGGGAACGATGCCAGGCCAGTGGGGCTGGCGGTGAACTCCTTTTCATCGGTGTCCCTTGACCCGCCCGAGATCCTTTGGAGCATCGCCTCGGCCGCACCCTCGCGTACCGCATTCGAGCGCCATGGCGCCTTCGCAGTCAATGTCATGCCGGAAGAGGACAAGGACAGGATCCTGCAATTCGCACGTCCCTCGGACAACAAGTTCGACGGCGTCCCATGGCGGCGGGGTCGGTGCGAAGTTCCGGTTCTGGACAGCGCAATCGCGACATTGGAATGCGACACCAAACAGATGATCCCCTGCGGCGATCACCATATCGTCGTGGGTTCCGTCCGGGCCATCGACAGCCGCGACGGCAACCCTCTGGTATTCTTCCGCGGTCGGTTCACGTCTTTGGGTGTGACGGTTTGAGCACGTCTTCCCGGAACCGCTCGCTCCGGATCGCCATCGCCGGTTTCGGCTGGTGGGGCCGCCATATCGCGAAGCGGCTGAAGGGCCATTCCGGCATCACTGTCATCTCCGTGGTCGAGCCGGTCGTGGAGGCGCATGCCGACATCCGTGCGCTGGGACTGGAACCCCTGGCGGACCTGGACGCGGTACTGGTGCGAAGCGATGTGGATGCAGTTGTGCTGACCTCGCCGAATCTCGTCCACGAGGAGCAGGTGATCGCCTGCGCCAGCGCCGGCAAGAATGTCTTCTGCGAAAAGCCCCTGGGCCTGACGGCGGCGAGCGCACGCCGCTCGGTAGCGGCGGTCGAACAGGCAGGCGTTCACCTCGGCATCGGGCATGAGCGCCGCTTTGAACCCGCGATAGTCGCGTTGAAAACGGCTATCGAGACAGGCGCGCCTGGCACGATCATGCACGCCGAGGCAGCCTTTTCGCATGACAAGCTGATCGGCGTGCCCAACGGCGACTGGCGCACATCCAAGGCCACCGCTCCAGCCGCGGGCATGACCGGGATGGGTATTCACCTGACCGATCTCCTGATCTCGTTCTTCGGGCGGGTCGAAACGGTCCAGGCCATGACCACGAGTCGCTCTCTGGAATGGGAGACGGGCGATGTCGTCACTGCCCAGCTTGGTTTCGAGGCCGGGATGACGGCATCGATGTCGGCCATTCTGCACACCCCACATTTCATCCGGATGCACGTCTTCGGGACCAGGCAGTGGATCGAGGTCCTGAACGAAAGCCACCCTGACACGCCCGGCGGCAAGGTGGACTATCTGGTATCGGAGACGGGCCGGGACATTGTGCGCCGGGAATTCCCGTGGGAGGACACGGTGGTCCACAACCTCGAGGCCTTCGCCGCCGCAATCGCGAGCACCGCAGAGTACCCGTTCACGCCAGAACAAATGGTCCACAATATCGAAGTGCTCGAAGCGATCACACGCTCGGCCGAGGATCGGCGCACCGTCGGGATCGCCGAACTGGCATGACGCCATCGCGCCCCTTGCCCTGTTTGATTGTTGCGCCGAACGGCACGACGCGGCAAGGCGCTGACAACCCTGGAAGCAGAAGGTATTGTCGAGGGCATGCGATCGGTCGCCAACCGGGAGGAATACGGGCTACTCGATTCGCGTCTGCATGAGTTGGTCGCCGTGGCCCCCGGCAATCCGCTTCTGACCGAGTTGCACCGGAAGCTGAATGCGGTCCGGGTTTCGGGCTTGTGGCCCAGGCTGGAACTTCCGCAGGATGGACCGCGTGCCGATTATCATTTCTGCGCCGAGCACGACGCAATCGTCGCGGCGATTGAAAGCCGTGATCTCCGGGCCGCCCATGCGGCAATGCGCAGCCACTTGAAATCTGTCCTCGCGACGCTTCTGAAGGATGACTGAACCGTGATCGATCGCTACACATGGACCACTCCGAACGGCCGCAAGGTCTCGATCATGCTCGAAGAGCTTGGCATCGACTACACCGTGCATGCCATCGACATCTCGAAAGGCGAGCAGTTCGCTCCCGAATTCCTGAGAGTCGCCCCCAACAACCGCATTCCGGCCATCGTCGATCACGACACCGGCGTCCAGATGATGGAGTCCGGCGCGATCATGCTCTACCTCGCCGAAAGATACGACCGGTTCCTGCCTGAGGGCGACGAGCGCTGGACCACGATCGAATGGCTGATGTGGCAGATGGGCGGTGTCGGCCCGATGTTCGGACAGGTTCACCATTTCGTAAAGTTCAATCCCGGCAAATCAGCCTATTCGGAAGAGCGCTACGCGAACGAGGCAGCGCGCCTCTACGGTGTTCTGAACAAACGGCTGGAAGGGCGCAACTTCATCGCGGGCACGGGCCGCGGAGTGTATTCGATTGCGGATATGGCCACCTGGCCGTGGGTGTCCCGCTACGACTGGCAGAAAATCGATCTGCACGAATTTCCCAATGTCCGCGACTGGTACGTGCGCGTCGCCGAACGGCCCGCCGTGCAGCGCGGCTATCAGATTCCAAAGCATGTGAACAATGTCCCCCTGCCCTGAACCGTATTCGGGCAGGCCTCGCCGGTGGGGCTGGTTCTCGGTATCAGGGACTTTACACCATGCGAGACAACCCCCGTGCCACGGCAGGGGAAGACCATCGAAATCTGCCGTTGTCCAAGGCGATGGACCTGCCCGCCGGGCGCGGCGCGGCTGTCCCGCCACCGCCTGTTCCACCGGAACCGATGAACAGGATCGCGTGAGGATGCCTTGGCGCTCGAATTGAAATTCGGCGGTTACCAGGGGAACAGGTCCGTCCACACCCGTGGCGCGCGCGTTCTGGTCGATGCGGTTGCCGAAGAAACCAAAGGCGCGGTCTCGCTCGTTTTCGACGAAAACATCGCCGCGCGCGGTCAAAAGGCCGCCGACTTGCTGTCGCTGACCGAAAACGGCGATCTGGACGGGTGTTATTTTTGGTCGAGCTACCTGGCCAGACGCGTTCCCGAACTCGGCCTTTTCGACCAGCATTTCGTCGTCCCCGACCGCCGTCGCGCCTACGCGCTGCTCGACGGGGCACTCGGGGATCGGTTGCGGTGCAAAGTGGCGGCAGCCACCGGGTACGAAGTGTTGGGCTACTGGGACAACGGCCTCCGCCACATCTCGAGCGCGGTCCCGATCAAGAGCCCGGGCGATTGCGCGAACCTGAAGATCCGCACACTTGCCAACGAAGATCATCAACGCGTCTTCCGCGCCCTTGGCTTTGATCCTGTGTTCATTGACGTGCGCGACCTGCCCGAGGCCGTGATGACAGGCCGGGTCGACGCGCAGGAGAACCCGCTCACGAACATCCTGAATTTCGGGATCCACAAGACCCACCGTCACGTCCTCTTGACGCGGCACTTGCTTGGCGTAACGCTTGTTCTTTTCAACGCCCAATGCCTCGGGGGTCTCGACCCCGCGACCCGTGCCGGTCTTCAGCGCGCCGTAGACCGGTCGTCGGAAGCGCAAAGGCGGTTTGCCGAGGAGGAGGACGTGATCTGCCGCGCCGAATTGCACCGCCAGGGGGTCGAAATCACCGAACTCGACGACGACGCCCGCGAGATCTTTGCCCGAACGGTGCGCACCGAAGTGGAATTCACCCGCAGCCGGCTTTCGCCCGCGTTACGGGAGCTATTCGACAAGGAGCTGCGCGCAGCCTGACACGTACGATCTTCCCGCACCGGAGGAACCCTCCAGAAACATGAAACCGCTCGGCAATTCGGGTCAGTGCGGTCGGCAATGCGGGGTGCAGTTCATGGTGAACAAGGGACATGCGATCATCGGGAACATGTTCCCGGACGGGTTCAGTGTCGTAAGTTGCCAAGACCAGCGCAATCCCAAGCCAGTGGCCTGTGTCCCTGCTCCGTTCAACATCTGGAACATTCACCTTCTGGGCCACGAAGACCTGCTCATGGTGATCAACGCCAAGCACATGTTTGCGGCCGAGGGGCTTCAGGTCGAAGCCCGGCATTACGAATGCACGCTGGGCAAGAAGGTCGGCAGGGCCGCCAAGATGCATTCGAAGTAACGGAACTAACAACGGGCTTGGCAATCTTGGATATCTCGAATCCCGCGGAACTCCGGCAGATTGGCTTCGTGGACGCCGAAGGCGGCGGAATTCACCGCCTGTTGTATGTGGGCGGGTGGTGGGCCAGTGCCTCCGGGCCGCTCGCCGGTTCGATAATGACATCTTTGCCACCTCCGACGTGGGGGACCCAGCCAACCCCAAGGAAGCCGACGCTTCTGGTTACCGGACATGAACGCCGGGGCGTACGAAGAGCTGTCAGAAGATTGGCGCGCAAGGACCTGCACCATGCAGTCGTGCATGGGGATACCGCCAACGATGCCTGGCACGACGGCGATCTGGTCATCACCGGCGTCTCGGGCCTGTACGATCCCGAACTGATCGTCCATCGCACCTGGTCGCCGCCTTTTGGTGGCGGCACCCATAACGCCTTGCCGATCCCCGACCGAAACCTGCTGGTCGTCGCGGAACTTTCCCTAACCGGAACGCGCCCATGCCGAGCGTGTTGCATGCTCGGCATGGGTCCTGTTATCCAAGGCTTCAGGCCCATCTGGTCCGCCAGCTTTCCGCGTAGTTCTCACGCGCCTCATTGGCAAAGGGACACGGAGACGCCCGCACCCGGATATCAGCCTGTCGATGCGCCTCGGTCGAAGTCATTTTCATCGGTTCCGGCTCGCCCCACTTTAAGGTCAGGA
Source organism: Paracoccaceae bacterium (assembly GCA_026707935.1). Classification (GTDB taxonomy): domain Bacteria; phylum Pseudomonadota; class Alphaproteobacteria; order Rhodobacterales; family Rhodobacteraceae; genus JAPPHA01. The sequence goes on from JAPOVX010000164.1 coordinate 5,724, forward strand.
CATCTCCCACCTCGATATCCTGATCGACCACAACCAGAGACAGCACACAGCGTTCGTTCCAGCCGAAGCTGGTGAACATGTTCATCCCGACCATTTCATCGTCCTGCAAAAGCATGTCCGCGCTGGACGAGGGATAGTTCAGCATCGGGAAATCAATCCATTTGTAAGGTGTCCTGCCCTCGACAACCGATGCGATTACATTGAGGACATCCTCGCGATTCCACTCGAACGTGACCTTTTTGCGATTGGTGGGCGCGTCTTTCATCGATACAATCGCATCCTTGCCGATAAAGTCGCTCTTTTTCCAGCCGACATGGAAACCGTATCCGAGCTCGAACGGGTCGACGTCGTAATCCTCGATATCGTCGGAAACGAAGGACTCGCCGATAGCACCGGCTGCCTCCCGGCATTTGTCGGGCAGTTGCCACCTGATGACACGCGATCTGTCGGTGGCTACGGAAAGGCGCGGAATTCTGGCGATTTGCCGCGCTTTTGCGT
>JAPOVX010000135.1 GCA_026707935.1 Paracoccaceae bacterium
TTCCCGTCACACGCGCATCGCACGAATTGCCTGATTTGTCAAGGAATCATCCAGGGTCCGAATCAGATGTTCCCAATCCCTGCGACCAGTGAAATCGATCGGAAACTGGCAGCGTAATCGCACTGTCAACCCATCTAAATAAGCCCTTTTCGTTTCTTTCACGAGCGGTTCAACCTTCGCGTCGTTTGAACTCGTGATGCGACTGTTCTACCGGCACCGTTCCATTTTGTGCGGGGAAGGCGTGAACGAGCGAATCGCACTTTCTGGTGAAGATTCCGAAAAGCCGTAAAACCTGTTGAAGCAAACGTTCGATAAATGGGAGCAGCAACGTGCTTGATCGGAACGGTCCGCCGGGAGACGTGGGCAGGGTTCGGAACCCGTTCCCTCAACCGGAACCGACTCCTTCGGCTCAACCTTGGTGCCACCTTCGAGCGGGGCGATCATTGACGCATGGCGAACGCCGCCAGGTCTGCGTTCAGACCATACCAGAGTTTTCGGTTACTCCTCCACACAACCACATGATTCCGTCACGCATGAACGAACGGATTGACACATGACATCGCGCGCGAGTCAGCCGGGGTTGAGTGGCCAGAAGAAGGGGATCAGGAAACTCGCCAGTATTCCAATAGTCAAATTGAGCGGCAGTCCCAAACGAACGAAATCGGTAAACCTGTACCCTCCGGGACCGTAGACCAGGGTATTGGTCTGGTAACCCACCGGAGTTGCAAAGCTGGCCGAAGCAGCGACCATGATCGCCACGACGAGCGGACGTGGATCCACGCCAAGCGAATGGGCCAACGCTATCGCGACCGGGGTGATCATGACCGCAACAGCATTGTTCGAAACCAATTCAGTCAGAACGGACGCCAGAAGATAGATAGCCCAGACCATGAAGAATGCTGGCAGCACGCTGATGTACGGTGAAATCACATTGGCAATTCGGATTACTGCACCGGACGTCTCGAGGCCTGTGCCAACCACGAGCATTGCCAGCAAGAGAACCAGCAGCCTGGCATCGACGGAACCAAATGCTTCGTCCGCTTCGATAGACCGACTCAACAGCACGATGGCTACGGCAATCATCGCCAGCAGCAGGATCGGAGCGACTCCGAGCGCCGACAGGACGACAACACAACCAAGCGCAAGGATAACCCAGGGCGCGTGCGTCCTCCTGTATGGCCTGACGTCAGGTTCAACGAGATCGACCGTATTCTGTTCGTCCGAAAGACGCCTGATATCCTGGGGGGCGCCTTCAAGAAGGAGCGTGTCGCCCACCTGGATCGCCAAATCGTCGAGCTGACCGCGAAGGTTCTGGTTCCTTCGATGGATGGCAAGCAGATAGACACCGTAACGGCGGCGTAACCGAAGGGCACGCACGCGTTTCCCGACCAACAGGCAACCCGGCGTGATCAAGGCTTCAACGGTCGTGGATTCACGAGATGATACGGCGTCAGGGACTGATAGAGTAAAAACAGCGCTCTGTTTCAATGCAAGGAGTTCTCCGACGGCCGTACGCAGGATGACACGGTCTCCTTCCCGAAGCATGATTTCCGGAAGATCGCGTCGAAGTGATTCGTCTCCCCTGACGACATCAATGACGCGACCGCCCTGGTGCCGGAACTCGGCGACCTCAAGCGGCCTTTGGCCTTCCAAGGTGCTGCCCTCCGAGACAATGACTTCCGTGAAAAACCGCTTCGGTCGTCTGTCGCCCAAGATGCTGCTGACGGTCTCCCTGTGGGGCAGCATCCCCGGAGCAAGGATGAGGATATAAACAATCCCGTATAATGCCAGAATTGCCGCCAGAGGGGTGACTTCGAATATCCCGAACGGCTCAAGGCCGCTCGCGCGCGCAACACCGTCTACGATGAGATTGGTGGACGTGCCGATCAGGGTGCACATTCCGCCAAGAATCGCGACGTACGACAAGGGAATCAAAAGCTTTGACGCGGCGGTTCCCAATGTCTTCGCCAGTTTGATCGCAACCGGGATGAGGACAACAACGACTGGCGTATTGTTCATGAATGCCGATGCAAGGAGGACGACACATGCAAGGACGCCGAGAACCAGTACCGGATGCCTCTCGGCGCGCGCGCTAACCCAGCCCGTCAGGAGCGCCAGCGTACCGGTCCGCACGAGCGCACCTGACAATATGAACATCATCGCGACGGTCCAGGGCGCCGGATTGGACAACACACCCAGTGCACGATCCATCGGGACAACTCCCAAAACGATCATTGCCGACGCAGCCGAAAACGCGACAACGTCCGGGGGAAAACGCTCGGACAAAAACGCAAGGAACATGCAGGCAACAATCGCGCAGGCGATTGCAACGTGCCAGGCCTCGGGGAGCAATTCCGGGATCATCCGACGATACACCTCCGGGATATGGTTAGAGGAGTTCGCATAACACCTCGTTCGTCAGCATCACGTCACCTCGCGGGAGGCTCTTCCCTCCTTTGATGGTTTTCCCGGCTGCACCAGGACCAGCCCGATGGTCATCAGAACCACGGCTCCCCAAATCCAGCCGGAATACCTCTCGTCGAGGAGGATAATGGACCAGAATACCCCGAATCCGGTCACAATGTATGCGACCTGCGCCGCAAATACGGTTCCGGCACGTCTGACCAGCCAAACGTACCCTGCATAGCAAAACGCATGCAAGACAGACAGGCCCAGGAGCGCGTATTCCGGGGCTCCCCAAACTTGCGACAGGTCGATCCAGTGACCGGTCAAGGCGGTCAGCGGAACGGAAATCATGATCCCGATCAGGGATGCCCAGAAGATCGCCTCGACAGGATTCAACCCGGCAAGCCCCATCTTCCCAACGATATTTGCCTCGGCCGCGTAGCAGAGCGGAGCGATCATTGCCAACAGCACGAACCCCGCTGCGGCCGGGTTTGGGAGGCTCGCGTCGGGACCGAGAAGCAGGACGATCGCAGCCGCGCCAAACAGGATCCCGACCATTCGCAGAATCCTGGGTTTTTCATTTCCGACCAGAATCGCGATGGGCAGCGCGAACATGGGAACAAGCGAAATGATAATGGACATGACGCCTGCCGGGAGTTCGACTGCTGCCTGGTACGAAAACGTATTCGGGGCAATCGTTCCCGACACCGCGATGACCGTACAGATGACAAAACGGGGCCAGGTCAGGGGCCGAATGCGCCGTCTCCTGCCACCGACAAAAGCCAGCACGGCCAAACATGCTCCGGAAAAAACAAGCTGCCAGAAGATCAGTCCGAAATGACCATGACCCGTCGAAACGGCGATACGGGTCATCGGCATCGTCAGACCCCAACCCGCACCCAGGAGGAGAAGGGCTGTCCAGAGAAACACCTGTTCGTTCATCAGTCGCTGCTTCGTCGAAACACCCCTCCAATCTGAATCTGTTCAATGGAAACCGCCAGTCCAGTCTCGTCCGAGGTCGTCACGATCAAGCCGGAAACAGTCGCTTCGCCGGTAGCAGGTGATGCGCGCCCCCTTTTCACGCCGGTCCTGAACTGACCCAGGGGAATCTCCTGATCAAATCCGATGACGCTCTGGTACACGCCGCACATCCCCGCATCGGTCAGGTATGCCGTTCCGTGGGGCAAAATCCTCCCATCGGCCGTCGGAATATGCGTGTGTGAGCCGACGACGAGTGACGCGCGACCGTCGAGGAAGTGACCCATGGCGTTTTTTTCCGAGGTCGCCTCCGCATGAATATCCACGATCACTGCATCCGCACGACCTTTGAGAGGTGCTGTCCTGAGGGCCTCGTCAACAGCAGAAAACGGATCGTCGAAGGTCGGTTTCATGAAGACGCGGCCAAGTGCGAGCGCGACAAACACCTTTCGTCCGTCGGCTGTCTCGAACAATCCGGCGCCACGCCCCGGCACTGCTTTCCCGAAATTCAGCGGCCGCAGGATCCGTTGATCCTGCTCCACGCCGTGGAGCATTTCCTTCTGGTCGAAAGCGTGGTCGCCCAGCGTGAGGCAATCGGCGCCCGCATCAAAAAACTGGCGCGCATGTGCACAGGTCAGCCCGAGGCCATTCGTCGCATTTTCCGCGTTGACGACGACGAAGTCGATTGCCCGTTCGCTGCGCATTTGAGGCAGAACAGTATGAACTGCTCGCCGCCCCGCCCTTCCGACCACATCTCCGAGGTAAAGCAATCTCATTGGTCACCGATAGGTTTCCCCTTTGGAAACAACAAGCAGATTCGCCGATAAACAGTCGGTGTCGGTGAATCGTCGTGCCGCGACTCTTTCGTGGCCTCGCCTTCCGTTCACTGTTCAGCAACAATCAATCGGGCGTCCGTGACAATCGCATCAAGGCGCTGATCGTGTGCATCACGCGGAATCGCAGGATGTTCCTGGTCAGAATAGGCGAACCCGACAGCAACCAAGGACTGGGCAGTTTGGGTACGCTTGGCACGCAGGATCTGAAGGGTCCGATCGTAGAACCCTCCCCCGTATCCGAGCCTCGCGCAGGCCGAATCAAACGCAACGACCGGTACGATCAGCAAGTCCGGTTCAACAAGGTCCCCGCTTTCCGGAATGGAAGTGCCGAACGCGTTCCGGATCAGCGGGATACCTGGCATCCATTGCCGGAACTTGAGTGGCAGTCCTGGACCGCAAACGACGGGGACGCAAACAATCGAATTGATTTCTGTCAAGTAAGACATTGTATTTATGGGATCAATTTCCGACCGAATCGGCAAATACCCGGCCACGGTCCTTCCCTGGCCGACCTGATCGAGGAAACCAATTAACCGTTCATTGGCGCGTCTGGTTGCCGACCTGCTTGCCGCGTATCGGCGGCGTTCAAGTGCGGATTCCCGAAGCCTTGCCTTGTTGTCCGCGATGTTCATGGAGCCGATCTTGCAGTTTTCGCGGAAAGGGGTAATTCGGCGGAACCGCCAATTCAACCGTAGAGGCTGTTATATTTCTCGTACGCCCGGTCATGCCAGGTGGGCACCGGATGCGAAAGGCCAAGGCCAACCACAGAGCCAGCTCCCCAGAAAAACGTGTCGGCGACTGGAATATCGCAACTACGAGAAGGGCAGTATCCGCCTCTTGCCCGTTTAATCGACCCACCCTCTTCGGGCAAGCACCGAAGCCAGAAGTCGGTTGCAAAATAAACGCATCGATCAAGTAACCGGCATTCTCACGATCTAGGGTCGTTCCGGTGTATCCCCGCGAAATGCCGCAAACGGCGGGATCAAATTGACACGATGTCAGGCACGTTGCCGCGCTCTGACCATGACGTACCCCATGAGCGCATGCAGTCAGGCTCGTCGGGTCCCGTCAATTGCCATGATCAGCACACAAGAAACCACGGACAGTCCAAGGAAATTCTTGCTCGTCTATCAGTCGATGCGCACCCGAACACACTTTCCGTCTGAACCCGTTCAGCTGAAGCCGCCGGTTCTGGCTTGTCTGCAATCGGCACGCCCAAACCTGACTCAACCGGTCACTTCGCCGGGTTCAGGAGTCGTGCTTCCCTGTCCATGCCGGTCCTGAACCGGACCGGTAGAATCCGCTGATCAAATCCAGGAATTTCCTGGTGAACTCGCGCATGCCCGGATAAGTCAGTTATAGCCGAATAACCTCTGGTGCCCAATCACCCGTTCCGGGACTGCCCCAACCTGATCCTGACGCAGCGTACAGCCGACGGGAACGGATGACGAACGCGACAGGAATCTGAAAGTGTTCGTAGAAAAACCGGTACGCCTCGAGTCAGGCGAGCAAACTGCAGGAATCGTGAACTTCGAGAAGGGATACTGATCCCGGCAGTTGCCATCTTTCAAACCCAGTTGCCCGGCTCGCCCTGCTCCTACACTGACGACCCCGAATCATGGAGTGCATCCAGAACGGTTCCAGGTGCCCGTTGGGAATGCCGTGTATTCCTGCAATGTTTGCGAATGCCAGCGAAATCACGACAACTACTGGCAGCAGGGAAGATTGTCCGGATGCCTTTCTGTGCGGGAGGTAACAGCTTCCACTCCGAATGCGAGGCGCACATATGGGCGACGTTCCGGCAATCGCAGTCCGACTGGATGCAAACATGCCGAAAGGGACGACCGCATCTCTAATGCCGATATCGGCATTAGAGATGGAATGCCGATAATCGGATTATGCCGCGTTTGCAGCCCGGGGCATTGAAT
>JAPOVX010000366.1 GCA_026707935.1 Paracoccaceae bacterium
GCAAATCATTTTCCCGCTCATGTTGCCCTCTCTTTTGTCGGCAACCATCCTGATTTTTGCAAAGTGCATTGGTGAATTCGGGGTCAACTACCTCCTGGGCTTGCCGGTCGACTACAACGTGCTCGCGACGTCGCTTTATCGCAGCATCTCGTCCCGACAGAGCGGTGTCGCGGCGGTCTTGGCCGGGGCGATCATGTTGATTGGCATCATTTCCCTGTTGGTCGATGCCCGCCTTGTTCGTGAATCCCGCAGGTTCGTGACCGTCGGGGGCAAGGGCGCAATGAGCCGCAAGTCTCCGTTGGGGATTTACAGGTTGCCAGCGACCGTCTTCGCGGCACTGATCTTCCTGATTTCCGTGGGTTTCCCGCTGCTCGTGCTGGTGCTTTCGACCGTCATGAAGGTCCCGGCTGATTTTTCCCTGGAGAACTTTACCCTGGATTATTGGATTGGCCGGAATCTCGAAACGGTCGCCTTGCGGACCGGTATCCTCCTGACACCGGATCTTTGGATGGCGGCATGGAACACGCTTCGAATTGTCGGTTTCGCATCGATATGCTCCGGTCTTCTGGGACTGCTCGTCGGCTACGTGGTCGTGAGGTCACGGGTGCGTTGGATATCGAGCTTCCTTCGACATGTGACTTTCTTTCCCTATCTCGTGCCCGGGATCGCGTTTGCAGTCGCATACCTGTCGTTGTTTGCCGTCCAGCGCGGGCCGATACCTGCGCTTTACGGCACCGGCCTGATCCTTGTTCTGGCATTGACAGCGGACCAGATGCCCTACTCTTCGAGGGCAGGGATCTCCGCGATGATGCAGCTGGGAAAGGATCCCGAAGAAGCGGCGCAAATGACCGGCGCCGGGTGGCTGCGTCGCATGACGAGCATCGTGATTCCGATCCAGAAAGGCGCACTCGTCACCGGAACGCTTTTGCCATTCATTTCGGGAATCAAGGGGTTGAGCCTGTTTGTGGTCCTGGCGGTACCCACAACCGATGTGTTGACGACATATTCCCTTCGGCTGATCGACAACAATTACACTCAAGCCGCAAATGCAGTCGTGCTGATCATCGCGGCCATGGCCTATTTCGGGACACTGGCAGTCCAAAACGTGACAAAGACGAATCTCGCCGAAGGGCTGGGAGGATAGATTGCCCACCATCACACTCAGCCATGTCAGCAAGTCATACGACAGCCTGGCCCCGGCAATATCGGATCTCGACCTTGTGGTCCGGGACGGCGAGTTCATGTGCCTGCTCGGGCCTTCGGGTTGCGGAAAATCAACCACCCTGCGGGTGATCGCGGGGTTGGAAAACCTCAGCGCCGGGGAAATCATGATCGGCGGCCGGGTGCTGGATTCAGTTGACCAGGGTATCTTCGTTCCGCCTGAACAGCGTGGTGCGGGACTGGTTTTCCAGAGCTACGCACTATGGCCGCATCTCACCGTCGAGCGAAATGTCAGTTTTGGGCTGCGTTTGCGCAAGGTTCCGGCAGAGGAACGTGAAGAGCGCGTCGGATTTGTCATGGAAACGCTGGGCATCGAGCAGTTTCGGGATCGGTATCCGTCGCAACTGTCCGGTGGTCAGCAGCAACGGGTTGCGCTTGCCCGGATGTTGGTCATCGAACCAGATGTCCTTTTGCTGGATGAACCATTGTCGAATCTGGATGCCAAGCTCCGTCTGAAGATGCGCGCGGAGTTGAAGCGAATTCATGGTGAATTCGGTACGACCATCGTTTTTGTGACCCATGACCAGTGGGAAGCAATGACACTCTCGACACGAATTGCCGTGATGAACGAAGGGTCCTTGCAACAGGTGGGCAGCCCTGATGAGATCTACAATTCTCCGGCCAATCTTTTTGTCGCAGAATTCGTCGGCAATCCACCGATAAACATGGTACCGGTGGCAGCCGATCAAGACATGGAATTGTCTCTGGCCTTGGGGGAATACATGGCCGGGTCTTTCCCCGGGATCGACAATGTCGGTTCCTTGGGTCTTCGCCCGGAATCAATCCGGCTTTCGGTGAGCAAACCATCGGGCGACTCCCGTTGCCTGACAAGCCATGCAAATGTTGCAGGAATCCTTCCGACAGGAGGAAACTGGATCGTCGAATTGGACAAGGGCGGTTCACCGCTCTTCGTCTCGACAAACATAGCGCCAGAATTCAGTGTTGGAGAAATGCTGTATTTTCAGGTGGATCACTCCCGGATTCATTTGTTCGATCTTGACGGGATACGCATTTCATACAAGAATGACTGAGCGAGCAGGCCACGTTGTCAAAAAAGGCCCGCGCAATTTGTGACGTTCGGTCGAGGCAATGTGCGACGAGGCATCAGTCCGAGAGTTCAACTAGACAATATGGGAGTGTCTGACATGTCCAGACTAGTAAACGGTTTCATTGGTGCGTTCGCCCTCTTGGTGCTCGCTGCACCGCTGTCGGCGGGGGAATTCGACCTGGATGCATTGATCGAAGCCGCCCGGGGCGAAGAAGCGATAACGGCCTATGCAAGTACCGGGAAAATCAAGACATCAGCTGCGGCATTCACGGAAAAGTACGGGATTGAAGTCACCGGTTCCAAGGTGCCGTCATCGGCCCAGATCGAAATGGTAATCAGGGAGGCGCAGTCGGGGAATATCGTGGGCGACGTGATCGTGTCCGCGGATGCCGCCGCAACGCTGGCTGAAGTCGTCCCGAGCGGAATCGTGATGAGCTGGGTGCCTCCCGATCTGGCGGATACAATTCCGGAAGATTCCCGGGATCCTCTGGTCGTTTACCGGGATCCTGCAGTCTGGACCTACAACAGCGACAAATACGACAGTTGTCCGGTGGATAACATCTGGGCACTTACGGATCCCGAATGGAACCGCAAGGTTGCCTTGAGCGATCCGCTCAACAAGCCGGGTTATCTTGACTGGTTCAACCAGATGGAGACCCATTGGGATCAGTCCGTTGCAGACGCATACGAGATGCACTACGGCAAGGCATTGGACACCAGTACCCAGAGCGCGACCGCGAGTTGGGTCCAGGCCTTTGCTTCCAATTCACCGCTCTTGACAGACTCGGATTCTGCCGCGTCCGAGGCCATTGGTACGCCGGGCCAGGATGAGCCTTTCATGGGGCTGATTTCCACCGCAAAGTACCGTGACACACTCACTGGAAAGCTCACCATGGAGATCTGCGCGGATATCAAGCCCTACATCGGTTACGCCAACCCAAATTTCGGGCTGATCGCTGTCGGCACAAAGAGCCCGAACCTGGCCAAACTGTTTCTGCGTTTCATGATGACGGAGGAAGGCATCTCGCCGATGACCAGGGACGGCAAGGTGTCGGGCAACAATGCCGTGCCACGACACGCCGAGGAGGCATCGGGCGTAAACCCGTTTTCCGACCGTTTGACACCGCACAATGCCTCGACGGGGGATGACGACTTCGACAAGCGGCAGGATTGGCAGGACTTCTGGCGGTTGAGCTACAAGCGGTAACGCCGCAGGCAACCGGATCAGGTGTCGCCAGCGATGCCTCTTCCGGGGCGAAATCGGTGAAGTGACAGCCGTTCGCCGATAGCCGGCGGAGCCGGACTGGCTGGAAATGACTTCGGGATTCCGGATGGAAGTGTTTCGGACCATGCCGGGTGCCGACGCCGGAATCACCACGCGGGCGGGTATGACTTCCTGTTTCGAATTTTCGAAATGGCGAAGTCAACCGGTCCGTGCCCGGGCGCGTATCGGAAGTTGTGAACCAGCTTTGAATACAGGGCACGTGTCGTGCATTTGAAAGGTCATGAATGTTCAAGGACGATGAATCCGGCCCCGGTTCAACCGGCGATCTTGCTTTCAGACACGAGATTATCAGCCTGATAGAGACTGGATTGGGTCCGGACAAGTGCAGCATCTACATTGGCGGGACGGCAGCCGCCAGTGATCTCGGACTGCTGCGAAAGCATGACATCACCATTGTCGTCAATTGTGCGATCAACCTGGATATCAACTACGTTTCGGATCCAGTCGAGCCCGGCGGCGGAAACAGATGTCCCCATGGCGTCGGACCCGTGCGTGTATTCAAGCTCGGATTGGTGGACGGACACGGGAATGCCGAAAGCATGATGTTTGCTGCCTATCTCCTGCTTGATGGCGCCATTCGCCAGACCATTCCGGAAAAGCCCAGTTATCCTCGACGTGCCAAGGGGAATGTCCTCGTCCATTGCCGTGGCGGTCGGAGTCGGTCGACTGCACTTGTCGCACTCTACCTTCATCTGAACCGGCCGGAGATGTTCCCAACTCTGGATAGTGCATTGGCACATGTCCGGGAAAAACGGGGCCTGCATCCCGATGAATGGGCAACGGCGCCGAAATCGGTGCTCATCGAGTCGGCGCGATCGGCTGCCGAGATGGCAAAGGTGCTGAGGAAACTGCCCGAAACGATCTGATCGGGAAAGCTCCAATCCTGTCGGGACTGTCCGAGACCCCGCAAACGGGAGATAACAACAGCGACACGGGACGGATACCGCGGCACGTGTGAACGGAACTTGCCGTGAGTCATGCCCTGTGCGACGCATGAGGTTCTCCCGAAAAAATCCCGCCAATCCGGAATCGGGGCAAAGTCGGGAACATTGCCCTTGAATTCGGCGGGCAGAACGCACAATCATGGACTCATGACAATTGAAGCGGTCGCAGACGATTTGACTGGACGGATGCTGATCGCGATGCCTGGGATGCTTGATCCGAGGTTTCGACGAGCGGTCATTTGCATGTGTGCGCATTCCGAAAACGGCGCCATGGGCCTGATCGTCAATATGCCGACCCGTGAAATCCGGTTTTGCGACCTTCTCAAGCAACTGGATATCGATTGCGAAGGCGATCCGGTCGACATGCCGGTCCATTACGGCGGCCCGGTTGATTACGGACGAGGGTTTGTGCTGCATTCAGGGGACTACGGTTCTGAATCCTCGACGCTCGAGGTCAACAGCCAGTTCTCGATGACGGCGACGGTAGACATCCTGCAGGACATTTCCGTGGGCAAGGGACCGGCTTCCTGCATGCTGGCGCTCGGTTACTCGGGGTGGGGGCCAGGCCAGGTCGAGCAGGAAATCCGCGAAAACGGATGGCTGATTTGTGAAGCCAGTGCGGACCTCGTGTTTCAATCGGACCATGCTGGAATTTGGCAGGCGGCGCTCGACAAGATCGGCATTGACCCTCGGTTGCTGTCGTCATCGGGAGGCCGCGCCTGAGGACGGCCCCTCCTGCAGGTTTGCAGGTTGTTCGGGTTCGTACATTACATGACCGGAAGCGGGGTTTCCGGCTCCTGCCCGAGATGAGGCCCTTGTTGCCGCGTCGGCGGCTGGCGAAGATCCTTGCCGAATCTTTGGACGCAGGTGCGTCTTCGAACGGAGACGATCACGCCCGGGATGCGCGCTCCAGGCGGTCATTGATGGCAGCCCCTATGCCATGGGATGGGACCGGGGCCACGGCGATAGACTTTCCGCATGACTGGGCTTCCGCGTCGAGTCGTCGCAACATCGAGAACAGGCGGGAGGCGGCCTCTTCGAGATCACCGGATCGGGACAGATTGTCCCTCTCGCGACCATATGTATCCCCAAATCCGAGAAAGAGTTCATTCGCTTCGGGTGCGTCGACATTCATGCGGAGCCTGACGGCGGGAGCGTAGTGTGACTTCAACTGGCCAGGGGACAACAGAAGATCGGACGGAGAGTGGCGGCCGACACGAATTTCGACAAGGCGCTCGATCGTTTCGCGTGGAATTGCGCCCGGCCTGAGCAACTCGATGGCGCGGCCGTTCGACGAAGTCCTTACAACCGTTGATTCCAGCCCGAATGCCGTTGGTCCACCATCGATGACTGCGTCGATTCTCGAATCGAGTTCTTCAAGCACGTCTGCCGAGGACGTCGGGCTGATTTTCCCCGACCTGTTTGCAGACGGTGCAACCACGGGATGACCGCACTCGGCAAGAAGGCCAGCAGCAATGTCGTGATCAGGGACGCGTATCGCAATCGTGGGGAGTCCTGCGGCGAAGGATTTCGACAAGACGGGGTTTTGGCGAAATGGCAGCACCAGTGTCAGCGGTCCGGGCCAGAACGTTTCGGCAAGCCGCTCTGCAACCGGGTCGAAAC
>JAPOVX010000106.1 GCA_026707935.1 Paracoccaceae bacterium
GGCGTTGAGATTGAGGCCATCCATGACACGCCAGGCCTCGGCCGCAACTGCGGCAGGGATGGTCGCGGCGGCAAGGACAAACCACATGAGCATTACAAGGCCGCCTGAAAACCGTGACTGTCCGTCCTTGTTTCTCATTTCATGAACTCCTCTTCTGCGCAGGGAAGGCTGAAGGCCGCCGACCGGGGTAGGAGGAGCCGCCCGGCCAGCGGCCTCCGTCCCTAGCCCACCTGTATCGCGGCCACCGCCCGCGCCGTCTCCCCGTGGCCCGGCACCATGTCGTCCGGGGTGGCGATCACAGGCAGGTTGTGCACGTCAAGCGTCTCCCACTCGCCCACCCTCGGAAACAACTGCTCGATGAGCGCCCCTTCCGCTCCGCCCGGCGCCGTGGCCGCCTCCGAGGCGCACAGCGCCACAAGGCTCTCTCCACCCGCCGGGCTCACCGAGGCCATGAGAAGGTCGCCATCCCCACCGGGGATGTGAACCGTCCCGCCCGCCGCAACCGGATGCTCGGGCCGCACCGCACCGGAGGTGCCGATGTTGTACACCGTCAACTTGCAGGCCCGTGCCGGCGTGACCGCAACATGGACCGGCTCGCCAATAACACAGGCAAGCTTGCCCGTCCGGATCGACAGGCCGAACGGCTCGCTCACGCTCACCGTCTGACCGGCGTCTTCGGCAACCGAAACCGGGCCGTCAACCGAGGTCACCGTGATCGTGTCGATCGCCCATTCCACCACGTCGGTGTTGCTGTCGATGGTCTCCCGCATCTCCGGAACCAGGTTGAACATCGAAGATCGCGCCAGACCCAGCCGCGCCGTCACCCGCGTGATTTCGTCCGGGTCCAGCAGCGGAATCCTCCCGGTCGGCGCAAAAGCCTTCTCAAGGTCGGTACCCGCTGGGGCGCGAAACCGGATGACACCGCCGCTGTCCCCGCCCGAAATCCACTTCGCCGTAACCGCCCTGACCAGATTGTCGGTCCCGTCAAGATACGGGTAGAGAACCGTCGTGGTCCCGTCCACGCCGATATTGAGAACCGTGACATAGGCATCCCTGTTCTTCTCCACGCTCAGGTCAAGCATGTTGCCAAGGCTGTAGTGCCCCCGCGGGTTGCCGATGCCGAGACGGATCGACAGTTCCCCCTGCGGAACCGTCACCGTCCTCGCCACCGCCTGTTCCGGCTTCAGGTTCCAGTCAAGAGGAGAGACCTCCGGCGTTCCGGCGGTTTCCGCCGTGACCGGCGCAAGGGCGGCCGCGCCAACCAGCAGGGCTTTCACGACCATTTTCATTCGTACCGGGGTAATCAGGACCATTCCTTTCCAGGCATTGCCCGCCCAACCGGCGGTTGACCCAATACATCCACATCAGTCCGCACGAGCGTCCGGAACGACGACGGAACCGACGCAAGGACCGACGCAAGGGTCATGGCAGACACGGCACCGCCGCCAAAATCGAACGGCATGGAAGTCACATCGGTCCGGCCAGCAGGCCGCAGGGCAACAAGCTCCGTGCCGCGGTTCATGCGGATGTGCTGCCACCACCCGGCGACAACGCACCGGTTGGTCGCAACAGGGTAAAAGCTCCCGTCGGGGTTGCGGACAAAGAGATGGGCAAACCCGTTCCGGTTGCTGCGAACAGGAAACCGCACGACCTGCCCGACCGCCACCACCGCAAACGGCAATGCCCGGCACTCCGCACGCATCGAAACCGCCTCAGGTACCGGCAAAACCGTCGCAGGCGGCGGATGCCGCAACACCCCGCCGCCACGGGTCCACACCGTGTCCGCCGCCGTCGGACCGCACATGCAGGACAATGCCCAAAGACACGCCAGGACCATTCCGTGCCGAACTGCCATCGCCGGTATACCCCGTTCCGATCCCCATTCCGGCCATACGCCTGGAAAAAGAATAGATGCCCGGGCGCACTCGGCGCAACTCTGTCAAATTCGGGACGTCATGTTATTTTCCGACAACCCCACAAAAATTGAGGAAGCGAGCCATATAAGCAGAAATCCGGCCCAGGGCGCAGTAACCGCATCCAGGTCGTCTCCAATGACGGCAACAAGAATTGATTGCGTCACTCATGGCATGAAAGGAATGTCCATAAAGGCATGGCCACTGGCCGCAGCGGCGGGGACTCGTGAAACCAGACAAGACCCAATTGAAGACGGTTTGCAGCGAAACACGAAAAACATCCGGAGAACCCTGACTCCTTTGACGGAAGTGAGGATGTCGTAGTGGATTTGGCCCATCAGGATGGCTTCAGACCTTCGTCGTGTTTTTCGATGAAGTTTTGAGTGCGGGCTCAAGTCAAGCGGAAGCGTAGAATCATGCAAGTCGCGCCGTTATCCCGCATCCGTCACCACATCGGCAATGAGGCCGGTTTTCTGCCATGAATTGCGACGACCGGCTACTGTGACGCACCGAGGCTGGTTTGGTGCGATGTTCATGCCGTTTGCCGTGCGCGGAACCGTTTTCCAAACGCCCCGTGGTCCTGGCGGCGTGCCTGGGACAACCCTCCTCATTGCACCCCGTACGACGCTGCCGGAAAGCCGGATTCGAGTGGGGTGCGCGGTTACCCTGGCGGAGCACATGCGGGTGCCGCGCGCAGGGTGGCAAGCGCCTGCTCGAACACATCCTGAAATGGAAACACCGATGCGAATAACGGCAAGACCTTCCGCACTATCACCCGGATGCGCTCGGCAAGCCTGACAAATCGAGAGCGGATGGTATCGATGTACACCGTGGCGAGATCGGCGCCCCGCAATCACACACGTTGCAAGGGGGTCACGAGAATGCCGATAAAGGCCGAGAAAAAGGTGACCTACAGAACCGCCTTCGTCTCCGACCTGCCGGTCAGCAGGACCAATGTCGCCGACATCTTCGCCTGCAGACGTGCGCGATGGCGCGTGAAGAACGCCGAGTTCAACGTTCTGAATACTCGGAAACAATCTCGACCGGAACTTCAGGCTTGGAGAGAAGATCCTCGCCTCCGTGCTCCTTGTCCTGAACCTCCTGGCCTTCGCGATGCACACCGCCTGCGACCTCGCGGAAAGGCAATGGCAGAAAGCCCGGACGGTCTGCGGCACACGTGACTGGATGTTTCGGAACCTGCAGGTCCTGACCGCCAGGTTCATGTTCGACGACTGGAAGCGCCTGATGCAGGTGTTCGCCGGAGAAGTCGCTTTCCCTCCCTGAACCGGGCCTCCGTGCCCGCTCAGTCGTGCCCATCGTGGCACGCCGAAAAACCTCGAAAAACCGATAACCCAGAGGCCAGGAATATCAAAACAGAAATGCTATATCGAGAAACGCTGCCGACCACGCGACGCGTTGGCGTTCTCATGCAATGTCATTTCGTTTGTTCCCGACATTTGGGTGTAGGTGCGCCTGGCCGCGTACCATAATCCCCAAATCCTTGGACTATTGCTTCATCCAAAGCCTATGCGGGCTGCAACATTTGACCACATGTAATCACGGGAGGAGTTTATGGCAGGGCGAACACCGCCAATTTAAACCTGTTTTTCAACCTTTGCCTTCGCGGCCACGATCATTTTGCGGACAGCATTACGCATTGCAAGTGTGGACTGTGTTTCTTCCCATGAAAGTGAAGGAGCCCAGGTTGAACATGGGTTTTTCAAGGCAAGAGAATTGGAGCGAAAGACTCGCTTCCTCAATTTTTGTGGGGTTGTCGGAAAATAACATGACGTCCCGAATTTGACAGAGTTGCGCCGAGTGCGCCCGGGCATCTATTCTTTCTCCAGGCATATGGCCGGAATGGGGATCGGAACGGAGTATACTGGCGATGGCAGTTCGGCACGGAATGGTCCTGGCATGTCTTTGGGCATTGTCCTGCATGTGCGCTCCGGCGGCGGCGGACACGGTGCGGCCCGAGCATCCGGTTGCGGCGGGCGAGACGGTTCACATCCCCGGCGGGGATGGCGACCTTCTCATGGCCTCTGCGGGCCTTGCGGGTGGCGAGAGCCTTCTGGCGCTGTGCACCTCGGAGGCAGCAGCGGTGCCGGGTGGAGCGGAAGGGGCGTTCTTCGAGCAGTTGTTTCCGATGGTGGGCGAGAGGCAGACGCTTGACGCGTACAACCTGTCGGTGATCGACACCCCGGACGACATGGTGCCGGGTTACGGGGAGACGGCGCAGGCGGTGGCCGCGATACTGGTGCGCTAGGGACTGAGGCCGCCGGCCGGGCGACTCCTCCTACCCCGGCCGGCGGCCTTCAGCCTTCCCGGTTCATGAGAGGAGTTCATGAAATGAGAAACAAGGGTGGACAGTCCCGGTTTTCAGGCGGGCTCGCAATGCTCATGTGTTTTGTCCTTGCCGCCGCGACCATCCATGCCGCAGTTGCGGCCGAGGCCTGGCGTGTCATGGATGGCCTCAATCTCAACGCCCGGTCCGGGCCGGGCACGGGGTACGGGATCGTCGAAACGCTCCCCTCGGGCACCGTCGTCGAGGAACTCGACCGCGACGGAAACTGGAGCAGGGTCAGGACACCCGCAGGCAATGTCGTCTTCGTGCACAACGGGTATCTGGTGGAACCTGAAGAGGCGCATGGCTGGCAGGCAATTCTGCAACATGGACGGGCAGGAAGGTCCATTCGCTTCAGTCCAGACGGCCATACATTTGCGGCCTTGCCTGAGACTGAGTTTGGCAACAGGATCTGGCTCTGGGACGCGGCAAGCGGACGAGTGCTCCGTTCGTTCTTGGGACAATCGAATATATTCTCCTTCGCGTACAGCCCGGACAGCCGCACCATAGCCGCGACTCATCGATTTGGCATACAAATTTGGGACGTTGAAACCGGCCGGACGCTTCGCGTTCTGGATAACGTTCATACCGAGGGCAGGCATGCAAGTAATATCACATTCAGCCCGGACGGGCGTTTGATAGCAACGGGTGACGACCACATAGCGGAGTTCTGGGAAGTTGCGACCGGCAAGCTCCTGCATGAACGTGACGTTCGGGACTATGCCTCGGTCAGGGTCGTCGAGTACAGCCCCGATGGCCGCCTCGTTGCTGCAGCTGCCAGCGACCACATTCGGATCTGGGATGCCGTAACCGGCAAGATGTTGCGCGAACTCGATGAGGGTATCTCGGATCACAGGAATTCACTCCTCCGTTTCTACCCTCTGGCCGACCCTTCCGGTCTTGCCATTGCCGCAGGATCTCCGGACGGCGGGGTGAGGCTCTGGGACACGTCGATGGGCAGGGAACTGAATGCGCCGGACGTAGTCGAGAACCGAAGCGGGAAAGGCGAAATCTCAAACCTCGCCTTCAGTCCGGATGTCCGCATTGTCGCGACTGGTTCGATCGATGGTACGGTGCGACTCTGGGAAATGGCGACCGGTCTCGAAGCAAGCGTGCTTGAAGGCCACGTGGGTCCGATAACGAACATTACCTTCAGCCGTGACGGCCGCTTCATTGCCACCGGAGCGGAGGCAGATGGGACGGTACGGCTCTGGAACGTCGCGACAGGCCGACAACTTCAGGTCCTAGAGAGTCATGCGGCGGGAACATCGGACATCGCATTCAGCCCCGACGGGGATACCGTAGTTACTATTTCCGGCGACGGAACCGGACGTATCTGGGAGGTTGGAACCGGTCGAGAGCAGATTTTCTCCCCTTCCCTTGCGGATTCAGCCAAGGTTCTCGCATTGAACCCCGACGGTCGAATTCTTGCAGCGGGATACGGAGGCCGCATACGTCTGTGGAATGTAGTCGACGGGCACTTGCGACAGGTGTTGGAGGAGGTGCATCCGGACTCGGTCGACAGCGTGGCTTTCAGCCCCGACGGCCGGACCATCGCGAGCCGCTCCCGTAGCGGCCCGGTCCGCCTGTGGGATGCGGAGCGCGGGCGCGAACTCCGCACGCTCGATGATGGAAGAAAGGAGAACTTTGGTAGCGTGGCTTTCGGCCGTGACGGGCATATCCTGGTCTCCGGATTGGCGTCGCCGGGGGGGAGGATGTGGGACGTCACAAGAGATTACGAACCGATCCCCGAAGAAGATTGGCCGGAATCATGGCGTACATTCTTCCCAAATGTCATTCTGCACAGTACACGACGCTACTTGAATTGAGAGGCGAAAAGGATTCGAATTGA
>JAPOVX010000060.1:0-3919 GCA_026707935.1 Paracoccaceae bacterium
GTGTTGCTTGACACGAGTGAAATGTCTATAGAGACCGCAGTCGCGACGGCGATGGCAGTTGTTGAGGCAAGATATGGGCAGGGTCGGTAGACAACCGGCCCTTCTGTTGTTTTTTGGCAACTCCATTCGCTACGGGGCCGAAACGAAAACGCAGGATACCGTACCAAGACCCGCACAGACTGTCGCGTGGCCAAACCCGCATATTCCAGGAAGACAACATCAATGACAATGCCCGCCAGCGCCTCGATGCAGGAGTTCGAGGCTCTCCTCAAGGAAAGCCTTGAAATCGATACCCCGACCGAAGGGTCCGTCGTCAAGGGACGTGTGATCGCGGTTGAGGCCGAAAAGGCGATCATCGATATCGGATACAAGATGGAAGGCCGTGTTGACCTCAAGGAGTTCGCGCGGCACGGCGAGGCATCGGAGATTTCCGAAGGTGACAGTGTCGAGGTTTATCTCGAGCGGGTCGAAAACGCCCGTGGCGAAGCTGTCATAAGCAGGGACAAGGCGCGCCGGGAAGAGGCCTGGGACCGGCTCGAGAAGGCCTATGCCGCGACCGAAAAGGTCGACGGCAAGATCTTCAACCGGGTCAAGGGCGGATTCACGGTTGACCTGGGCGGAGCTGTGGCGTTTCTGCCCGGCTCTCAGGTCGATGTCCGTCCGGTTCGCGACGTGACTCCGCTAATGGAAATCCCGCAGCCATTCCAGATTCTGAAACTCGACCGCAACAAGGGCAATATCGTGGTGTCACGGCGGGCGATTCTTGAAGAATCCCGCGCGGAGCAACGCGCGGAAGTCGTCGGGCGCCTGAATGATGGCGACGTGGTTGAAGGCCTGGTCAAGAACGTCCTCGACTACGGGGCCTTTGTGGACCTTGGCGGTGTGGACGGATTGCTCCATGTGACCGACATGGCCTGGCACCGGGTTCGCCATCCGTCCGAAGTGGTAACCGTCGGTGAGACGGTCAAGGTTCAGGTCGTCAAGATCAACCGGGAAAACCAGCGGATCAGCCTCGGCATCAAGCAACTCCAGGAAGACCCGTGGAAGTCCGTCCGGGAAACGTACCCGATTGACACGGTCCATACCGGACGCGTGACGAACATAACGGATTACGGCGCCTTTGTTGAATTGGAGCCGGGTGTCGAGGGACTGGTCCATGTCTCCGAGATGTCGTGGACGAAAAAAAATGTTCATCCGGGCCGAATTGTGTCGACGTCCCAGGAAGTGCAGGTCATGGTTCTGGACGTTGATCCCAACAAGCGGCGGGTGTCGCTTGGTCTCAAGCAGGTACAGGGGAATCCGTGGGAGAACTTTGCGGCGAACTTCCCTTCCGGCAGCGAAATCTCCGGGGAGGTCAAGAACATTACCGAGTTCGGCCTGTTCGTGGGACTCGAAGGGGGCATCGACGGAATGGTGCACCTGTCCGATCTGGACTGGGATCTCCCGGGAGACCAGGCGATCAAGGAATATCGCAAGGGAGACACGGTCGATGTTCTCGTCCTCGACGTCGACCCGGCGAAGGAGAGGATTTCACTGTCGGTCAAGGCGCTGAATGACCCGTTCGTGAAGGCGGTTTCGGGCCCGAAGCGCGGAGAGGTGGTGACAGTAACCGTGACATCAATCGAGGACGGCGGAATCGGCGTGGATTACCAGGGCGCGAAATCCTTTGTTCGACGCGCCGACCTCAGCCGTGATCGGTCGGAACAGCGCCCGGACCGTTATTCGGTTGGTGACAAGATTGACGTTCTCGTCACCGGAATCGAGCGGGGAGGGCGCAAGCTGAAGCTCTCGATCAAGGCGCGCGAAATTGCCGAGGAACAGGAAGCCGTTGCCCAGTACGGATCTACCGATTCGGGAGCGTCGCTTGGAGACATTCTTGGTGCTGCCCTGCAGAAAAAGGAAGACGATTGACACGGGCGACTCGTTCGCCGTCATTGGGGTCAAGACGCTTTCGGGCGTGCGGTATACGAGTCGGTCTCTCTGGCGGGGCGGTCGTCCGCACGTACGACACCCTGGCGAAGATTCGATGTACCTTGCCGTTACCGAAATCCTTTACGGAGATACGCCTGCCGTGTAATCTGGTAATCGGTTCCTGTGTTTTTTCAGTCAGGAAGGGGAGCTTCCATGGTGAGGTCCGATTTGATCACGATGATCGCCAGGGATTTCGGTCTCAAGAGAGATTATGCGGAACGCGCGGTAACAACGGTGTTCGATGAAATCGTCTCCGGATTGACCGAAGGGAACCGTGTCGAATTGCGTGGTTTCGGAACATTTGCCGTTCGGCATCGCCGCGAGCGCCAAGCCCGTAATCCCCGGACGGGCGAACCTGTCGAGGTGAGCGAAAAACACGTACCTGTATTTGCAACCGGAAAGCAGCTCAGGGATCGCCTCAACGGCCGGGAGTAGAGGATTCGATACCCGATGGCGGGTTGAGATCGGATGATCCAGTTCCTTCGAATCGTCGTCCTGGTCGTCCTTGCAGCATTCCTGGTCATGCTTTGCCTCGTCAATCGCGACATTGTCACGTTCCGATTGTTCCCGAAGGGTGTCGGGGACATCCTGGGGTTCACGGGCGCCTACCTGGTTCCGCAGTACGTGATCGTGTTTGGTGCGGTGATTGTCGGGCTGACGGCAGGGGCGGTCCGCGAATATTTTCGCGGTCATCGCCATCGGCGGCAGGCGAATGAGCGTGGACGCGAAATCCGGCGGCTGGAACGGGAAGTCGAAGACCTCAGGTCAAGGTCCGGGGAAGTTCGGGGAAAGGACGAGGTTCTCGAACTCCTGGAAAAGGACGCGCGATGAAGGTCAAGATCTGCGGACTGTCGGACGCGGCATCGCTGGACGCGAGCGTTGAGGCTGGCGCCGATTATGTCGGGTTCGTGTTTTTCCCCAAATCGCCGCGAAACGTATCGGTTGAGCAGGCGCGGGATCTTGCTGCAAGGGTTCCGCCGGGTGTGTGCCGCACCGGGC
Source organism: Paracoccaceae bacterium (assembly GCA_026707935.1). Classification (GTDB taxonomy): domain Bacteria; phylum Pseudomonadota; class Alphaproteobacteria; order Rhodobacterales; family Rhodobacteraceae; genus JAPPHA01. Next base: position 2,971 of record JAPOVX010000060.1, read on the forward strand.
TGTTTGTCGACCCCGACGACGGGCATATCGGGCGTGTCCTCGATTCCGTGGCGCTTGACATGATCCAGTTGCACGGCTCCGAGTCACGGGAACGCTCAAGAGCGATCGGGAAGACCTTCGGCTTGCCGGTCATGAAATCGCTCGGAATATCAGCGAAATCCGATGTCGAACGGGCGGACGACTGGGAAGGTTTTGCCGACCAGCTCCTTGTTGACGCGCCTCGGGCAAGACACTCGGACCGGCCGGGAGGGCAGGGAATTGTCATTGACTGGTCTCTCCTGGCAAACAGGGAATGGCGCCTGCCATGGATGTTGGCCGGTGGATTGACCAGGGAGAATATTGCCGATGCGGTTCGGCTGTCGGGTGCAACGCAACTCGATGTTTCGTCAGGGGTTGAATCGGCTCCCGGAATGAAGGATTGCGACCGAATCAGGGGTTTTCTTCGTCTGGCCGGCGCGCTTTCCGATCAGACTTCAGGATCGTAACGACGGATGACGGAAACCCTTGCCGGTAATGGATGGATAACGGGATGAATGAGAACCGGATGATGGCGACCGAGGGATTGAACACGTATCGGAGCGGACCGGACGAGCGCGGCCGGTTCGGGGACTTTGGAGGCCGTTTCGTTTCGGAAACGCTGATGCCGCTCATTCTTGAACTTGAGGCGGAATACGCGCGGGCTCGCACCGACCCGGAGTTTCTGGACGAGATGGAGCGGTTTCGCACCCACTATGTCGGCAGGCCTTCGCCCCTGTATTTTGCCGAACGGCTCACTGATCACTTCGGTGGTGCGCGCATTTACATGAAACGCGACGAACTCAACCATACGGGTGCGCACAAGATCAACAATGTGCTTGGACAGGTACTGCTGGCCCGGCGCATGGGCAAGACCCGGATCATAGCCGAAACCGGGGCCGGCCAGCATGGTGTCGCGACTGCGACAGCCTGT
>JAPOVX010000060.1:3929-37677 GCA_026707935.1 Paracoccaceae bacterium
CACGACGTCGAGCGACAGGCTCCAAACGTATTCCGCATGAAGCTTCTCGGTGCCGAGGTCATTCCCGTCACGGCGGGAAGGGGAACCCTCAAGGACGCCATGAACGAGGCGCTTCGGGATTGGGTGACATATGTGGAGACCACGTTCTACTGTATCGGGACGGTTGCCGGGCCACATCCCTATCCGGCAATGGTCCGCGATTTCCAGTGCGTCATCGGTGACGAAACACGGAAGCAGATGCAGGAACAGGAAGGCAGGCTTCCGGACACGCTGGTCGCCTGCATAGGAGGTGGTTCCAATGCCATGGGGCTTTTCCATCCGTTCCTGGATGAACCCTCCGTGCGGGTCATCGGCGTCGAGGCTGGCGGCAAGGGAGTCGACGAAAGAATGGAACACTGTGCCTCGCTGACGGGCGGGCGCCCCGGGGTGCTTCACGGGAACCGGACATACCTGCTGCAGGACCCGAACGGGCAGATTCTGGACGGCTATTCGATATCGGCCGGACTGGACTATCCCGGGATCGGTCCCGAGCATTCCTGGCTTCGTGATACGGGGCGCGTCGAATATGTTTCGGTAACTGACGCGGAAGCGCTTGAGGCGTTCCAGTTGTGCTGCAGGTGCGAGGGTATCATTCCCGCCCTGGAGCCGTCACATGCCCTGGCTCACGTTGCAAGAATCGCAGGCGGCCTTCCTTCGGACCATCTCCTGGTGATGAACATGTGCGGGCGCGGCGACAAGGACGTCTTCGCTGTTTCCAGGATCCTCGGCGAGGAATTCGAGGAAGAGTGATGTTCCGGCGGTGACGAGCTTCCGGCCCGATCGCCGCTCCGTCCAGCCAGTAACGGGCTGGAATCTGGACAGGGTCTGTCGTCGATCAGGAAACGGTGCTGGAGGACCCGGAGCGATTCGAACGCCCGACCTTTTGATTCGTAGTCAAATGCTCTATCCAGCTGAGCTACGGGTCCTCGGGTTTGCAGAAAAAGCCAACACGATCTCGGCAAAGTCGGAATCGTATAGAGTGTGTCCGCTGCCATTGCAATAACCGGCGTGTCGACATGCGGGGTGCATCCAGACCAGGGATGCAACATGAAATGGGCGCACCCGGAAATTTCTGCCTCATGCGGTGGCGTTGGTTCGTCACCAGCGGCGCCGCCGTCCTGGTCATTTCCTGAAAAGGTCCTTCGAGCGGTGTCTCGAATTCGTTTCGGGACATATTCGCCGCAACAGTTCGCCCAGGGGCCAGACGATCTTGCGGCGACGGGCAACGATCATTTTGGGTGCAGGAACCGGGTTGGCCGGAATCGCGGCATCGCGGCGTCCGGTCCTTGCCCGGCGATCCCGGGCACATCCGTGCGCCCGGGATCGTCGCGTCAGGGTTCAGGTCGTAAACTCGGGGTAGGCCTCGATGCCGAGTTCCGTCATGTCGAGGCCCGTGATCTCGCTTTCCTCATCAACCCGGATACCGATCGCCAGCTTCAGGATGGACCAGATGACCCAGGACGCGGCGGACACGAACGCACCCACGATGATGATGGACGCGACCTGCCCGAACAGCGTGGCGTCAGGATTCGTGAACCAGACTGCCAGCGTTCCCCATATTCCGGCGAAAAGATGTACCGGAATTGCGCCGACCACGTCATCGATCTTCAACTTGTCAAGGAACGGCACGCCGTAGACGACGATGGCGCCGCCGACGCCGCCGATCAGCAGGGAACCGAAGAGCGACGGATAGAGGGGTTCCGCAGTTATTGCCACGAGTCCCGCAAGTGCTCCGTTCAGCACCATGGTCAAGTCGACCTTTCCGTACAGGAACTGGGTCATGATCATTGCAACCAACGCACCTGAAGCGGCGGCCATGTTGGTGTTGGCGAAAATCCTGCTCACGTCTGCGGCATCGCCGATGCTTCCCATTGCAAGCTGAGACCCACCGTTGAACCCGAACCAGCCGATCCAGAGAATGAATGTGCCCAATGTCGCCAGGGGCATGTTCGATCCGCGTATCGGGTTTACCTGGCCTGCCTGGTACTTGCCCTTTCGCGCACCGAGCAGAATGGCGCCAACCAGTGCCGCCCATCCACCGACCGAATGCACGACGGTCGAACCGGCAAAGTCCAGAAACCCGAACTGGGAATCCAGGAAACCGCCTCCCCATTTCCAGGATGCCTGAACGGGATAGATCACACCGGTCAGCAATGCCGTGAACAGGAGGAATGGCCACAGCTTGATGCGTTCGGCGAGCGTGCCGGAGACAATCGACGCCGCGGTGGCGCAGAACATGAGCTGGAAGAAAAAGTCCGATCCCGTGGATGCGTAGGACAGATCGTCCGCACCCTCGGGCCCGATGCCCACGGCTTCAAGGACGGCGAGTCCGAATGCGCCGAGGTAACCTCCGGTTTCGTCGGTTCCGAGCGACCAGTTTCCGAGCGGATACATGAGATTGTAACCGATCAGCCAGTACATGATCGCGGCGATGGAAAACAGGCCGAAATTCTTGGTCAACTGCGTCGTGACATTCCGCGACCTTACCAGGCCGGCCTCGAGCATCGCGAAACCGGCGGCCATCCAGAACACGAGAAAGCCGCTGACGAGAAACAGAAACGTGTTGAGGACGAAGACCGTATGCACTGCGACTTCGGTTCCCGGCGCACCTTGGGCCGTCGCGGGAGATGCGGCTAGCAAAAGGAGGGGCAGGCAGGACAAGGTTTTTGCGTGTTTTGACATCATTTCTTCTTCCATTGATTCAGGCAAGGAACTGGTCGTTCGACTTCGCCACAGTACCGGTGGCAGTCATGGATGATCTCCCGTGGGCACCACCGGACACGGGGTCTCCGAGCACGCAAGCGTTGATGACGTCCAGAAGTCCCCATAGCATCGCTGCCGGTGAGATCGAGAAATTCAGGATAATGATCAATTTATGTACAAAAAATGCTACTATGATTAATTAATAAACATATATTTCTTTGCTCTGCTTAAGAGCGAATTGAGTATGCTTTGGTTTGATTCCCGCGATCTGCCAGACCCGGGTGCGGGAGTGAAGCGACAACGCCGCGCGGGTTCGCCGTGAAGCGGAGGAAAAGTCTGGATAGTTTCGGCCTCAATACCTGACAATCGAAAACCGTGACCTCCGGCACATCGGGAGTCGACGACGATTTCGTCCCTCTGCAATGACCGCACTGCCTTGATCGACGCCCAAATCGAAGGCGGGTCGCCGACAGACATGGCCGAACCTGACTTGTCACGGCTGCCGGTCCAGCTGTGCCTCGGACTTCCGATGGCATCGGTGCCTGCGAACGTGAAACGCGCAAACTCAGGTGGCCGGACCGAACTGCTCGATGTGATTGCCGGAAAGGGCAGGCTCCTCTGACCCACCCCCCGGATCAGCCGAAAGGGATCCTGTAGGGGAGAGCGAACTGGCGGAATGCATTCGAAGAGTGCGCGTGCCGGATTTCGTCGATCGGCATGTCACCACGACAGGTGACCAGGGAGGAATCCATCGACAGTGGCGATCTCCAACCCGGGGGCCGTGACTTTACTCGAGTTCGCTGGGACAGTCGGGATGAGGATTTGGTCGAGAATCCGGATATCCAGGACACCACCCGCGACGCGGTCCGCAGCCTCGTCCTTGGTTCGTGTTCGATTCTTGCCGGTGGCGCCGTGAGCAGGTCTCTTATCGCCGAGGGTGCGGTTCCGATGTCGTTCGAACGCTTCCCTGATTCCCGTCTTTTGGACGGCGTTGAATCTGGCGGCAGGGCGTTTCGCGGTCCATTGATGCTTCCCGTCCCTTGGGGCGTCGGGCCGGTCGGATGACCGGCCTGTCAACGTCCCTGCCTGGATGGCGCCCTGATGCCGGTGAACACCGGAAGGAAAAGGTGAACCGAGAACCGCGCACCGGTGAGGACAACTCCGATATTCCGTCAAGGAGCGTGACGGCGAACCGAGACCTCGCCGGATTTTCAGTGCGGACGCAACGCCCGGGCTCACTGTTACCCTGCCGGGGCCGTTGTCCGCAGATCAACGATGTGTTAGGCGGCGACAATGGCGGCCATGGGGCATTCAGGGTGGCGTATTCGAATTTCCGAAAGAGATTTGAGCAGCTTATGGCGGTCGCGGATATCCGGATCAACGGCGACCGCCCCTGGGACATGCGGGTGCACAGGGAAGAGACATATCCGAGGATCTTTGCCTTCGGATCTCTGGGCGTGGGTGAAAGCTACATGGATGGCTGGTGGGACTGTGAACAACTGGACGAGTTGGTTTGCCGCGCCAGCCGCATTGACCTGAAATCGCATTTCCGCCCTGGCGATATCGTCCGCGCGGCCCACGCGCGGCTGATCAATCCAAAGGGGAACGCGTCGCATTTCGCGGGTGGGGCGGCCCACTATGAGGTCGGGCGGGATCTGTATCGCGGCATGCTCGACAAGCGCATGATCTATAGCTGCGCATACTGGTCAGGTGCCGAGACACTTGATGAGGCGCAGGAAAACAAGCTGGTCCTGATTGCCCGAAAACTGGGCCTCGAACCCGGCATGAAGATTCTCGATATCGGTTGCGGGTGGGGCGGCGCGATTCATTATTTCGCCGAGCGTTACGGAGTCTCCGGCGTCGCTGTCACAATTTCGCCGGATCAATTCAACGCGGCGCGGGAACTTTGCGCTGGCCTGCCGGTGGACATACGCCTCCAGGACTATCGCGAGGTCGATGAGCAATTCGACCGCAGCTATTCCATCGACATGCTCGGACATGTCGGACGCAGGAACTATCGCCAGTACATGGAGTCCGTGCAGCGTTGCTTGCGCCCCGGCGGTCTGCACCTTGCGCAGACCGCCGGTAGCGAGAATAGCGCGGTCAAGGCGGACCCATGGGTCGACCGGTACATTTTTCCTGGTGGACATATTCCTTCACCGAAACAAATCGTCTCGGCCGCGGAAGGTGTGCTTGGATTGGAAGACTGGCATTGCTTTACTCCGGATTACGACCGCACGTTCATGTGCTGGCATGAGAACTTGTGCGCCATCTGGGATCAGCTCGAACACCGCGACGACCGAAACTTGTTCCGGATGTGGCAATACTACCTTCTGAGTTTTGCGGGTGTCTTCCGATCGGGCGCCAGCCAGCTCTGGCAGATCGTGTTTTCCCATGCGGGCGCAAATGGAGAGTATATCCGTTAACTCGCCGTGCCCCCAAAATGATGTTCTCCAGGATACTCAGAAAGACCGCCGCCGACTCCGCCCTTATCGATAAGCCGAAGCTGGCGCCGCACTTCGAATTTCATCCGGTCGACGACCAGCAGGTGTTTCTGGTTTCCGAAAACTTCAACACGCTGCTTCACGGCCGCATCCACCCCGATCTGTTGCCGCTACTCGACGGCCGTCATTCGGTCAGGGACATCGTAAGTGCGCTGGAATGCGCACATTCGGAGTCCGCCGTAACGTCTGCACTCCGCTCGCTTGCGCGCAAGGGCTATATCGTTTCGGGCGAATATGCGATGGACCGCGGTCGGGCGGCGTTTTTCTCTTCGCTTGGCGTTTCGCCGCGTTGGGCCGAGGAGCGCCTGGCGGAGGCGACGGTGGCCGTTTCCGGCCATGGCGCGATGCTTGCTGCGCGCCTGGAGGCGATGGGTGTGGAAGTGGGCGAAGTCGCGCCCACGCTTTCGGTCATCGTTTGCGATGACTATCTGGACGATTGCCATGCGGGGTTCAACCAGCGCCAGATTGCGTCAGGTACGCCTTGGATGCTGGTCAGGGCGAGCGGCTCGCAACCACTTTTCGGCCCGGTTTTTCGGCCCGGGGAACAGGGTCCGTGCTGGGCATGTCTCGTCTATCGCCTGCGCGGCCATCAGGAGGTCCATAATTTCCTGCGCAATCTGAATGGCGATGGCGCTTTGCTGACGCCACGGGTTGCCGAGCCTGCCGTCTTGGACGCAACTCTCGGCCTGGCGGCGTTGGAAATCTACAAGTGGCTGGTGCTTGGAAAACGTACGCCGATCCATGAGCATTCGATTTCGCTGGACGCCACGGACATGACGTCTGCGCGCCACCTGGTCATGCGCCGTCCGCAGTGTCGTGCCTGTGGCCAAGAATCGCTGTACCGCGCCGACAGGGAGCCGGTGCCGGTGCGGTTGGGCACCAGCCCGAAGGCCGTTCGCAACAGTGGCGGCCTGCGTTCCGTTTCGCCGGAAGCGACGCTTGCAAGATACCGGCACCTCGTAAGCCCCGTCAGCGGCGTGGTGACATGGGTGAGGCGCACGTCCGGCGCAACCGACCCTTGGCTGAACGTCCATTGGGCCGGCAGCAACATCGCACTCCGGAACAGAAGCATGAGTGTGCTTCGGCTCAGTCTGCGAACGAAGAGCGCGGGCAAGGGAAGGACACCGCAGCAGTCTGAGGCCAGCGCACTTTGCGAGGCGCTGGAACGGTATTCCGGGGCGTTCCACGGCGACGAGATCCGCATCCCGAAACGCTTCTCGGATTTCGCGGGCGCGGATGAGCCGTATGCGATTCACCCGAATGACATCCAGCTCTTCAGCGACCTGCAATTGGAACACGCGACGCGCATCAACGCCGAAGGCCACCCCTACAACGTCGTTCCTCCCCGTTTCGATCCCGACGCAGTGATCGATTGGTCGCCGGTGTGGTCGCTCACACGGGGCCTTCACCTGTTTCTGCCGACTTCCCTTCTCTATTACGGCAAATCGGCCGATCGCCGGGGCATTGGGGATTTCGTCGCTGATTCAAACGGATGCGCCGCCGGCAATACGCTGGAAGAAGCGATCCTCCAGGGGTTCTTCGAGCTGGTGGAACGCGATGCGTTCGCAGTTTGGTGGTACAACCGCTTGCGTCGGCCTGCCGTGGCGCTGGACAGTTTCGGTGACGATTATCTCACGACCGCATGCGAGTACTATCGCGGCCTGAACCGCGACCTGTGGATGCTCGATGTCACCAGTGATTTCGGCATTCCGGCTTTCGTCGCCTTGTCGCGCCGGACTGACAAGGAAGCGGAGGACATCATCTATGGAGCCGGGGCGCATACGGACCCGCACATCGCGGCGCTAAGGGCAGTGTGCGAGTTGAACCAGTTTTTGAATTGGGTTCAAGGTACGGGACCGGGTGGCGCCGGCTACCAGGTCGACGATCCGCAGTGCTTGTCGTGGTGGCGCAATGCGACGCTGGCCGACCATCCCTATCTTGCGCCGGCCGAAGGTGCCGCACCCCGTGGCAAGTCCGATTACACCGTACCCGAGACGACGGACCTGCGAGAAGACGTCGAGAGATGCAGGGCGCTGGTCGAAGCGAAGGGGATGGAGTTTCTCGTGCTCGACCAAACCCGCCCCGACATTGAACTGCCCGTGGTGCGGGTGATCGTGCCCGGCATGCGTCACTACTGGCAACGCTTCGCGCCAGGACGCTTGTTCGACGTGCCGGTCGAGATGGGGTGGCGCGAACGCACTCTTTCGGAGGCCGAATTGAATCCTGCCCCCGTAATTGGTTGATGAACAGCAGCCGCATTCACCGGCTACGGCGAGATGGCGGCGCGAGAAGGCGGATGATCCCGGATCGAGTGTCCCGCCTTTCACCGCCGTGGGCATGTCGATAGTATCCCGCCATGAGGTTTCGTGAAGACTGGACGTACACGGAGGAACGCCTGGAGCTTGTCGCAGGTTCCATGGCGCAGCTCTTGGCGAAGATCCGGCCGCGGATCTCTTCCCGCCTCATTGATGGCATCGGATGGGACCGGCTGCTGGAACGCACAAGTGAATTGACGGCGGCATTGGGGAGCTTCCCGTTCGGTTTCGAGATTCCGCTGCACGATGCACGGCGTGTCGCGGATTTCGGCGTCACGCTGGTCGGTGGCAGCCGGACGGCGGCCGGTTACCAGGACAGGCAGCGTTCGGGCAGTGCGGGTAGATCGACGGCGAGGCTTGCCGAACTGCTGGACGAGACCGACCGGGAGGAATCGCTGCTTCGCAAAGTTGTGGGCAGGAAGATGCTACTCGAATTCGATATCGATTCGGAGCCCGGTTGCGTGCGGCCTGATCCAGGTGTCTTTCTCTATCCTGTCGACGATGCGCTGGCCGGCGGGCGCGAACGGTTGCGGGAACTGAATGTGGTCCACGATGCGGTTGTACGCGCGGGGAGCTGGGTGCCGGACCACGCCGAACGCAGGGAATTGGAGCGGCTTTACCTGGTGATGCCACCGGATACGCTGATCAAGGCCTTCGGCACGTTTCCATCGCGGAAAAGGACGATGCGGACCGCGGTGGCGGGCTTCAAGACTGCGCGCGACGTGGAGACGTTCCTTGTGCGTACGGGGTGGCCCGGACAGGCCAAGTCCGTCGGCAGTATCCTGTCATTCTTCGAGGATCGCGGTGCTTTCGCCTATCTGGGCCTTCATTTCGACATTACCGGGAACGGCGTGGGCCCGAAGCTGGGACTGAGTTTCTTTGCCAGGGAACAGGACTGGCTGAAGGATATTCGGTTTTGGAGGGCACTTATCGATGGAGTCGGCGAGCGCGGATATGCCCGTTCCGACAAGCTGGAAGAACTGGCCGGGCGTTCAACGGGTTCGACCACCCTGATCGACAGGTCCGGACCGATCAAGCTGGTCCACGGCATACACCACATCAAGCTGGCGATAACAGGCGGCCAGGTCGAAGAGGCAAAGGCCTATATCTTCTTCCTGATGATGTGCATGCGCCCCAAGGGCGGCGGCGGGCCAGGTCAGATGGCGGCAAACCGCCGGTCGGAGGCGGGCGGCAACTGACAGCAGCAAAGAGAATGAACATGCCGATCCCGCGGTACGCATCCCAGTCGATTGAATCCCCTGAAAATTTACCCCGCAGTATGCGCGAAGACGACAACGCGTGCTTAATTTCCGGATGGCGCATCCGTGCGAACCTTCTCCGGACGTGGTATCGATGGCTATACCCAATGCTACGGTCAGGGCTGTTCCCATGTTCGCGGGGGCCGCGGACCGGCAGCCAGACACGTGACCGTGAAGCCCGGGCGCCGGATCGCCCGGATGTCTCCCGGCGACGAGCTCGCCAAACGTTACAGGTTTCTCCGGCAACGCGCCGCCTGGGTCTTCCTTCGGTTACGCTTCAAATACCTTTTCCGGAAAATCTCTTTCCGGCATTTTCGGGACATGCCTGAATCCTGGAAGGCATCGCCGCTCTTGAGCATGCTCGATGCCGCGGGTACGGACCATCTGTGCCGTCGGTTACCTGTAGGACGGGAGGCGGCGATGGAGAACGCCGCTTCCTCGAAGCACCCGTGATTCGGGCAGCCCCATGGCGGTCGCTGCCCGCGTCGTCAGCTTTTCCACGTGGAAAATACATGAGGAATTCTGGCAAATCATCAGGTGAATTCGACAAGCCGGGCTGCCGGCATGCGCTTTGAAGACGAGTGGTCCGCCAATGAAGGTTGCCTCGTCCGGGAAGCCGGGTCTTTGGGAGAGCTTCTGGATCGCTTGACGGGCACCTTTTCCCCGTCGCTGTTCGGCCACGCGGAGGTGAAGGCACTGACGGCGCGTGCACGCCGACTGCCGCCGACCCTGGCAGGCTTTCCGACGTGGCTTGGCTTTCCGATTGACGATTCCCCGCCGGCCGTTTGCCTGGAGGTGTCGGTGCTGGGTGGCACCCGGTCGGCGGCATTGGTCGAGGCGGCGAATTTGTCTGCCGGTCCGGACCCGGAAACGGTCGCTGCTGCTTTCCTCCTTGAAGAAACGGGCAAGGAGAATTCTCAGCTGCGTCGCGTGGTGGGCGACAGGGTGGTGCTGCACTACAGCATCGATTCGCTGGAGAGCGAGGAAGTTGAGGCGAGCGTGCTGTTGTACCCCGTTCGGCCGACGCTGGAGGGCGACGACTCCGGCGGCCGACTGGAGGATTTCACGTTGGCGTGTGACGCCATGGCTTTCGCTACCGGCAGGGAATCGCATGTGGACCGCCACCGAAATCTGGAGCGCACGTATCGTGCAATGGGTCCCGGCACGCGCATCGGTGCCATCGGCGCCTCTCCGGCGGGAAAGGGTGCGCTCCGCCTTACCGTGTTGGGGTTTGTCGGGGCAGACTCCGCCATCGCGTTTCTGAACTGTGCCGGCTGGAGCGGGGGGGAAACAGCGGTAATTTCGGCCTTGGCACGGCTCGAGGCACGTGGCGCCATTGCCGGAATGCAACTTGGAGTCCAGTTCGACGTCACCCCGGCCGGGATTAGGCCGCCGCTCGAACTGCAGATATATTCGGCAGCCACGATCCGTGACAACACGGGATGGTTCAAGGACAGGGACTGCTGGACCGGTTTGATCGACGGCCTGCTGAAGGAAGGACTTGCCGATCCCGGAAATCTGCCGGAACTGAACAACTGGTCGTTTGCGGCAAAACCGTTTTTCGGACGATCCGGGCTTCTCCTGCTCCTGCAGCGGATTCACCATTTCGCGATTGTGGTTGACGGCGAAGGCAGGAGCCGCGTCAATGCCCACGTGTTCCTTCTGTTGTCCCGCTGGCGCCACAGCGCAAATTGCTCCGGTTAGGAGTTTCCTGGCCGACGAACCTATCCCGGCTTCGTCGCCGAAATCAGGCGGTAGGTGAACACGCCTTCCCGAAGCAGCCGACCGAAATCAACCGTCGCCTGCATGAACTCGTGGAGGGACAGGTCTCCCAGCTTGGGCGGCGGAGTCAGGAACACCACCATCTTCCACCATTTGCTGCGCCTCTCTGTTTCCGGCAACACTTCCTCGTCGAGGTTCCGCTCCCAAAGTTCCTCGAACCCCGTCTGCTCGAGCGTTGCCATCACTTCGCTCAAACTGGGAAAGGGCGGTATACGGTACCCCCGCTGCACATAGACGAAGACCTCTTGCTGGGATCTGGACATCGGTTTTCCGCTGAGTACAGAGTCCGTCATCCGCCAATTCCCGGTCGGTTTGAGCACCCTGTTCACGCCCCGCAGATAGGCAAGCTTGTCCGGCGCATAGCAGAAAGACTCCTGATTGATGACAACGTCGAAAGACGCATCGGGAAACGGCATGTCCATGAAATCGCCATGCCGGAATTCGACAAGGTGGTCCACGCCCTGCCGGGCGGCGAACTCTGTCGCGACGGCAACGTGGGGTTCGCAGTTGGTTAGACCGGTAACGCATACGCCGTATTCCTTCGCCAGTGCGACCGCGGGGCCGCCAAGGCCGCAACCGGCGTCCAGCACCCGTTTCCCGGGACCGAGGCCGCATCCCTCGACCAGGACATGAATGGAGCGCATCTGGGCGTCCGCTTCGGTCTCGATACCGGCCCCTCCCCAAAGCCCGTGATGAATTGTCCGCAAGTCGCCGGTGATCTTTATCAGCCAGTCCGTCATATCCGCGTAGTATGCGGAGACGGATGTATCCCTTGCCTGTCCAGCGTCCCTCTCGCTGGTCATACTTTTGCGTATCGCTGCCGGTCCACCGTCATCAAGAGAGGTGGGAGAAACAGGTAGTCGCACACCAGGGCAAGCGCGATGACTATTGCCGTCAGTTGCCCCATCTGCGCGGTCGGAAGGAAATCGGAAAGGCCGAGCACTGAAAATCCGGCCACAAGTATGACCGTGGTCATGAATAATGCCCCGCCGACGGTCCGGAATGCGTAACGCACCGCGTCTTCCGGCGAATGGCCGAGTTCCCGCCGTGCACGGAAATACTTGCTGAGAAAATGGACGGTGTCGTCCACCACAATGCCGATCGTCATGGCCATGACGACCGAGAGCGCAAGGCCGACCTCGGCCACGACCAGGCCCCAAAGTCCGAACGCCATCAATCCGGGAGCGAAATTTGGCACGAGGCTGATCAGTCCGATTCGCAGCGAACGGAATGCCGCCACAAGAAGAAGAGCAACGACGAAAAAGGCGACAGCCGTTCCGATCAGCATCGCGCGAATGTTCCGCTGGCCCATATGCGCGAACATCAACGATGCGCCCGTGCTATCGACGCGGGAGAAGTTTGGCGTGTTTTCCGCCAGCCAGGTTGTTGCGCGCGCGTCCAGCTTCAATACTTCCTTGGTGGAAAGTGTCCGGGTGGTAACCGTCATCCGCGTTGCCGACTTGGAGACGTCGATGCGGTTGTTGAGATCGAGACCGAAGGGAAGCGAGAGTTCGTAGAGGAGCAGGTATTGCGACGCGAGTGTGCGGTCTTCCGGAAGCCGGTACGTGCTCGGGTCATCGCCGTTCATGTTCATGTTGATTTGGCGAAACGTATCGCTGATGACCTGGACATGACGCGTTTCCGGCTGTGCCCGGTACCAGTCGGCAAAATCGGAAACGTCCCTGATGAACGCGGGCTCGGCGATCCCGTCCGGCCCGTCCGACACGATCGAGTATTCGAGCACCGTGTTGCCGCTCAGGTGCTCGTCGAGAAAGTCCGTATCGCTGCGTATCTGAACGCTTTCATCGAAGAAATGCGTCAGCACATCGTTCAGTTCGTTACGCGGGATACCCGCCGAAAGGCCCAGTACCACGACAACCGAACCCCAAAGCAGAAGGCGCCTTCGGCGTATCGTCAATTCTGCAACGGCGGCAATTCCCCCGAGCGCACGCTGCGGCAGGGGTTTACGCACGGGGAAAATGGCGAGAAGAGCCGGCAGGAATGTGACCGAGAGGATGAACGAGACCCCGGTGCCGATGGCAACGAGCGTCCCGAGGTCCCGGTATGGCGGCACCTCTGAGAAATTCATCATCAGGAAGCCAACCGCAGTTGTCGCGCTCGCGAGAAAAATCGGATTCAGGTTCGTCCCGATGGCGTCGGCCACGGCCTCGTGGCTCGAACGCCCGGTTCCGATACGTTCCTGCACCGCCACGAGCACGTGCATGCAACTGGCCACGGCCAGGGTCAACACGATGATCGGCGTTGCGGATGTCGATGTCGAGAACGGAATTCCGACCCAGCCTGCTAGCCCCATAGTCGCAAGAATGGAGCAAGCCGTGACTGATCCGGTTGCAGCCAGGCCCGGGAAACCGCGCGTCAGGATGCCGATGATCAGCGCCATTGCAGCCAGGGATGCAGGCAGCACCGTCGTCATGGTGCCCACCGTCGCTTCGTTGAAAGACTGGTTCAAGATGACCAGGCCGACAAGGCGGATGTCGATATCGGGGAAACGAATTTCTGCCTCGGCTGCGATATTGCGCACGAATTCCGCGACTTCCGCTGTATTCGCCGCGTTGTCGCCGTCTGGCAGCTTCACCGTGATATTGACGGCGCTGACACTTCCGTCTTGCGCCATGAGGTTGCCTGCAAGCCGCGGGTCGGCGAGTGCTGTTTTCCGGATCCAGGCGCGTTCATGCGCATCTTGGATTTTCTCCGGATCAACCAGGTCGCGCACATACAGGTCGTCTCCTTCCGCCGTCATGAGAGGAAAGTTGGTGATCGAATCGACGCGCGACGCAAAAGGTGTCTTCCACGCGCGTTCAACCAGCCAGACGGTGGATGCGAGAGCCCGCTCCGATGTCGCGTTGCCGTCGGCCGGCACGATCAGCATAAGGACATTGTCACTTTTCTCGTAAGTGTTCTCGAACGATTCGAATGCAACGAGTTCGGGATTGTCGTCGCTGAAGAAGGTTCGGTAATCCGTCGAAGGTTTGAGGAGCCACACGCCGCTCGCCGCCAATGCGGCGAACGCCAGGGTCACGACGACGATCCACCAGCGTGCCGTGACCGTCCATTCCCCGAAACGAACCCGGAAGTCCCGCACTTCGGCGTCTGGCTTATCCGTCACCGCGGCTCCCTTCGCGTCGTTCTCATCGCTCTCGCATCGTCATGACCGCATTTTCGCGTTGGTCGGCCTGGCGTAAACGCACCAGGGCCGCCAGAACGTTGTCGAGAGGTTAGGTCCGGCAGGACGGACGCCGGATGAGGCGGCCGACCCAAGGCTCCATGGTCGCAGGGCCTGCGGGACGACCCGCGATGCCCCGTCCGGCACTTCGTTATCCGCGCAGTGCCGCGCGAGGACTTGGTTCGTTCTTCAGCGCGCGCGCCGGCAAAATCGGGACGAAACATGAGATCGGCGAACACATCCGCATTGCGCCGCAAGCCGCATTTCACCTGCGCCGCCGCCACCCCGAAGCAGGTCGGCGAACTTCGGATCATCGTTGAAAAGTCAATTCCCGAGAGTGAATGCCAAATGCGTCCCGAATTTCTTGCGTGATCACGAAAAACGGCGTCAAAGACGGTGCCCCGACGCCTTGGCCGTTCAGACGATAATACCCGCAACAGCCACATCAAAGGCTGTCGGCAAGTCTTTCGCGCCACCACGGTTCTCCCAATGGAAACTCACGGGTCTTCGCCCGGAGCGTCCATATCCAGGAGTTTTTCGTGCACCGTGAGAGTTTCACGGTGCATTGCGGGTTCACCCTTCAGCAGCAACAACGGCCGGCAGCGATTGCCTCCAGTTGCTCCTCGCTAAGTTCAGTGGCAGGCAAGGCCAGATGAAGCGTATTCTCATCGCTCACGTGGACCTTGATCTGGATGTCGTCAGGAAGGTCGAAGCCCAGTTCCTTCGAGATCGTTTCCTTTGGTTCCGAAACCAGTGCAGCCCGAAAACTGTCGTCGGTGATCGCCTTGTCCGTTATCTGGCGACGAATATCCTCAGCCGACTGTAACGGCGTTTCTGCGAACGTTTGCCATTCCATATCTGTTCTCCTCACCGGAAATTGAGTTCCCTGATGTTGAGGCCGCAATCCTTTCCGCCTCAATCCCGTCGCTTACAAAACCGTAAATTAAAACTTGAGACAGATCATCGTCAATACGATAATCTTCCGAATCGATACCAAAACCGTATCACCCGGTCGCTTGCGTCGATACCCTTGGCGCGGTTCCGATCGCGAACTGTCTGAGAGCCGGAAAACACGGCGAGTCCAGGATTCGTAGTCCATGTTGAACAGGCTGGGACTGAACGAGACCGCTGCGAGCAGAAGAAAACGCCAGCAACTCGATCATCTGTTGACCGTAACGGCGCCACATGAACTCATTGTGCTGGCCGGCATCGCCTTTCTCTTGCTTTCCCTGCTTGCCTGGTCGCTCTTCGGCCGCATCGAGAACGGGTTCACGACCGACTGCGTCTTGATCGAGCCGGGAGACCGTCACCATGTGGTCGCCACCGAAGTCGGGCACTTGCTGGAATACCTGGTCGCTCCCGGAGACCGCGTGGAAGCGGGCGCGCCGATTGCCCGGCAGAGCATCCCGGGACTGGCGCGGGAAGTTGCCGCCTTGCGCGACCGGGTGGACCTCCTCGAGCAGGAAGCTTTGCGGGCGGCTGACAGCGGCATCGCACTGGCCTCGACGTTGGCTTCAACCCGGGCGGAGGCCATGAAGATGGAGGCGCTCCGCTCCGTGCGCGAGACGATCGTCACGCAGAGCAGCGGAGAGGTCACGGCGCTGAATTCGAAACCCGGAGGTCATCTCTTCGCCGGTGCGCCGATCGCCCGCATTCGCGGCGAACCCGGTGCGGAAGATGGGCCGATGCACGCGGTAGCACGGCTCGATTCACGCATGGCGCAACTCCTTGAACCGGGCCTGCCTGCCTCCGTTGAAGTGCCGATGCGTGACGGAAAGACGCTTACGATGCTAGGGGTGCTCATGTCCGTGACCGCGGGGCCTTTGCCAGGATGGGTGGAGGAACTCCTGCCAGTGGACGACGGCGCGGCACACCGGATCGATGTCGCGCTCGAAGCGGCACCGGGCCCACCTGTGGAGGATGGCGCTGCATGCCGTGTTGGGATCGTCCTGGGCCGGATCCCCCCTGTGGCCCTACTCGATGCCGGGCGTTTCTGAATGTTGCCTCGCCGACTCAAGGAATTGGTGCGACCGAAAAAGTCGTCCGCGGGAGCGATCATAAAGCGGCAGGTCGTGACACCTCTGGTGATGCAAATGCACATCACCGAGTGCGGGGCGGCATGCCTCGGCAGCATTCTCGCCTGGTTCGGGCGGTGGGTGCATCTGAACGAGTTGCGCAACCTTTGCGAGGTAAGCAGGGACGGGTCGACGGCCGCGGGAATCTCGCGAGCCGCCAGACACTACGGACTGAAATGCAGCGGCCGAAGCGTGAACGCCGGACACCTCAGGGACATGCCGCTGCCGCAAGTTCTGTTCTGGGAACTGAACCATTTCCTCATCCTCGAAGGTTTCGACGGAAATTCGGTCTTGGTGAACGACCCGGCGATCGGGCGTCGTAGGCTGTCCTGGCAAGAGTTTGTCGACGGCTTTTCGGGAATCTCGCTGCATTTCAGTCCAACGCCGGAGTTTCGGCCCGGCGGCATTCCCCCGAGCATTCTCGAACGCATTCGGCCATGGTTCGAGGGTGCCCGGGTAGCGTTGGCCTTTACGGTCGCGTGCGGGGTGATGATGGCTGTTCTGGGTCTTAGTCTGCCGATATCGCTAAACCTGTTCGTTGACCGCGCATTTGCGGGGAAGGAACCGTATGGCGGACTCGCGGCAGGCGCATTGGCCGTTGCCGGACTTCTTGTCTTTTGGTTGAGCTGGATGATGCAGCGGTGCATGCGGCGCCTTGCCGTCCGTATGTCGATCATTGCCGGCGACCGCTTCCTGACGAGACTGCTGAGGTTGCCGCTGACCTTTTTCAGCCATCGACTCGTCGGTGAATTGACGGATCGCATCCTGTCCGTCGACAGGGTTGCAAAAGGGCTGTCGAAAAATTTTCTTGACTTGCTGGTCGAAGTCGCAATGGGCGTGGTCTTTCTTGCGGCCCTGTTCACCTACGACATCAGGTTGGCCCTTGTCGTTCTCGTGCTCGCGCTTCCGAACATCGCGCTCGCCCACGCAATCTCCCGCATGCGGGTCGACGAGCACTCCATGCTGCGGCGGGAACAAGGTCTGCTGTTCGGACTGGGCATGCTGATGTTGCGTCAGAGCGACACGCTGCGGATGACCGCGGCGGATGACGGGTTTTTCTCCCGCTGGAGTGGCCATCAGGCCCGTGAGGTCGCGGTGCGTCGGCGCTTCAACGAATTGGGTCACATCAATGCCGCCCTGCCGGGCCTGTTCACACTGCTGGCCCAAACGACCGTACTTGCCATCGGGGCGAGAGAGGTCATGGCCGGCGACATGACACTCGGCGCGCTTGTGGCGAGCTTCATCCTGGCGTCCATGTTCCTGGCGCCTGTCGGGCGCCTCGTCGACTTTGCCAGTGAAAGACAGGCTCTCCTGATTGGCCTGCAGCGCCTGGATGACATCGCGAAGTCAGAGGAGGATGCGCGATTCTCGCGCAGCCGTGCAAACGCAGCTTCCACGGCAGCGGTGAACGGACGCCTGCGGTTGGCCGGCCGCGTGGAACTGAGGAACGTGACCTTTGGATACGATCGCGGCCGTCCTCCACTCATCAAGGACTTCAATCTTGTCATCGAACCGGGTCAGAGGGTCGCCGTGGTTGGTGCCAGCGGTTCGGGAAAATCGACATTGGCCAGTCTTGTCAGCGGTGCCAATGAACCCTGGTCCGGCGACATCCTGTTCGACGGCTGTCTGAGACACGAGGTTCCTGATTCGATGATGACGCGCTCTTTGTCGATGGTGGATCAGAATCCCATCCTTTTTTCCGGAACCGTGCGAGAAAACGTCACCCTTTGGAATTCCGCTGTTCCCGACGAAATACTGGTCGCGGCCACCCGTGACGCCTGCATTCATGACCGGATCGTTGATCGGTCACTCGGTTATGCGACGCAGGTTGTAGAGGAGGGGAGCAATTTCAGCGGCGGCGAACGGCAGCGACTGGAGATTGCCCGGGCGCTGGTGGGCAACCCGACAGTGTTGATTCTCGACGAAGCGACCAGTGCGCTCGATTCCAGAACCGAAAAGGCAGTCGACGATGCGCTACGGCGCCGCGGAATAAGCTGCCTGATTGTCGCGCATCGGCTGAGCACCATCCGTGACTGCGATCAGATCGTCGTGCTCGACCGGGGCAAGGAAGTACAGAGAGGCACGCACGACGAGCTCATGGCGGATCCGGATGGCCTGTACCACCGGCTCCTCCGGGAGGGCTGAGCGTGCGCACGGGCAAGCCTCCGCGCGAACTCGGCCGGGGCAGGCCGTGCATGGCGAGAGGGACAATGACACGGGGCCGGACCGAACCCGAATCGCGTGGTGACGGTTTGCATCGATGGATGCCGTTCCCAATCGCCCGCGGGAGGAATTCGGCGGGGAGTCGAATTGGTTGCCCGGCGGGGCGACGGTTTGCAATGGCACCCTATCCGCGGCGGGACCAGGTCTATGCCTGACCGGGAAGGACAATCGTTCGCCGAATTTGCGGTGACATCCGGAGTGCGGGTACCTTGCGCCGGCAACCTGCCGCTGGACCTGGATGATCCAGAATTCGTCTGGTTCGTTGAGCGAGGGGCAGTCGACGTTTTCCTGGTCGAGTTGCCAAAGGGGGAAGAGCGATCGGCCCCGCAACACTTGATGCGGATCGAAGAAGGTCGCCTCCTGCCGGGCGTAACGCCGCAAGCGGGCAAGACGACGCTGGGCCTGACAGCCAAGGGACTATGGGGAACCGTATTGCGTCGTGTGCCGATTGCGAGCCTGGCAGGAGTCCAGCCAGATGACATTGCTGCGCTCATCGACTCGTGGATCGTCGACATCGGCGCGATGTTGGCCCGAGACGTCATATTCCGTCCGCAGCCGGACGTATTCGTCGAGACCGGTGAACTCCTGCAAGCCGGGAATGGGAGGCTTTCGGTGAGACGGGGAGTGGCATGGTTGGGCCCTTCATCGCCCGAGTCGGCCCTGTTCATGGATCTGGTCGAAGTCGCGGCAAGTTCATCAGCCGAAGGGCCGGGCGTAATTCCTGTCACATCCGCAAGCTGGATTACGTTGTCGTCCCCGCAACAGATTTCCACCGTGTCTTCCGAAACCCTGTGGACCCGCGGACAGCTGCTACGTTCCCTGGAAAATTTCCACAAGCTTGCGATGTCCCTTGAACGACTCAACCGGAGCCTCGCGATCGCGGACCAGTACAATCTGGATCGCGCCGACATGATGGACCGCCGTATCGACGAGGACAGGGCACGGTCCCGCCTTTTCGATCCGTACGGCCTGTCAGGGCGGGAAGGGGAGGACAGAGAGGAATTCATACTCGGCGATGTTCTACGCCTGGTCGGCAAGCATGAGGGGATCTGTTTCGAGTGGCCGAAGAAGGCTACTGCACCTGACTTCGTGCCGTCCCTGGATGAAATCCTGGATGTGTCGGGCGCTCGGAGACGGCTGGTGAGGCTCACAAAGGAAGATCGTTGGTGGATTGGCGACAGTGGCGCAATGCTGGGGTTTCGGGCAGATGACGGTCGACCTGTGGCGTTGCTTCCCGGTACGCTGGGACGTTATCGGATCGTCGACCCCACGACAGGGCGGACAACCTCGGTCACATCCAGAAACGCTGCAACGCTGAGGGGTGAAGCCTGGTCGTTTTGCCGCCCCCTGACGTCGAACAGTGCAGGGTGGCGTGACCTGTTGCAGATCGCCAGGAAGGGCATGTTCGCGGGCGTTGCGCGCTTCGCCGCAGCAGGGCTCCTGGGCGGTCTGATCATGGTACTACCCGCCGCAATGTTCGGATTCATCGCGGATCGCGTCATCCCGGCCAGCAATGTCGGATTGCTGTACACTGTAACCGCGGTCCTGGCACTGTTCGCCGTCGTCTGGGCGTTGACACATGTATTCCAGGGAATGGCATTGATGCGAATTGAGGGACGTGCCGCCGCCCGAATTGAAGCAGCGTTCTGGGATCGTTTGCTACGGTTGCCACTACGCTTCCTGCATCGGTACCCGACCGGAGATCGCGCAATGAGGGGTATGACATTCCAGCGGATTCGCGATGCGGTTCAGGGTCAGGTCGCGAACGACGTGCTGTCCGTCGTCTTTCTGGTTCCTGCACTAGCCGCCATCTTCCTGTACGACGCCGCCCTCGGAGGCGTAGCGACTGCCTTCGGCCTTCTGTGTTTGTCCGTGACAGTGCTGCTCGGTCTTTTTCAGGCGCCTCCCCATGGCAGAGCGGCTCGAGCCGTCAACCGCCTGACTGGCCGATTGTTCCAAATCTTCAATGGTATCGCCAAACTGCGTGTCGCAGGCGCGGAGGGATCGGCTTTCGCTGCCTGGGCGCGCGACTTCAGTGAACAGCAACACGCCGAACTGGAACTTGGCGCCCGCGAAGCGCTTTTGCGCGCATTCGGCGCCGGGCTGCCTTTGTTCGCCGGAGCCGTTCTACTGCTGGCAGCGACACTGCGCGGCACAGGATCGTTAACGGTCGGTGAGTTCCTTTTCATCTATATCGCGTTCACTGTCTTCGTTACGGGACTTGTCCGTTTGGGTGCTTCGTTCGGTGCCGTTGCGACCATTGTGTCCGAGTACACGCACGTCCGGCCGTTCCTCGCCGAGACACCGGAAACCAGTATCGGCGGAGAACCGGTCGAACACCTTGGCGGTGACGTCGTGTTCGACCGTGTCACGTTCAGATACGTCCCCGATGGTCCGTTGATTCTGGACAATGTCTCGATCAAGGCCCGGCCCGGAGAATTCGTCGCCATTGCCGGCGAGTCCGGTGCCGGCAAGAGTACCCTGTTCCGGCTTGCCCTCGGCGTGAATCAACCGACGTCTGGAGCGATTTACTTTGACCGACGCGATTTGAGGCAACTGAATGTGAAGCAGTTGCGCCGGAAGATCGGTGCGGTTCCCCAAGAAGTGCAACTGCATCCGCAAGACATCTGGGACAACATCGTAGGCGAACAGGACGACGCATCAGCTGATGCCGTTTGGCAGGCTGCGCGAACCGCTGCAGTTGATGAAGAGATAGCAGCGATGCCAATGGGCATGCTGACCTGCGTCGGTGACAGCAGCAGCGTCACATCGGGCGGGGAAAGCCAACGGATCATGATCGCCCGCGCACTGATGCGCAATCCCCGCATCCTGCTGTTCGACGAAGCGACGAACTGGCTGGACAACGAAACCCAGGCCAGGATCATGGAAAACCTCGCGCAGATGACCTCGACCCGGATCGTGATTGCCCACCGCCTTTCCACGTTGCGCCAGGCGGACCGCATCTACGTGTTGGATGCCGGAAAGGTCGTGCAGGAAGGTACCTTCGCCGAATTGACGATGGTCGAAGGCGTGTTTCGGGACCTTGTCCGGCACCAGGAAACTTGAACGAGGCGCACGCTGTATCAGGGACGGCGTTTCTTGACTCGACATCTTCCAGCACAATCCCGCCGGGTGCCGGTTCCGTCTTTCCGTACGAATTGAGCCCACTAGTCGACCTGCGCGTCGGCTCGCGGTAACCGGAGCCGAGGACTCATTCGCCGCCCGGCGGCGAATCGCCTTCGACGACGGCGCTGGCGGCATTCAGCCCGCTTCGCAGGGCGGAATTGACCGACGGGACCCCAAAGTAGTCGCCGGCAAAAAACAGGCCCCTGACATCCTCGAAATTCTGCTGCCGCAGACGCTCCAGTTCCGTCATGACGCCTCCGGGCGCGAGACTCAGGGCTTCGCGCCACCTATGCACGACGGTGAGCAGGGGTTTACCCGTCATTGTTGGAAAATAGGCATGGATCTCGGACAGTACCCGCTCTCGTATCTGGGCGTCGCCGAGTGCGAATAACTCGTCCGCCTGGCTTTCGATCACGAGTGCATCGACAATTGCCTTTCCCTGCGGCGCAGCGTCCGGTGCCAGCGCAGCTGCATTGCTCATACCGGTCATGAGCGCCCCTGCCTGTCGCGGGAACGCGACCGCATACCAATCCCTTGGAAAAGGGCTTGTGTCGACGCCGAAGAAGATGCGGCAACATCTTGAATAGGTGACTTTTCCGAGGACCTTTCCGATGGCGTGTGGCAGGTCTGGTGCAATTTTCACGGCTGCCGGGGCGGTCGTTGCGCAGACAACTGCATCGCATTTCGTGAAGCCCGCGTTGGTGACGACGCCTTTTGCGATACCGCCTTCGATGGCGATGCGGCGAACTGGGGTCGAGAGTCTGATGCTCGGGCCGCAGGCATCGACCAGCGCATCCACGAACGCACCGATGCCGCCTTTGGGTTGGCAAGGCCACGCAACACCGTTCATACCGGTTTGCCAGGCAATCGCCATTGCACAGGCCGCACCCACCTGTTCCGGATGCGCAAACGTATAGCCGCTCAGGCCCGGGCCAAATAGCCAGTCGAGGGCCTCGGTTCCAATAGTCGATTCGAAAAATTCGGCAGTGCTTTCACCGGTATCGAGATCCAGCATTCCGGAAACGTCTTCGGAATTCAAGTCGTCGCCGCGCGCGCGCAGCATTCTGGCGAACTTGGCGACCTGCCAGAGCCCTTTCGGTGACAACAGCCGAAACGACAGTAACGTCCGTGCCGTTTTCCATGCGTTGGACGGACGCGTGTCGCCGTAGAGACCGTGAAACCTGCCTTCGCGGTAAATGCCGCTGTGTATCGGGATATGGGTACGCCGTAGTGGAACGCCGAGGTCTTTTGCTATCCGTCGCGTGGTTTCGTAAGTCTCAAAGAAAAAATTGGCGCCGAGATCGATGCGAAAGCCTTCGATTTCCTTCCGGATGACACGACCACCCGGACACGGTCCGGCCTCGAACAGGGTGACGTCAATCCCATGTTTGCGCAGAGCATAGGTGGCGGCCAACCCCGCCATACCGGCGCCGACAACGACGACTTTCGGCTTCATTGCACTCTCCTTGCCGTTCCGGTTTCCATGCCATCAAATTGCTGACAGGCAGTGCCATGTCCGCCCGCGAACGCGTGTGTGTACAGATCTGGTCCGCTTCGGCGATTTCGCCCTATCGGACAACCGATCGACTGAGTCGCCACCGGCCGGCTGGGTTGGCGGTCGGTGCGTTCACGACCAGTCTGGCCGCGGAATCATTGACTTCAACTGCCGATTGCTTCCGCGATGGAGGCCGCCGTACGGGTCGCCATCGGTCGGACTGCGTCCGTCAGACTGCCGATATCGTCCGAACCGCATGACCGCGCGATAACGGCCTTCGCCTGCCGGTTGGCCGTTTGCAAAGAGAGCTTGTCTTTCCCGATCATGCGGACGATACCGCGCAGGTTCCGCCACAAGGTTGCCGCCTCCAAAAGGTGTTCGGCGGTTCCGGCGGCAATCCGGCCGTTCGTGCCCGCGGTTCGAAAGATGGACATTGCGTCAGAAGTGAGAATCTCGGGCGTATCGGCTGCGTGGACCAGTTGCAGGTAGCGGGCGGTGCGCTCGACCTCCTCGTGACCGCCCTGAATGTCGTCGATTGAGAGCGGATCAGACTGGTTTGCACTGGCGCGCATCTCGCGAAGGTCGGTGATCAGTGCGTCCCGCGAGGCCCCATGGGTCAGGGCTTCGCGCCTGGCTTTCTCAAATCGCTCGCGGGTGCGGCTGTCGCCGTATATCTGTACTTGCCGCAACCGGGTAAGGTCCAGGAGTTCGGCGGCGGTTCCAGCCGTTCGGTGACGCTCGGAGAACTCTTCCAGGGAGCAGGCGTTCCGCATTTTCCGGTCGCGCTGAAACGGGGCGAACAGCAGACTGTCGCGAGTCAGCGCACGCAATGCGGCGTCAATTTGGCGGAACTGCGGAATGACGTGATTCGCCTGGTTGCCCTCATATACCAGCATGACATCCAGTTCGGCGTCCGGCATCGCATTGCCGTTTGCCAGATCGCCCAGGATCGCGACTGCGAGCCCACCTCCACCGCGCCCGTCGGCATGGACCAGATCGACTATCCACAGCACGGACGCAATCGAGGCTTCGGCAATATTGACCAACGCTGTGCCTGCTTCGATCGGCGACAGGTTACCGCGCAGCGTGTGCATGCAGACCTGAAAGACCTTGTTGTTCGACCAGTTCCGCGCGACATCGACGGCCTCCGGCACAGTCTGGACCGGAATACCATCGATCCTGGCCAGCATTTCGGCGGAATCCAGTTCATGCGTCCAGTACACGCGCACAAGACCGCGTTGTGCGATGGTGTCGAAATCCGGATCCGTCTTGTATTCGTTCGGGAGGTCGAGATCTGTGAATTCCCGGCTCCGGATGCTGTCCAGCAGTTCCGGGCTACGGTTTATGTGCGCGGCGAGAAACGACGACGCGTCGAAAACCTCGGCGATTGCGTCGAAGTCGTCCGGCCGCGACCAGTAAGCCGCGCTGTCATAAACGGCCCAGTCGTCGATCTGGGGATAGCAGCGGGCGCGCCACTGATCGACCAGAGGGTCCATCTTCGCGAACCAGCGTCGGGGCAACATGACAAGGCTGCCCATGGTGCCGTAACTTCCCGGCAATTGCGGCGAATCGTCTACGCCGCAATGTTGCAGAACCGGGTACAGCCGTGATGCCGTGATGTGGTGGTCTGCATGGCGCTGCGAATTGTAATAGAGCCAATTCGAAAGCTTGAACGCCGCCGTCCATGAATGCCGTGTCTGGACTCGCTCGTACCGGCCTTCTGGCGTGCGGATGCGCTGCAAACCGTAGTGCTGGATGTAATCGGCCATCCTCAACTGAAGTATCCCCATGGCGCATACGGCGATGAGGACGAGAATTCCCCAGGCACCCCCGATCCAATATGCCAGTGCATACCACGCCGCGGTTTCGAGGACGTAACGCCAAATCGGGTTCGTGGGGTGCCAGACCGGCAGACGGCGGCGGGCCATCCGATCCCGTTCGAAACACCAAGCGTCGACGTAACTGCGGGCCACCGAACGGGGCAGGTAACGCCAGAAGCTCAGGCCTTTTCTCGGGGTCAGGGAGTCCTTGGGCGTACCCACATGGGCATGATGGATATAGATATGTTCAGTAACTTCCTGCGCAAATGACGCGGATGCCATCAGGATTTCGCCAACACAGCGTTCCCACATCTTGCGTCGATGCATCATGTCGTGGCCAGCGTTGAGCGTCATCCGGGCCATGGCGCCAAGCGCCAGGACGATCAGCACGGTCTCCCAGATGGCAAGGTGGCCGACGACGAAAATCTGCCAAAACACGTAGACAAAGGTAACAGGATAGAGTGCCACCCAGATCCACACGGCCAGTTTGTACCAGACCAGCCGACTGCTGTTCGCCTGCCCCGGGTTCATGTTCGACTCATCTGTGCCAAGGGCCGTGTCGAAATGGTCGCACAGCCAAAAAAAGACGAACGGGCCGGCAAGCCACCATCCGCCGTAACTGGCCGCGCACGCCAGCAGTGGAAATACCGCTATTGAGGCGAAGTAGGGGAGCGCATGGCCGAACGACGGCTCCAATACCGAACCCAGGTCGTCGGTCATGGTGATGCTCGACATGCCTTTCTGTATGCTGTCTCCGGCCACATCGACCTCCCTCAACCGCGTCACATCAGCATTATACACTTTACATATTCACGCTCTCTCCTGTCTAGATTTATCTGTTATTTCAACTTGCTACTCGGATTGGTTTCAAGGGTTGCCATCAGGTGGGATCCGCACATGTTCCCGGCGGCGCGTCTTCAGTCGGCTCATGCCTGGACAAATATCATACTCGCCCGGGCCTCCTCGAACGGCAGGACGTCGCCCGGGCAGGACTGATTGCCCTCTGCGTCGATTGCGAACGTATGGCGCGCACCGGATGGGAGGCTTCGCATCAATTCCCGTTTCCCGCGTATAGGGAAGTGCCCAGAGGTTTCTGCAGCGCGACAATCGAGTTGGCAGCCGTATTGCCTCATCAAGAATGTTACCCAAACCGATTGTTCTGGGGGCAGGAGAATGAGGAAACTGAGCATGTCAGCGCGAGACGAATTGCTTGAGGTCTTGCGTCAGCGCTACCGTGAGGCGGAGCGCTCGGATACAATCCCTTCGTCGCCATCCGGATCGCCCTCGCCGGAAAGGCCGCCCACATGATCAAGATACACTACCCGCACACCACCGACAAAATGGGGTGAGCAGTTACGGTTTACGACTACTTCAACGCCTGGCTCGATCCGTCCTCAACCGACTATCTCGTCAATGAAAGGGGATACGGGCACGGCAACGAGGCCGCGATGGAGGAATTGGGCACCGAAGTTCTCGAAACTGTGGGTCCCGGATCCGTCTGCGTGCCCTTTTTGGCCCAGATTCCGATGGACAACCGGTCCCCGAACCCGTCCTCAATTCTTCGCAAGCTCGGCGTGTACCGGCAGCAAATCCGGTTGTATCTCGTGCTCGGCGAGATCGGCAGGATCGAGCGGTCGTTGTTCATGCTCGACTGGATCAAAGACCGTGACCTCCGCATGGAATGCGAGGCCGGCCTCAACAAAGGAGAAGCCCGTCACTCCCTCGCTCGTAAAGCAACAGATGCAGTGAACCCCGCGAGGTGTACACTTGCTCATGCAACTTCGGACGCGGGTTCCGGATGGAACTCTCGAAGGCGATTTTGAGCGATGGAAGGATGAAAGGATCAACAGAAAAGCCGAGAAATTCGCCGCCTGACCCCCACCTTTTTGGTGCTCCCCGACTTCTAATTTGAACAGACCGCGGTCGCTTGTTTACGGCCGTCCGAACGACTGATCCCTATCGACACCCCCGAAGGCAGTCCCGCGTTTATGCAGCCGCAGATGCCGCGTCGGCAGGCGAAAAGGCATCGAAAAACTGGATTACATACCACCTTAGGGGTATGGAATCAGGGAATTCACGCTGTTATGGGGTAAAAATGGCTCTCGAAGACCATCACGGGATGCCCGGACGAGAACGGGTGATTTCGCAGGAATTCGTGTTCGCATCGCTTGGCACCATGACCTGCAGCCTCGGCAGCCAGGACTTCTTCGACGAACTCCGGAGACTGTCGATCCGGATCTTTGATCCACAGAGCATCGTTACCCTGGTCTTCGCGAAGGGACAGCTGCCGCGCACCATCGACCACTGGATTCCCGACGCCAAGCTGCGGCGGTTATTCGAGGAAACCTACACGGACTTCGGCTACCTTCTCGATCCATTCCACGACCTCGCAATGTCCGGTTTCGAGGACGGTGCCTACCGGCTCAGGGACGTGGCGCCAGACCAGTTCTTCCGGTCCCGCGCCTCTCGACGCTACTATCGCCAGACGACGCTCGTCGACGAGGTCGGCTGCCTTCATCGGATGCGTGACGGGCGCGTGGCGCATCTCTCGCTGGGCCGTCACAGGGGCCGCCCTGTATTCGGCAAGCGTGCCCTCGCGCGCCTGAAATCGCTCTCCCCTGCCCTGATGGCGCTCATTGCTGCCCATGTTGAAAGGGCGGCACGGTATCCCGCGCAGGTGCAGGCGGAAACCCCTCCCCCGACCTTGCGCGAGGAAATCCGGCGCCTTTCCCCGGTTGGCGGCAGGCCCGTGACGGCGCGGGAAAGCGAGGTCGCCTCGCTCATCGTCCAGGGACATTCAACCGTGTCCATCGGACTCAATCTCGGCATCTCGCCTCAGACCGTGAAGGTGCACAGGCGCAACATCTACCGGAAGCTCGGGGTCTCTTCGCTCGCGGAACTCTATTCGCGCATTCCCGCATCCCGGGCCGGCACGTCCGTGCAGGCGACGCCGCTTCCCGATCGGCACAACTGAAGTGACGGACATGCCAATGCCTGAAGTTCTCGACGACGCCAGACTCAGGGAAGCCGATCTCAGGCACTGTCTCCACCCGTGGACGGATTTCCCGGAATGGAAGCAGACCGGTTCGACGATTATCGCCCGCGCCGAGGGGGCGAATGTCTGGGACGCCGCAGGCAGACGCTACATCGACGCCATGGGCGGGCTCTGGTTCGCAAACGTCGGTTACGGAAGGAAGGAACTCGTCGACGCCGCCGCGCGCCAGTTGTCCCTCCTGCCCCAGTATTCCTACTTCACGGATTTCGGAAACCCTCCGGCAACGGAACTCGCCGCGGTAATTGCGAAGCTCACACCGGGCGACCTCGACCATGTGTTCTACAGCTCAAGCGGTTCAACGGCCAACGACACGGCCATACGCATCGCACACTACTATTTTGATACCATCGGCAAGCCCTCGAAACGGTACGTCATTTCTCGCAAGAACGCATATCACGGCAGCACCTACCTGACTGCGGCGCTCTCCGGCAAGGAGGGCGACCGCAGCGGATTCAAGTTTCCGCCCGGGCTGGTCCACCACGTCTCCGACGCCAACTGCTACCGCATGCCCGAAGGCATCCAGGACGAAGGCGAGTACTGCGACTATCTCGTCGACGAATTCGAAACCAAGATCAGGTCGCTAGGTGCCGGCAATATTGCCTGCTTCATCGCTGAACCTGTCATGGGCGCGGGCGGCGTGCTTGTCGCGCCCGAGGGCTATCACCGGCTCATGAAGAACGTCTGCAGCGAAAACGACATCCTTTACATATCCGACGAGGTGGTGACGGGATTCGGTCGGCTCGGCCACTTCTTCGCCAGTCATGACCGGTTCGATATCGTTCCGGACATGATTGTCGTCGCCAAGGGCATTACCTCCGGTTACATTCCGCTCGCCGCGACCATCGTGTCGGAAAAGGTCTACGAAGGTCTGTCGCGGCCCAGGAAAGACGGCGGCATATTCTCGCACGGATTCACGTATTCCGGCCATGCCGCGGCCTGCGCGGTCGCGCTCGAAAACATCAACATCATCGAGCGGGAAGCGATTTGCGAAAAGGTTCGGAAGACCGGGCCCTACTTGATCGAGAAACTGCAGCAACTTCGGCGTCACGAAGTCGTCGGCGATGTGCGCGGCAGTCACTTCATGGCCTGTGTCGAACTCGTAGCCGACCGCGAACGGAAGACACCGTTTCCTGCTCATGCTCCCATCCGCGGAGAAGTCGAGCGCGAGACGCAGGCACGCGGGCTGATCGTGCGCATGATCGGTGATCTCTGCGTTCTCTCGCCCGCATTGACCCTCGATCACGATCAGATTGACGAGATTGTCGGAATTCTCGATGCTTCACTTGACGCCGTCTGCCGTCGCGCTGGTGGCTCGGCGCAAGACTGATGACAGCAATGTTCCAAGGAAAAGGAGAAAGGATCATGTCAAGATTCACGATTTTAGCCACCATCGCCGCGGCAACCGCCGCAGGTTGGGCGGTCAATGCCGAGGAGGAGAAGGTCCTCAATGTGTACAACTGGTCGGATTACATCGCCGAGGATACGGTCGCGAATTTCGAGGACCGCACCGGTATCAAGGTCAACTACGACGTATTCGATTCCAACGAGGTGCTTGAAGCAAAACTCCTCACCGGCAGCAGCGGATACGATGTGGTGGTTCCCACGGCATCATTCCTTGAGCGGCAGATCAAGGCGGGCGTGTTCCTGGAACTCGACCGCGAAATGCTCCCGAATTACGGCAATCTCGATGCCGAGATCCTGGCCCGTGTCGATGCGCATGATCCAGGGAACATGCATGCAATTCCCTACATGTGGGGAACCACGGGATTCGGCTACAATATCGACAAGGCCGCTGCCGCCCTTCCGGATGCACCGACGGGCAGCTGGGACATGATCTTCGACCCCGATGTCGTCTCGGAACTGTCGGCGTGCGGCGTCACTCTGCTAGACTCGCCCACCGAAGTCTTCGCCAACCTCATGAACTATCTTGGCCGTGACCCCAACGGGCAAAGCCGCGAAGATATCGAGGCCTTCGAAGAGCACATGTTCAAAGTTCGCCCTCACATCAAGTACTTCCATTCATCCCAAAACATCAACGACCTTGCCAATGGCGAGATCTGTGTAGCGATGGGATGGAGCGGCGACATGCTCATCGCGCGCGACAGGGCTGCCGAGGCGGGCCAGGGCGTCAACATCGACTATGTGATTCCGGCGGAAGGCACGGTGATCTGGTTCGACACCCTTGCCGTCCCTTCAGATGCACCGCATCCGGGAAACGCGCATCTCTTCCTCGACTACATGATGGAGCCGGATGTCATTGCCGCGGTTTCGAACTACGTTTTCTACGCCAATGCCAACAGTGCCGCGCATGATCACGTCGATGACGAGGTCAAAATGGATCCGGCGATCTACCCGTCGGACGAGGTCAAGGCCAACCTGTTTCCTGATCTCGCGAATAGCGCAAGGTTCACACGCATGCTGACTCGGTCCTGGACGCGTATCAAGACCGGCAGCTGACACCGGCAGGTCCTCCTCCCGGCGCTTCTTTTCGCCGGGAGGAAGCCCGGTAACCCAAGGGACGCCATGAACGACTCAAGAGACGTCGCATCTGCCTTGGCCAGGCAGCAAGAAAAGGCTGACGCCTACGTGCGGATCGAGAACATAACCAAGATGTTCGGCGGCTTCACCGCCGTCGACAACGTCTCGCTCGAAATCCAGCAATCGGAGATATTCTGCCTGCTCGGCGGATCCGGTTGCGGCAAGAGCACGCTTCTCAGGATGCTTGCCGGTTTCGAGACCCCGACCTCTGGGAGAATCTTCATCGACGGGATCGACATGGCCGGCATTCCACCCTATCGGCGCCCGACGAACATGATGTTTCAGTCCTACGCGCTGTTTCCCCACATGAGCGTCGAGCGGAACGTGGCCTTCGGACTTCGGCAGGACGGGATAACGGTTGCCGAGATCAGCGAGCGCGTGGCGAACATGCTCGACCTCGTCAAGTTGACTCCCTTCGCGAAACGCAAGCCGCACCAGCTGTCCGGCGGACAGCGCCAACGCGTGGCGCTGGCACGCTCGCTCGTAAAGCAACCGAAGCTGCTCCTGCTAGACGAGCCGCTTGGCGCCCTTGACAAGAAGCTGCGCGAGGAAACGCAGTTTGAACTGGTCAACATCCAGGACCAACTCGGCGTGACCTTCATCGTCGTCACCCACGATCAGGAGGAGGCGATGACGCTGTCCTCCCGCATCGGTATCATGAATGCAGGTGAAATCGTCATGACCGGAACCCCGAACGAAATCTACGAGTACCCGTCGACGCGTTTCGTCGCCGACTTCATCGGATCGGTCAATATCTTCTCCGGCCGAATCATCGAGGACGAGGCGGATCACGTACGCATCGAGTCCGAGGAAGCCGGTTGCCCCCTTCACATCGACCACGGGGTCAGCGCTGCACCCGGCGCCAGCGTATGGGTCGCGGTTCGGCCGGAGAAGATCGAGATCGGGCGCGAGGACCCCGGTCAGACCGACAACTGCGTCTCGGGGACAGTTGACGAAATCGCCTACAAGGGAAGCCAGTCGGTCTATCATGTGCGCCTCGACAGCGAGAAGATCGTTCGCGTCACCCGGTCAAACCGGCAGCGAACAGCGCGGGACAGCATCTCCTGGGAAGACCGTGTCTTCCTGAACTGGCGATCCTCGAGCGGAGTGGTTCTGACATCGTGAGCACGGAAATCAATAACGCGCCCGGTAGCGGGCAGAAGGCTGGAATGGCCTTCTCGATGAGCACGCTTTCACAATCCCTGCCAGGTCGCTTTCTGGCGGGAGCTGCCCGCAGCCTCGGTCTCACCGGGCGGGGCGCGGTCATCGCGATCCCTTATGTCTGGTTGCTGCTGTTTTTCCTGGTCCCCTTTGCCTTCGTGCTAAAGATCGCGCTCTCGGAGGCGTTGATCGCACGTCCGCCCTATTCGCCACTCTTCGAATGGGGCGAGGAGGCCTTTTTGACGATTCGGCTGAACCTCGGCAATTTCCTGTTCCTGATTGAAGATGACCTCTACCTGAAAGCCTATCTGAATTCTGGAAAGATCGCGCTGATTTCGACCGTGGCCTGCCTCGCCATCGGCTATCCAATGGCTTACGCCATCGCACGCGCCAACCCGGCCTGGCGAAACGTCTTCCTGATGCTCGTGATCCTGCCTTTCTGGACATCCTTCCTTTTGCGGGTCTACGCATGGATCGGCATCCTCAAGAACAACGGCGTCATAAATAACCTGTTGCTCGGTCTCGGGGTCATCGACGAACCGATTGTAATGATGCAGACTGACTTTGCGGTCTACGTGGGTATCGTCTACTCCTATCTCCCGTTCATGATCTTGCCGCTCTATGCGAACCTGGAACGGCTTGACTTGTCGCTCCTCGAGGCGGCCGCGGATCTCGGCTGCCGGCCGTTTCGCACATTCCTCACGGTGACACTGCCGCTTTCGGTGCCCGGCATTATTGCCGGCTGCATGCTGGTGTTCATCCCTGCCGTGGGTGAATTCGTTATCCCCGCCCTGCTCGGCGGGCCGGACACGCTCATGATCGGACGCGTACTCTGGGATGAATTCTTCAGTAATCGTGACTGGCCGGTTGCTTCAGCCGTTGCCATCGCCGTCCTCCTGTTGCTGGTGGTTCCGATCATGATCTTCCAGTACTTCCAGGCCAGGGACACGGGAGCAACGTCATGAACGGCGGCGCACGGCGGTCCACCTTCCTGGTCACGGCGCTGGCCTTCGGATTCGCGTTTCTCTACATCCCCATACTCCTGTTGATGATCTTCTCCTTCAACGAGTCGAAGCTGGTGACGGTCTGGGGCGGGTTCTCGACGAAGTGGTACGGGGAACTCATCCGTGATGCCCAGGTTCTCGGTGCCGCTTGGGTCAGCCTGCGCATCGCCGTCGTCAACGCAACCATGGCTGTTTGCCTCGGCACGCTTGCAGGGTTCGTACTCGCACGCATGGGCCGTTTCAGGGGCCGGTTGCTGTTGTCGGGCATGACGACCGCGCCGCTCGTGATGCCGGAGGTCATTACCGGTCTGTCACTGCTTCTCCTGTTCGTGGCAATGGAAGGCCTCGTGGGCTGGCCTGGCGGGCGCGGTTTCACGACCATTACGATCGCGCACATCACTTTTTCCATGGCCTACGTTGCCGTCATCGTCCAGTCGCGGCTGACGAGCGTCGACGAGTCGGTCGAGGAGGCAGCGCAGGATCTCGGGGCGACGCCAAGCAAGGTGTTTTTCGTCATCACGCTGCCGATCATTGCACCGGCGCTGGTTTCCGGCTGGCTGCTTGCGTTCACCATGTCGCTCGACGATCTTGTCATAGCTAGTTTCGTATCGGGTCCCGGATCAAGCACCCTTCCGATGGTGATCTTTTCCAAGGTACGCCTCGGCGTCAGTCCGGACATAAACGCGCTCGCGACGATCATCGTGCTGATCGTCGCTACCGGGATTGTCGCCGCGGGGATGATCATGAACAGGGCGGAAGCCCGTCGGCAGCGCGATGTCCAAATGGCGGTCGCGGCGAACAAGTGAAGGAGGATCGGCTCTCGCGGGAATGCGATCGCCGTTCAATGGTAGCGGTAGTCAGAAGATGGAACGATTCGCCCACGACCCGGGGTTGGGGTCGTTCGCGGAAGCATCCGTGTTTGGCGTCTATCCTGAATTTGGGCGAAAATCACGATTTTCGATCTGTCATAGGGGCAACTGCGGGGTGCCGAATATCAGGCACTGAACCACGTACAGGAAAGCCGCGCCATCCTTGAGGGTGCAAATCCCACCCAACAACTGTCGACATGCCGACAACCGGATTTTGCCGCGTTTGTGGTTCGGGGCATTGAATCCCCGGGCTTTTTCGCGGGAATTGCCGGCATAGTCACCTCCGATCCGGACCCTTATTCCCTCTACGCCGAAGTTTTTGCCGAGTCCGACCTCGGCTCGTGACAGGCCGCACAGCCTTTGCGTTCGAATGTCATGGCCGGGTGCGTTCTCGACGACTCTGATGATCGAAAGAGACCCTGGTCTTTGGAACTCTGTTCAACTCAGGCAATCCCGTTCGTTCCACTTATCCGCAACCAAGGAGCGAAAGGATGCGATCAAACTCAATTGTCATTCCGTTGCCAAGGGAACAGGGGCCAGATTGGCTGCTTGCCTTGCGCAACGGATTTCTGGCCTTGCTTGTATCGCTTGGCCTG
>JAPOVX010000060.1:37687-53827 GCA_026707935.1 Paracoccaceae bacterium
CGTGCAGTCGACTGGCTTTGAGCCGAAGTCGGGCGTCGCGGGCCGATGACACCGGACGGTGTTGACGAGGCAAAGTTCAGGCAAATTCGAGACCCACTGCCGGCGAGGCTTTCCGATTGCAGTCGGCAACGATGGACATACGTCCTGGATCTGTTCATCGCCGTTCTCGTCAAGGAGCGTGCCATAGCTGCCGCGCCAGGGTCTGCACCGGTGCCAACGGCCATCGAAACATTGTGCGCGGATTATGGCAACTGGCTGTGCACCCAGCGCGGGTCGGCACCCAGCACCATCAAGACGCGTCAAGGCAAACTCCGCAACTTCCTGAGGTTTCCGATTTGGCATTGCAG
The DNA here is from genome assembly GCA_026707935.1 of Paracoccaceae bacterium. Taxonomy (GTDB): domain Bacteria; phylum Pseudomonadota; class Alphaproteobacteria; order Rhodobacterales; family Rhodobacteraceae; genus JAPPHA01. The sequence continues at coordinate 38,035 of JAPOVX010000060.1, forward strand.
CGCCGGGCGACCTGAATGCCATCACCCGTGACGACATTATTGCGTATCTGGAAGCCACGGGCGGCACGGGTGTCAAGTCCAATTCAAAACTGACCCAGGATTCGCGTTCAAAATTGACCCACCTGCCGGCCATTCTTTTTCCAGGAGAATCTTTTCTGCCGGGCAATCTGCTCCGGCGGCCCGTCAACGTAGGGAGGGCGTAGCCCGACTGGAGTTGACGGCCGCCGGAACGAATTTTTTTGCCCCTTCCCGCGAGCCCGCGGCGGGTGGTCAGCTGCGGTGCCGGAACCGCCAGCTCTCGTTCCCGGTCTCAATGATGTCGCAGTGGTGGGTGAGGCGGTCGAGCAGAGCCTTGGTCATCCTCGGGTCCCCAAACACCTCGGCCCATTCCTTGAAGGGCAGGTGGTGGGAACATTCCCATCACCTGCCCTTACCGAACGCTTACGGGGTACGCGTGATCGATGCAACTGACGCATCCATCGATTTTCCGAGGCTCTTTTCGACAATTGCGCAACGGGAATGGAGAAAGCGTACCAACAGAAGGTGCGTCAGGCGGCCATGGTCTATGGAAAATGCCGAAACGTGGCTTGCGCCCGTGCAGGATGATGGCTGAACCGTGGCGGGGACGTCGTCTTGTGGACGGCCGAGCACTGTCCCGACGGGACATCGCGAGAAAATCATTCTGGACAAGGGGAGGGTTGCCCGGAGCTATCGACTCAACCCGTTCGGAAGTCACTTTGCGGTTGTTGGAAGGCGAAGATACTTGATATCACCCTCGGGGAATTCGCACGGTCGGTCGTTGGCCGATCGCTTCACAACCATTGGCAGGGGAAACGAAAATCAGGGACCCGGTTCAAATCCTGGAAAAACTTGTCGGGTTCCCGACGGTTTCGAGCGAAAGCAACCTGTCACTGGTTGCCTATGTCGAAGAATTCCTGGGCCGGTTCGGCGTCGAAAGTTTTCGCGACTACAACTCCGATCGGACGAAAGCCAACGTATACGCCCAGATCGGGCCGGATGTTCCGGGGGGCGTCATCCTGTCGGCCCATACGGATGTCGTCCCGGTCAAGGGCCAGAACTGGTCCGGCGACCCGTTTCGATTGAGTGAACGGGAAGGCCGCATCTATGGCCGGGGAACCGCGGACATGAAAGGCTTCCTCGCGGTCGTTCTGGCAAACGTCTCAGATTGGGTCGACGCCGGGCTGAAGAGGCCGGTACAGCTTGCGTTCTCATACGATGAGGAAGTGGGTTGCCTCGGTGCGCCGTCGATGATCGGTAAACTCTCGAAACAGTTTCCGCGCGCCAAATCCGTGGTTGTCGGCGAACCGACGATGATGAAGATGGTGAACGGGCACAAGTCCTCCGCTAACTTCAACGTCCATGTTCGCGGTCACGAAGTTCACTCCTGCCAGGTGCATCGCGGTGTTTCGGCCGTCATGAACGCCGCGAGGCTGATCGGCTGGCTGGAAGACAGAACCAGCGAGAACCGCGCGGGCGCGGCGAAGGCATCCGCCGGATTCGATCCCCCGTACACGACGCTGCACGCGGGCATGGTGTCAGGCGGGACGGCGTGCAACATAACGGCGCGGGACTGCTGGTTCTCGACCGATATCAGGTGCATTCCGTCCGAGTCTTCGGCCGACTGGGTCAGCAGGTTTGAACGGTACGCCGCAGGAATCCAGGAGCAGATGCAAAGAGTGAATCCCGCAACGGGTATACGGCTGAGCGATCTGAATGTCGTTCCCGGGTTGAAACCGGAACATCGGGGTGCGGCAGAGACGCTGGTCCGAAAACTGACAGGCGACAATGATTCCAATGTCGTGTCCTATGGAACCGAGGCGGGCCAGTTCCAGGAGCAGGGATATTCAGCGGTAATATGCGGCCCCGGTTCGATTGATCAGGCCCATCAACCGGACGAGTTCGTCTTGCGTCGACAACTCGAGGAGTGCGATCAGTTCATGCGCCGCCTGACGACAGACCTGGCGGCCTGAGAGGAGGACAGTCAAGCCATGCCCATCAAGAACCGCCTCGCCGATCTTCATGAAGAAATCACCGGCTGGCGCCGGGACATTCACCAGAATCCGGAACTGTTGTTCGATACCCACAGGACATCTGCGCTTGTTGCCGACAAGTTGTCGGAATTCGGCTGTGACGAGGTCGCAACGGGCATAGGAAAGACCGGCGTGGTTGGGGTCATAAAAGGCAAGACCGACGGAAACGGACTGGTTGTCGGGCTCAGGGCCGACATGGACGCGCTGCCAATGCAGGAAACGACCGGACTGGACTATGCATCCCGGACCGACGAAAGCATGCATGCGTGCGGACATGACGGACACACGGCAATGCTGCTGGGCGCCGCGAAATACCTGGCGGAAACCAGGAATTTCGACGGCACTGCGGTGGTTATATTCCAGCCGGCCGAAGAAGGCGGCGGCGGTGGCCAGGTAATGGTCGACGACGGCCTCATGGATCGTTTCAACATCCAGGAAGTTTACGGCCTGCATAACATGCCGGGACTGGAAACGGGCACATTTGCCATTCGCAGTGGAGCCTTCTTCGCGGCCGCCGACCAATTCACCATTGTCGTCAAGGGAAAGGGCGGGCATGCCGCGCAACCGCACAAGGGAGTCGATTCGACGGTCGTTGCCGCGCACGTTGTCCTGGCACTGCAATCCATCGCGTCTCGAAATGTCGATCCGCTTCACTCGGTTGTCGTTTCGGTATGCAGTTTTCGAACCGGGAGTGATGCCTACAACGTTATTCCGCAGGAAGTGATCCTCAGGGGAACGGTCCGTTCGCTGATCGAGGAGGTGAGGGACCTTGCCGAGAAGCGGATTGGAGAGATTGCCTCGCGGACCGCGGAAGCGTTCGGTGCGGAAGCGGTGACCGAATACGAGCGTGGTTATCCGGTCATGGTGAATTCCGAGGAGGAAACAGGATTTGCCGCCAGGGTCGCAGAAAGAATTGCGGGCCAGGCCACGGGAGAAAATCCTCCGGTAATGGGAGCCGAAGACTTTTCGTACATGCTGGAGGCCCGTCCCGGGTCATATATCCTGATCGGAAACGGCGACTCGGCGCCGGTCCACAATCCGAATTATGACTTCAATGACGAAATCATTCCTGTTGGTTCATCCTACTGGGCCGAGTTGGTCGAGACGCGCATGCCTGCCGACTGATCCGGTCGAAGCATGGCGTGATGCTCTGATGTCGATTGTCCGGTGTGGATTTCATCGCCCGAGGTCCGGTAGCCGGTTGCTGCGGTCCGTTCCCTCGCGAGACTGAAACGGGAACACCTGTCCGGACCGAGCGAGCGTTTGCGGATCGGGGCATTTTGGCGCGATCCGGAGAATCGCCGGCACGCAGGTGAAGCAGGTAGCCAGGGCGGTTACTCGGATGCACCGACTTCAACGCGCAGGTCGATTGCCGCCGCCATGAGCGACTTTGTATAGTCGGTTTTCGGGCGATCAAAGATCTCGTCGACGGAGCCGGATTCGACAACATCGCCGCGGTACATGACCAGGACCCGGTGACTGAGCGAGCGGACGACTTTCAGATCATGGCTGATAAACAGGTACGCGATACCGTATTCCCGCTGGAAATCCCGTAGCAACTCGATGATCTGGACCTGGACCGTGCGATCAAGCGCAGAGGTCGGTTCGTCGAGAACCACCAGGGAGGGCCGTAGCACCATGGCGCGCGCAACCGCGATGCGTTGCCGTTGTCCCCCGGAGAATTCGTGCGGATAACGATCCGCCATGGTTGGGTCGAGACCGACTTCCAGCAGGATTTCCGAGACCTTTTGGTCGATCACGTCGTCGCTCCAGGAACCGTGTACCAGGAGCCCCTCTGAAACGATCTGCCGGATGGTCATCCTGGGGCTGAGAGATCCGTACGGGTCCTGGAACACGATCTGCATCGCCGACCGTAACGGCCTGAGGGTCTTGTTACGCAACCCCTGGATGTTTCGGCCCATGAATGTCACCGGGCCGTCCGAAGTGATGAGCCGCATGATCGCCAGCGCCAGCGTCGTCTTGCCGGACCCGCTTTCTCCGACAATACCGATCGTCTCGCCTGCGCGAATCCTGATGGTCGCGCCGTTCACCGCCTTTATGTGACCTACGGTTCTTTTCAACAGGCCGCGCGTGACCGGAAACCAGACGCGAAGGCTTTCGGTCGTGACAATGGTTTTTGCGTCAGGAGCGACAGGTGGTGGTGATCCGGTGGGCTCTGCCGAGAGAAGTTGCTGCGTGTACGGGTGTTCCGGTCGTTCGAAGATCTTCCGTGTCTCTCCCTGTTCCACGATGCGGCCCGCCTGCATGACACAGACACGGTCGGAGAATTTCTCGACGATCGTCAGGTCATGGGTGATGAAGAGGAGACTCATGTGCTCGGACTTCTGAACCTCTGCCAGAAGGTCGAGAATCTGCGCCTGTATCGTCACATCGAGTGCAGTCGTCGGTTCATCGGCAATCAGGAGTGCAGGCTGGTTTGCCAGTGACATGGCAATCATGACGCGTTGACGCTGCCCTCCGGAGAGTTGGTGCGGATAGTTGTTGAGGCGACTTTCAGGGTCCTGGATGCCGACCCGGTTCAGCAAGGCCACGATCCGGTCACGGGCGCCCTTTCCGGTGAGGCCCTGGTGCACGGCAAGGCTCTCGCCAATCTGCCGGCTGATGGTGTGAAGAGGATTGAGTGACGTCATCGGTTCCTGGAAAATGAAACTGATCGCATTTCCGCGGATCCGGCGAAGCGTTCGCTCATCGGCAGCTATCAGGTCGGTCTCGCGAAACGTCACCGTGCCTGATCGGAAGGCGTTTTCGGGTAGAAGGCCGACTGTCGACAGCGCAGTCACGGACTTGCCGGAACCGCTCTCTCCAACGATTGCCAGGGTTTCGCCGGGGAAAATGTCGAACGATACCTTGTCCACGACCGGCGCGTTCGGTCCGAAACGAACGGACAGGTCACTGACCGAGAGGATGGGCGCGCTCACTCGAATGTCTTTCTAGGATCGAATGCGTCCCGTACGCCCTCGAAGATAAAGACCAGCAATGACAGCATGATCGCAAAGGTGAAAAACGCCGCGAACCCGAGCCAGGGCGCCTGCAGGTTCTGTTTGGCTTGCAAGGCCAGTTCGCCGAGCGACGGGTAGGAAGGCGGCAGGCCGAATCCGAGAAAATCAAGCGATGCGAGACCGCCAATTGCCCCCGTCACGAGGAACGGCAGCAAGGTCAGGGTCGCGACCATCGCGTTCGGCAGCAGATGCCGGAACATGATGGTCCAGTCGTTGACCCCCAGCGCCCGGGCCGCCCTGGTGTATTCGAAGTTACGCGCCCGGAGAAACTCGGCGCGGACGACCCCGACGAGTGATGTCCAGCTGAACAGGGCGATCAGCAGTGTCAGGAGCGTGAAGTTCATCGTGAAGAGGGCGGATACGATGATGATGATGTACAGGCTCGGAATGTTGGCCCAAATCTCGACGATCCTTTGAAACAGGAGATCCACCCAGCCGCCAAAATAACCCATCGAGGCGCCCGCGACAATTCCGGCAACCGACGATACGACGACAACGACGAAGGCAAACAGGGTCGATATGCGAAATCCATAGATGATGCGCGCAACAACGTCCCGGGTTTGGTCATCGGTTCCGAGAATATGGTTGTCGTCGGGGGGCGAGGGCGCCGTTTCCACGTCGTAATTGATGGTGTTGAAACTGTATGGAATGGGCGGCCAGAGGATCCAGCCCGAATTGACTGCCTTGCCGCCAACGAAACCATCCTCGGCATCGAGCAAAGTTCCGTCCGGGTCGTCGAGGCACGCGTCCATTCCACCGGTCTTGATCAGGCACTTGACCTCGGGTGAAGGGTATTCGGCCTCGGTCTCGAACTCCCCGCCGAAATCGGTTTCCGCATAGAATCTGAATGCTGGCGTGTAGAATTCTCCGTGATACGAGACGAGCAATGGCCGGTCGTTGGCGAAGATCTCCGCGAACAGGCAGATGAGGAAGATGATCCCGAATATCCAAAGCGACCAGAAGGCGCGGCGGTTGGAACGGAAATTTTGCCATCTGCGCCGGGCCAGCGGTGTGTTGAGCAGGTCCATCCTCAGGTTTCCCTGGTCTCGAAGTCGATCCGCGGATCGACCCAGACATAGGTCAGGTCAGAAATGAGGTTCACCAGCAAGCCGATCAGGCCAAAGACATAAAGAGTCGCGAAGAGCACCGGGTAATCACGGTTGACCGCGGCCTCGAACCCGAGGCGGCCGAGGCCGTCGAGCGAGAACACGATTTCGATGATCAGTGATCCCGAAAAGAATATCCCTATGAACAGCGCGGGAAAGCCGGAGATAATGATCAGCATCGCGTTGCGGAAGACATGGCCGTAGAGCACCCTGCCGTCGGTCAGACCCTTGGCTCGAGCGGTCATGACGTACTGCTTCCTGATCTCTTCGAGAAAACTGTTCTTGGTCAGAAGAGTGAGCGTGGCAAATGCGCTGATTGTCGAGGCGACGACCGGCAGCGTGATGTGCCAGAAGTAGTCTGCAACCTTGCCGATCAGCGAAAGCTCGGAAAAGTTGTCGGATGTCAGGCCGCGTAGAGGAAAAATCTGATAGTAGGAGCCGCCTGCAAGCAAGACCAGCAGAAGGATGGCAAACAGGAACCCCGGAATCGCATAGGCGAAGATTATGGCCCCCGACGTCCAGGTATCGAACCGCGTTCCGTCCCGAACCGCTTTCCGGATGCCAAGGGGAATCGAGACAAGATACGAAAGCAGCGTCGACCAGAGGCCGAGGGATATGGAAACGGGCATCTTCTCGAGAACAAGGTCGACAACCGTGATGGACCGGAAGTAGCTCTCACCGAAATCGAACCTCAGGTAGTTCCCCATCATGAGGAAGAATCGCTCCACCGGAGGTTTGTCGAAACCGAACTGTTTTTCGAGATCCCTGATGAAGTCTTCAGGCAACCCGCGCGCGCCCTGGTAGCCGGTGTCTTCGCGGCCTCCGGCCTCGAACGTACCGCCGGCGATCCGGGCAGTCGCCGACGTTTCCTCTTCCAACTGCGAGAGGATCTGTTCGATCGGTCCTCCGGGGAGGAACTGTACCAGGACAAAATTGATGACCATGATCCCGAACAGGGTCGGGATCATGAGGAATAGCCGCCTCAGGACATATGAGCCCATCCTGTCAGAGCGCGCCGTCAGCCTTCAGTTTTTCGGCCTTTTCGGCGTTGTACCACCAGAAATCCGCTTCACCGAGCGCATAGGGCGGCAGGGTTTCGGGATGTTCGTAGTAGTCGAAGTACGCGAGGTTGTGCGAGCCCTTGTACCACTGGGGAATCCCGATGTGCATCGCGCGGAGACTTCGGTCGAGCGCACGAACCGCGGACTTGAGGGATTCCCGGTCCTCGGCGCCTTCGATGTCGTCGAGCAGGGCGTCGATCGCGGGGTTGGCAACCCCGGAGAGGTTCGATGAGTCGTCCGTGACGGCGGACTCACTGCTGAATATCGACCGCAACTCGAGGCCTGGCGTCAATGACATGACGAAACGGGCAACCGTGACGTCAAAGTCGAATACCTTGGTCAGTTCGGTTGCCTGTGCCGCGTCGACCATACGGTGATCGGCGTCCACCCCCAGCTTCTTGAGATTTTCTATCCACGGGTTGATGATTCTCTCGAATGATGGAGAATCATTGAGAACCGTTATGCTGAGGACCTCGCCGGCCGAGTTCTTGCGAATGCCGTCCTGGAGTGTCCAGCCGGCCTCGTCGAGGAGTTTGCCGGCCTTGCGCACTGCAGACCGGTCCAACTGATCCGGCCTGGACACATGAGGGGTCCACGCCGGTTCGGTAAAGACCGACTCGGGAAGGTGGTCCCGCAGCGGTTCGAGAATGGCCAGTTCGTCTTCGGGTGGCATTCCCTCGGCCTGCAGGTGCGAGTTTTCCCAGAAACTGTCCGTCCGGTCATACAGGCCGTAGAAAAGCGTCTTGTTCGACCATTCGAAGTTGAACATCAGTCCGAGTGCTTCCCGCACCCGTGGATCCTTGAGTTTCTCCCGGCGTGTGTTGAGCCAGAATCCCTGAGTTCCGGATGGGCGTCCATCGGGGAGGGTTGCGCGAACCACCCAGCCTTTTTCGATCGCCGGGAAGTCGTACGACGTTGCCCAGAGCTTGGAAAAGAACTCCTCCCTGAAATGGTAGACGCCTCCCTTGAAGGCTTCGAATGCGGACGTGTAGTCGGCAAACATCTCGATGCGAATGTATTCGAAGTTCTCGCGACCAATATTGATGTTGAGGTCCTTGCCCCAGTAATCGTCCCTGCGTTTGTAAACGACGGTTTTCCCGGGAATCACCCGATCGAGAACGTACCGGCTGGAACCCAGCGGGGGATCAAGCGTGCTTTCCGCAAAGTCCCGATCCGCGTAGTACGCCTTCGAGAATACCGGAAGCCCGGCCGCTGCTTGAGGAAGTTCGCGCGTGTTGACCCCCTCCTTGAAGGTGAACTTGACTTTCAACGGACCCAGGGCTTCGATCTTCTCGAAATCGCTGAACGTCGTCTTGTAGATCGGCCGGCCCTTTTCGATGAGGACATTGAAGGAAAAGACGACGTCTTCGGCCGTCACCGGGGTCCCGTCGGAAAACTTCGCTTCCGGGCGCAGGTTGAAGATCGCCCATTGACGGTTCTCGGGGTATTCGATGCTCTCGGCAAGCAACCCGTAAAGGGAGTCGGGTTCGTCTGCCGTCCCGGTCATCAGGGATTCAAAGAAAACCGAGGACAATGGTGCCGACTGCCCCTTGAGAATGTAGGGGCTGAGGCTGTCGAACGTCCCGAAACCCCATGTCGAAAACGTTCCTCCTACCGGGGCGTCCGGGTTGACGTAATCGAGGTGGGGGAATCCTTCCTCGTATTTGAGTTCACCGAATGTCGATATTCCGTGTGACTTGATCACGGCCTCTTCCGCAGTTGCGACTGCGGTCGCGGCAAGAGCAAGCACGACTCCCGCGATCGAACCAAGGCGGATGGCCGGGTTTGGGATCTTGGCGCGTTTCCCAAGTCCTGGGAATTCCCGTCGCATGGCCTTGCCTGCCAATTGTAACTTCACCTGGGACTTTCGTACCTTGACCATGACTTGCCATCCTTTTGACCGGTAATGAAAATACGGCCCGTTGAGCCTACCCGAAGATGCTAGTCATTTAACCGAACAGGATCAACGCGCAGTTTGGTCAATTCAGGACAATCAATCGTCATTCCAGGAAATGCAGACTTGTACTGCGGCAAGACAGGCCGCTCGCGGACAGTTCTTCCGGGCCGGGGCCGCAACGCGGTTCACTATGCGGACGGGTGTCCGCCTGTGGACGGCATCGCGCAGAACTGTTCACCGGCTTCCCGAACCCCGCGAGTCCGGTGAAAGGCCGGCTGAATCGTCCAACAGAAGCGGCTGCCCCATACCCAGCCGGAGCTCGATACACCGCACTCGTGGCTGATTCCGGGGAAGAAGTACAGACGGCAGCAAAGCCGTCGGGGCCGCGATAGACCGGCCCCTACTGCCTCAGGCTCTCGAGATACGCGATAACGTTGGCCCGATCCTTGGGTTTCTTGAGACCCACGAAACTCATGTTGGTTCCAGGAACAAAATCGGACGGTCTCGTCAGGAATTTGTCGAGTTCCTCGTATCCCCATTCCCCGCTCAACGTCTGGAGTGCTCCCGAGTATGCAAATTCGCCAACGCTTGCGACCGGCCTGCCGATGACATTGTACAAATGCGGGCCTGTACTGATTCCGCCATCTTCAAGCTTGTGGCACGCCTTGCATTTCGTGAACACTCTCTTGCCGCGTCCCACATCGGCCGCCGCAATCAGTTCGAGCAAATCCGGCCCGTCCGCGTCGACGGTGACGGTTTCTTCTTCCTCGACCTCGATGACATACGCCGCTTCATAGCTGCCATTGCCATGGCCACCGCCGGGTTCGTAAATCGCCCCGCTGGCCCAGTTGACCAGCAATAGGAAGAGAAGCGAGCCGCACAAGGCACCGAAGATCTTGGTCAGATCCATTGTATCCATGGTGAGACATACCTTGACGGTGGTTCTTTGACGTATCCGGAGATTCCGGCAGCGGTCTTCTACCGTCTTTCGCTCGTGGCTTGCAAGGAGTAGAAACCGCGAACTTGGTTCGCATGTACGTTTTTGGAGGAGGCCGCATGGAGCACATGCCAAAGCTGAACTCGATCGCCTACCAGGGTGTTCCCGGGGCGTATTCCCACAAGGCCTGCCTCGAGATTGGCGAGGGAATCGATGCCGTCGGATGCAATACCTTTGAGGGGGCGATCGCGGCCGTGGTCGATCACAAGGCGGATCTCGCGATGTTGCCGGTTGAGAACTCGACCTATGGACGTGTTGCCGACATCCATCGGCTTCTTCCTGAATCGGGGCTTCACATCGTCGGCGAGCATTTTCTCCGGATCAATATCAACCTGCTCGGTGTCAAGGGTTCCCGGCTGTCCGACGTCCGCAAGGCGTACAGCCACAGCGTCCTTCTCGGACAATGCCGGGATTTTTTGATTCGAAACGACATAAAGCCGGTCCCCGCTGCCGACACGGCCGGATCAGCCGAACTCGTTCTGGCCGAGAACAGCCGGGAAACCGCGGCTCTCGCTTCAGACCTCGCAGCGGAACTCTACGGGCTCGACATTCTCGTCCGGAACGTCGAGGACCGCGAACACAACACGACCCGTTTTCTGCTGATGGCACGCGAACCCTACTTGAGCGCACCGGAAGACGGTACCGTCTTGACAACCTTCGTCTTTACGGTCCGAAATCTTCCGGCGGCTCTTTACAAGGCGCTGGGGGGGTTCGCGACAAACGGAGTCAACATGGTCAAGCTTGAAAGCTACATGATCGATGGATCCTTCACGGCGACCCAGTTCTATGCAGACGTGGTCGGACATCCGGAAGAGCCGCGACTTGCCCGCGCCCTTGAGGAACTGAAATACTTCACCTCGCACATGAAGGTGCTTGGCGTCTACCCGATCGAGCTGCGCAGGTAGGCTCTCCTTGCCGCCACGCATCGGGGATCGAATTCGGGAATTGGACCTTTCTCGCCGGCGGGCAGATGAGCGTGCGATTCAGACGTGCCCCGACAGCCACTGGAGCATGAGGAATTGAGCGATCGAGCCTGGTCGTGGAGGAGAGATCGCGCCCGACTGACCATCGAAGACCAGGACCAGTTCTTCGCGGCTGATCCATCGTGCGTCCGCCAGCTCTGCCGGATCGACCGTGATTTCGGAGGTGAGCGCTTCTCCCCAACACCCGATCATGAGCGATGCCGGAAAAGGCCAGGGTTGTGATGCGAGATAGCGGACGCGGCCCACATGCACGCCCGCTTCCTCGCAGGATTCCCGTCGCACTGCCCGCTCGATCGTCTCGCCGGGTTCCATGTAACCGGCAAGAAGCGAGTACATTCTTTGAGGCCATTGCGGCGAGCGGCCGATCAGCAAGCTGTTGCCACGGGTGACGAGCATGATGACAACGGGGTCGGTTCTCGGAAAGTGAATGCGCTGACAGCTGGCACATCGGCGCTGCCATCCCGCTGCGGCAGGCGTACTGGGCTTGCCGCAGGCAGAACAGAAACCGTGTGATCGGTGCCAGCTCGAAAGTGCGCGCGAGACTGCGGCGGCTTCCGCATCAAAACTCTCGAGAAGGCACATCGCGGACCGTAGGTCGATGAACCTGTGACTGGCGTCCAGGGAACCGTGACCAAACGCGCCGGCATCGATCGGGTAACGAGAATCGGCAGGGTCGGAGGCCTGGGGAGAAAGATCTTCCCGGGCTGAAATGTCTACGGAAAAATGGCACGTGGCGTCGACTTGGCCGACCAGAATTGGAGTTTCTGCAGGGCCTTTGAAGATCGGGTGGCTGGTCGGAAGCCAGACAAGGCGCGCATGTTCTCTTTCGGGATCCATTTCCAGGAGGTTTCTCGAGCGCCAGATCGGAGTCGCCCTGGCTTGAGCGTTGGACCACGAGGCGGCGACAGCCTCATGATCGTTTCTCAAGGCGTCGTCCCTCGGCAGGTGGCCACCAGTGAATGCCGGTGCGGTCGAGATTTCCATTGGCTGGCGACTCCTGAATGATCGGTCCCCAGTATTGGTTCTTGCCTTGGCTCCCGCAAGCCTCTAGTCATCTGGTCCGAGAGGTTGTGTGGGCAAGTGCCTCGCCAACCCGGTCAGGTCCGGAAGGAAGCAGCCGTAACGAGTTCCGCTTGGGCCACGTGCCAACCTCTCACCCTTCCTCGCGGTCCTCGGGCGGATGCGGGCTCGACGTGACACGGGCGACTGATTCCAACTGAGGTTCCCTGGATCTGGACGGAAGGGTTCTCTGCCTGCAGCGAAGATTGGGTCAGAGTCTTGCTCGGGGTTGGCTGAAAGATGACCGGAGGTCAATGAAAACCAGTTCCGACCATGGTTACCGCGTCCTCGCACGTGTCTACCGGCCGCAAAAGCTCTCGGACCTGATTGGGCAGGATGCGGCAGTCGAGACCATCCGGAACGCGTTCGAGTCCGATCGCATCGCTCATGCCTTCCTGATGACCGGCGTCCGCGGCGTTGGCAAGACAACGATCGCCCGAATCATTGCAAAGGGACTGAACTGTGTCGGCCCGGACGAAAAAGGCAGCCCGACCGTCGAACCGTGTGGGCAGTGCGATCCGTGCAGGTCCATCGCCGAAAGCCGCCACATGGACGTCATCGAAGTCGACGCTGCCAGTCGCACGGGAGTTGCGGATGTAAGGTCGATCATCGAATCGGTCCAGTTCCGGCCGACCTCGGCACGCTACAAGGTCTACATAATCGACGAAATCCACATGATGTCGGTGGCTGCCTTCAACGCGTTGTTGAAAACCCTGGAAGAGCCGCCAAACCACGTCAAGTTCATCTTCGCGACGACCGAGATCAGGAAGGTCCCGGTCACGGTCATGTCACGGTGCCAGCGGTACGACCTCAGGAGAGTCGAGCCAGACGTCATGACCGCCCACCTGAAGTGGATCTCGGAACGGGAAGGAGCCGATGTTGCCGACGATGCCCTGGCGTTGATCACGAGAGCCGCGGAGGGATCCGTTCGTGACGCCCAGTCGATACTCGATCAGGTGATTTCGCGGAGGGCGGGGCAGGTGACCTCGGCGGAAATCCGCACCATTCTGGGACTTGCCGACCGATCCCGCGCCATGGACCTCTTTGACCTTGTCGTTCGCGGCGACGCCGCGAATGCGCTGGTCGAGGTGAGCGAACAGTTCACGGACGGCGCAGACCCGTTCGCCATTCTCAGGGAGCTGGCGGATGTTGTTCACTGGATATCGGTCGTCAAGATCACGCCCGACGCATCGAACGATCCGTCGGTGTCTCCCGATGTTCGGGACCGGGGCAGGGCGGCGGCGGAAACGCTGCATCTCCGCGTCCTGACAAGAATGTGGCAAATGCTGCTGAAGGCCCTGAACGAGGTTTCGGCCGCTCCAAATCCGAGAATGGCCACCGAGATGGCCATCATACGGATGACGCACGCCGCCGATCTGCCGACGCCGGAGGATGTGATTCGCAAGCTGCGGGGAGAGGCGGAACGGCAAGATCAGACAGTACCGCTCAAGCCAGGCAAGGATGCTGCCCACAAGCCGGGAGGAGATCGTGCCGCGAGCGGCAACGACAACGTGACCACGGGTCACGTCCCGCCCGAGGACTCATCTGGTGACCACCCGGCAGCTGCGGGCGAGTCATTGACCGTACCCGAACAACTTCAGGACTTGTCCGACGTCGTTGATTTGATCCTTGACCGGACACGGAACATGGAGCTTGCGATCGAAATCGAGAAATTCGTTCGCCCGGTCAAATTTCAGACGGGCCTGGTCGAGATTGAACTCGATGCCGATGCGCGCCCGGATTTGCCTGCGCGTCTTGCGCTGCAACTCGGTGAACTGACGAACGAACGCTGGAGCGTTGTCCTTGCGAAGGGCGGCGGTCCGACGGTCGGGGAGTTGCGTGCAACGCGCGAACGGGAACTTCACGACCAGGCAGCGATGAATCCGATCGTTCAGGACATATTCAAGGAGTTTCCCGACGCGCGGATCGTCTCGGTCGCAGCCTCCGGATCGCGCGTCCGGGGCCGATGAAAGATGGTTGACTCGTCCACCGGGCATACGGACAAGGCGTGGACGAAGACGCGCGCGCAACAAGGGTGAAGGAAAGAACTCATGTTCAAGGATTTCATGAATCTTGGTGGCATGGCCAACCTGATGAAGTCGGCGGAGGAGCTTCAATCAAGGATGGAGGCCGCCAAGGAATCCATGGAAAAAACCGAGGTGATCGGAGAGGCGGGAGCCGGGTTGGTCAAGGCGCGGGTCAACGGACGCGGCGCGCTTGTCGGCCTTGAGATCGATCCAGGCATTTTCAAGGTGGAAGACAAGGTCGTGGTCGAGGATCTGATCGTCGCTGCCGTTGGTGACGGGGTGAGCAAGGCCAACGAGAAGAGCCGAAACGAGATGATGAAGTTGATGGGCGGACAGGAATTGCCCCCGTGGATGAAGGGACAGATCTGATCGCTTTGATCATTAGCTCCGCTTGACAGGAGAATTGTGGTGGAGGGCAGGGACCAGGAACTCGAGACCTTGATTCAACTCATGGCGAAACTGCCGGGGCTTGGGCCGCGGTCAGCGCCGCGCGCGGTTCTCCACCTCCTGAAAAAGAGAACACAGTTGCTGAATCCGCTGGCGGCAGCCATGGAGCGGGTCGCGCGGCACGTTAGGTTCTGCGAGATTTGCGGCAACATCGGGACGGCGACGCCGTGTGACATCTGTTCCGACCCCAGGCGGGCCAACGGCCAGGTCTGCGTCGTTGAAGATGTGCCTGATCTCTGGGCGATCGAGCGGACCTCGGCCTATCGCGGGCGCTATCATGTGCTGGGCGGCGTTTTGTCGATCCTGGACGGGGCTGGTCCGGACGAACTGCGGATACCGGGGTTGCTGCAGCGTGTCTCCGAGACGAACGTCACCGAGGTCATCCTGGCATTGGGCTCCACGGTAGAAGGCCAGACGACTGCACATTACATCGCCGATGAACTGGAGACCACGGATGTTCAGGTCACGTCGCTTGCCAGGGGAGTTCCGATGGGCGGGGAACTTAATTACCTGGATGACGGAACCATAAGCACCGCACTCCACGCACGGAAAGTCCTCTAGGAATTTACCCGTGCCTGATTCGATGGGTGCGCAGACTGAATCCCAAACGGTACTTTTTTCGCCGGATGTTGCGGAACGCCCGGTCACGCATCCCTGTAAACCCGCTTTCAGACGCGCGCGCACCTCAGGCATTCGTCCACTTCTGCCTGGAAACGACACGAGATGTCTCGGGTGAGGCGTTTGAATCAGGCAATTGGCTCCGGCTTTGCTGCATTCGAGTCGCGGCCGTCCACATGCAATTCCGACTTGACCGGGATCGCGGGTGCACGGTTGTCTCGATTGCGAAATCCGCAATTCCGTGTCAGGTTTTGCTCGGGGCAATTGTGAACGGAAACGTGAGGGAGTCGTGGCGGAAGGGCTGAAGACTGTCGAGAATGATGGCGATGTCGGCGAGTTCCTGAACTCCGTCGAAAACGCCCGGCGCAGGGAAGATGCGTGGACAGTGCTGCGCATGATGGAACGGGTGACGGGTGAAAAGCCGAGGATGTGGGGTACGAGCATCGTCGGATTCGGCCGGTACACCTACAGGCGGTCCGACCGTTCGGAACATACCTTCATGCTCACCGGGTTCTCGCCGCGAAAAT
>JAPOVX010000019.1 GCA_026707935.1 Paracoccaceae bacterium
GGCAGGCGCCCGCCTGTCCGGCCAGGCGCCGTGCGTTGGCCCTGGAGCCTGGCAGAAGCCGGTAGATGATGTTGCGGTATGTGGACGTTTCGCTCACGCGGTCGGGCCTTCGGCACAAGGTTCGTCTGGTGACGGGAAAGGCTGGCTTCCCATCACGCGCTCACTACACGATCTGCCTGAATTGTCAAGGAATCATCCAAGGTCACGATCAGGCGTTCCCGGTCCCTGCAACAGGTGAAATCGACCGAAAACTGGCGGCGGAACCGCGCCGTCAACCCATCCATATAAGCCCCTTTATTATCCGCTCCGTTGATTCATGCGGCTCCGTTCATCGCGTCGTCGAAAATCTGGTAATTTTTCGACTGTTCCGATGCGGCCCGGGCCGCATAGACCGCGTTAAGCGGATGGCTGATGACGAAGGGAACGTCGCGCTCGGAGATGCCGCCATAGGCTCTGAGCCGCTCGCCATTGAGACCGGCCAGATCATGATTGTCACGCCCCATGCCGACACAGTGGCTGGTATCGGAAATGACCACAACATCCGCCTTAACATCGATGGGCAGGTCGAGTTGCTCGGCCGTCTCCTCGCGGCGCAGGACCGTCTCGATGCCCTCCATGGGCCGAATGAAAGCTATCACATCTTCTGCGCTCACATCAATAAAGCAATGAACGCGCACAAATCCGCCAAGCGAGCCATGATGGCCGACAAAGGCATCGGTGATCGGACAAATGACCTTGGTATTGCCGGCACCGAATTCGGCGTCGAGAAGATCCTGCAGATAGATGATGTTATAGTTGCCGTCGGCGTCGCATTTGTCCTTCATGCCATGATCGGCGACGATGCCGACAATGGCGCCAAGTTCCTCGAGTCGGGCAAAGCGGTCATCCAGCGCCTTGTAGAATTCGAGCGCCTTGGGATGGTCAGGCGCATATTTGTGTTGCGCATAATCCGTCAGCGAGAGATAGAGCAGGCTCGGCGGATCATCCTGCTCCAGAGACTTGATCCCCGCATCGAGCACTAACAGGGACAGCTCTTCGGTGTACATGTCGGGCAAGGGCTGGCCGAGGAATCGGCGTTATTTCGGAAACGGAGTTTGCGCCGCATCCGGATCTCAAACTATAGACGGTGACCGATGCCGAGATGTTCACGCACGCCTACATTGCCTGTTTGAAGTCACGCCGCAACAGGCCATTGATCCGGGAATTCCTGCATCTTGTCGCCTCAATCGTGGAAGGTCGGGAAAAGTAAGCGGGCCGTGATTGCGGCTACTTGGCTTTCGCCACCAGGGCCCGCGCCCAGGCGGATGCGCCTTCCGCGATCAGAACCAGAACGACGATCGAGAGCAGGATTGCCGAGACACGGTAAGTTTCGATCTGTAGAATATTGCGCTTCAGATACCAGCCCATACCACCGGCGCCAAAGAAGCCGACAACCGTCGCCGCGCGGAAGGCTACGTCCCAAGTATAGATGCCAATGCCAGTAAAGGCGACGCGCACCTGGGGAAATACGCCATAAGCCATGACCATCAACTCACTGGCTCCCGTTGCCCGAATGGCTTCCACCGGGCCCATGTCGATGGCCTCGATCTCCTCTGCGAACAGCTTGCCGGCAAAGCCTATGCAGAACATGGTCAACGCCAGGACTCCGGCCATCATGCCGAAGCCGAGTATGGTGACAAACAGGATCGCCCAGATGGTTTCATGCACCGCGCGCGCACTCATCGTCATGAAGCGGGCCAACGGGTACACGTAACGCCGGCTGGGCGTCATGTTATAGGACCCGAACCAGCCAAGCGGTATCGCCATGAGCAGGCCGAACAGAGCGCCGAGATAGGACATCTGGATGGTGTCGACGACGGAAGCCAGATAGTCGGGATCCGTCACATAATCGATCTCCGGCGGATAGTACCGGTCGGTGACTAGACTGCCCACACGGCCGAACATGTTGATGAAGCGCTCGAGCGGAATGTTCAGATAGGCGACCGAATAACTCAAAAAGACCAGCGCCAGCAGCAACCCGCCCCAGCGGTACAGCGACCCCGGAAATTTGAAGCGCCGCCATTCACGCGGAGGCGACGCGACATCGCCTCGTTCACGATGTGATGCCTCCGTGCTCGCCATTGCTAGATGATTGCCTTCCGCACCAAATGGGACACGATTTCGCCGAACAGGATCAGGATCAGGATGGCGACGATGACCGTCGTCACGCCAGGATAGTTGAAGGTATTGAGCTGTCGGAAGAAGACCAGACCGAGACCGCCGGCGCCGACCAGTCCGAGGATCGACGAGCGGCGGATATTGATCTCCCATTCGAAAATGATGACGCCGATCATGGTGGGCAGCACCTGGGGCAGGATAGCGTAGATGAAGACCTGGAACTCGTTGCCGCCGACGGCGCGGATGGCCTCAACGGGGCGGTGGTCAAGATCCTCTATGGCCTCTGCCGACAACTTGGCAATGAATCCGACCGAACGTACCGCGATGGCCAGCACCCCGGCCAGCGCGCCAAGCCCGACGGCGGCCACGAAGAAAAGTGCCCAGACGATTTCATGAATGGAACGGCTGAGCGTCATCATCAGCCGCGCCACTGGGTAGGTGATCGGCATGAATGGCGTGATGTTGAGCGCGCCGAACCAGATCGCCGGTACGCAGATCACCACGCCGAGCAGCGTTCCCAGCGTCGCCACCATGATCGTTTCGATCGCCGGCTCCAGAAGATTGGGAAACAACCCGAAGTCGAACCCAATAAACTCCGCCACCGATTCCAGCACACTGGAGACGGAGCCCATACGCTTCCAATCCGTATCCTCTACAATCGTGGTGTTGACGCTCCAGACAACGAGCGCGAGCACGATGACGTAGAAGAGCGACCGGAAAAGTCTGTTTTTCGAACGTGCTGCAAGGATGCGTTCGACCTGTTCCGCCGTCGCCTGCGCGGATGCCACTACAGGACCTCCATCGCGTATATCTCATCCAGCTTCTTCGCGTTCATTTTCGAGGTGGGCCCGTCGAACATCTTGACGCCGTCCTGCAGGCCGATGATCTTGTTGCAGAACTCCATCGCGAGTTGGACATCATGTATATTGCAGAGCACCGGCACCTTATATTCCCCCGCGATCTCCATGATCAGTGCCATCACTTCGCGGGAGATTTTTGGGTCTAGGCTCGAGGTCGGCTCGTCAAGCAACAAGAGCTTGGGATCCTGCATTAGCGCACGGGCGATACCGACACGCTGGCGCTGTCCACCAGAAAGGTCATCTGCGCGTTTGTCCACATGATCGGACAGTCCAACCCGATGCAGCACTGATAGCGCACGGGCGATGTCCTCTTTCGAGAACAGGCGGAACAGCCCCGTCAAGTTGCCGACATAGCCGAGCCTGCCGGAGAGCACATTGTCCATGACGGACATGCGGTTCACAAGGTTGAACTCTTGAAAGATCATTCCCATCCCGCGCCTAAGCTGGCGCAACTGGCGGGCATTGAGAGACAAGACGTCGGTGCGATAGAGCTCTATTTGCCCCGACGTCGGTTCGATCAGCCTGTTGATGCAACGGATCAGTGTGGACTTGCCGGCACCGCTGGGGCCGATTATCGCGAAGAAATCATCTTCATCGACCTCGAAGCTGATCCCTTTGAGGACTTCTGGTCCGGCTGCCGAATACCGAACCCTCAAGTCTTTGACAGAAAGGATAGACATGCTCCTCCATCGCCCCCATTGCTATCAGGATCCTGAGAGAGGCGAGATGTTGACCCGCCTCTCCAGACAACAAGGTTGCCGACATTGGCGCCGGCGGACAATCCAGCGCAATTGCCACACTTATTTCAAGGCGTCCTTCGCCTTTTTCAGCTCACGGATAACATCATAGTCCTTGGACGACATCGCGACGAACTTGTTGGACTTCACGTTGTCGAGAAAGTTCTTCTCGCCCGGGTTGGAGGGTGACAAACCGAGGAATGTTGCCCTGACCTTGGCCTTCAGGTCATCGCATAGGGTGCTCCGATAGACGAAGGGATCTTGGGGGATCGGCGGAGAGGACCAAAGAACGTTGAAATCCTCGAGCTTCACTTCGCCCTTGTTCACCACGTTGTCGAAGCGGTGCGTGGCGACAAATGCGGCGTCCACTTTGCCCTTGGCAACAGCCACCGTTGAAAGCTCGTGGCTACCCGTATAGACGACCTTTCCAAAGTATTCGTCCAGATCGCCACCTACCTCCGGGGCGAAGACAACCCGCGGAAACAGATTGCCGGAAGTGCTGCCGGGATCGACCAGACCGAGAGTCGTGCCACTCAAAGAGTCGATTGAGGTGTAATTCGACCCCTTCTTGGTCACGAGCGCCGCCTTGTATCCAGGGCCTTCTTCCTGAAGATGGCCGGGGCGCTTGGCATAGGTGGCGAAGACCTCGACGGTGCTGTCCTTGCTGTTGGCAATTACGTAGCTGTACGGGCCGAGCACGGCGACATCGATGAATTGGCCCAGAAGCCCCTCCACGACAGAGGCGTACGATGTCGGCATGAAGAACTGAATCTTCTTGCCCGTTTCCGTTGCCAGTCGGTCGGTCACCGGCTTGTACAGCTGTAACTCCGCGACGGTCTCTTCCGTCGGCACCATCGCGAAGGTCAACTCCTCCGGATCCTCGCAGGACTGGGCGTTTGCCACGGTGGCAATAGCGGCCAGCGCAACAACAGCGACGATGCTGTGCGCGATGGAGCGCGCGGCCCGCTTCAACTTTTGACAAGAGTCGGCCTTTCTGGCCGTCAATTCACGACTGCGGATCATCTGATTCCTCCCGTTTTGAGCGCCAGCGCTGACAGAATGTGCGCATGCGACGCGACCACAAGACGGTGCCCCGGCCACTTGTTGGAGTTTTCAGACCGCGAGTGGTGTTGAAACCCTCTGCAGATTCACGGTCGTGAAATCGCGGTCACGGAGCCCATATCGAAAAGACTAACACCTTCTCTCATATTGCCCAATCGAAAATATTTATTTATCGATTGAGCAAATCAATGAATTTGAGTATCTGCTCACCCCTTCTTGGAGCCGTTTTGGGCGCAGTGCAGCTCGTAACCGTTTGTCGACGGTGTGATGGCCTTTCTGGCTTTCACTGATTTAATGCTCGTTTCCAGTATTTTCTGAGCGGGCAGAGCCAGATGGCCTTGATCGGCTTTCCGAATTCCTTCCGTGTGTCGTAACGCCCGCGTCCCTGCGTGGCTCCGACATGGATCCATCCGGAAGCCTTGTAGGTGATCCCGGGGAAGCGCGGGGTTTCGACGAAGGTTTCCATCAGGACCGGGGAGATATTGTACCGCCTTTGCCAGTCCCCGGGCAGTTGGCGGCGCACACTCGAGAGGATGTGGGAAGCCAGGTTCGGGATTCGGACCCATGGCATGACCAGAAAGCGCGGGAATTGTTGATCACGCGATACAGGTTCCGCTCCCGGACGGCCGGAGACCATCCGATGAAGTCATCGAGGGGGCGACGATGACATCGTCGGGGACGGCGTCCGTGGCCCGCGCCCGCGCGATGACCTGCCGGACGCTGAGGTCCATGTTCTCCCGGCGGATCGCCAGCAGGGTCTCGACAACGTCGCCCGGCATCTTCCGGATCGAGCCGCGGTCCCTGCGGCGCTTCGGCATCAGCCCGTCGAAACCCAATTTGCGCCAGGCGCGGATCCAGCTCCGCATCGTCGTCACCGCAATCTTGCGCCGGCCCGACCCCGGGATCGTCACCTCCCGTTGCGCTTGCCGCTTCAGGTACGGCGCCACCTCCTCCGGCGGAAGGTGCAGGGCCTCCGAGATCATGGCAAAGCGAAACAGGGCGACGTCCTTCCGGTCGTCGTTGATCGTGTCTTTCATGGTGATTCCCTCCGTCATTCCGGGCTCCGATGCACCGGTCGGCCCCATCTGCCGCGATCGGCAGCCCCGGAACAGGGTTCGAATAGTGTTGGAGGCCCGGTCGGGGATTTCCCACCCCGTCCGGGAGGCCGGAATCCGACGGGAGGCGGCAGGAACTGCAGCTGGGCCGTCATCTCCCGGCGCAGGTCAACCAGCA
>JAPOVX010000111.1 GCA_026707935.1 Paracoccaceae bacterium
CACATCGTCTTCACCCTGCCGCGGCCGCTCGCCCGGATCGCGATGCAGAACCGCACGACGGTGTTCAACATCCTGTTCCGCACCGCCGCCGAGACTTCGTGGGACAGTTCGCCGAAATGCACCACATAGATTTCGACCAGCCTGAAGAGGAATTCCCGATCCTGAGGCAATCCTTCGCAACCTGGGTCAGCGCGGTCGCATACCTCGTGCCAGACTACTAATGCTGACTTGCCGCCACCGGTTCGGGCAATGCCTACGTCTATCACCACCTCGTCATGTAGCATTTCACCTGGCAGCACCGGAAACGCGAAAGCGATGCCCCGAGGGTCTGGCTGCTCAAGATGCCTTTCCATCTCATGGAGCTGGAGGCGCTCGCGAACTATCCGGATGCGGTTTTCATCCAGACCCATCGCGAGCCCGCGCAGTTCATGGGGTCGTGGAACAGCCTGGTGGACCGAATACGCTCCGTCTCCCTGGAACCACGCCCGGGGCACGAAACCGGTGCCGAGCAAATGGATCTGATGAGCGGCATGCTAAACGAGGCGATGCGGTTTCGGGCATCACGCCCCGAGCTCGAGTCGCGCTGGGTCGATGTGAGCTACCGCGATCTGGTCGAGAACCCGACAGCGGTGGTGAACGCCATCTACGAACGCCTTGACTGGCGGCTCGACCCGGTGGCAGCGGCCGAAATCGAGAGCTGGCTCGAACGGCAGGCCGAACAACGTCGCCGGGAGCCGCCTCATCGATACAGCCTCGAAGACTTCGGCCTCACTGTCGAGCGAGTCGCGGCCGCATTTTCGCCTTATCGGGAGTTTGTTGCCAAGCGGAAGATCGCTTAGCCCCTTGGCAAATCGATAGGCGTGGACGCCGCCGCCGCCCGAGGTTCCGGTTCCTGGTGCGAGACGGCCATGAGCGTCTGGCCAGGGTTGTTGGGTACCGGTGAGCGTTCGCTCGCAGCCGGCCTCGCGTAGCGCCGCCATCTGGAGGTCTGGAATCTGGTCTAGTGCCGAGATTCGCGCGTAACCCAAAATTATCTGCAATCAAAATTTGTACGCTGGAGACGCTTGTGACGATCGAACTTGGGCGGCATATGGCTGGCGATAGAACGGAATACTCTTTCAGCCGTGCAATAAAGGCACCCTTGCAGCCAATCCCGTACCGCACGAGCCTGCCATTCCACGACACTCCCGCCGGCGCTCTTCGAAAAGCAGTCAGCGGTTTGACTGAGGACTATCGGCTGGCAGTTGACGAAGACCATGAGCCCAGCGAAGTTTGGCTCGTGGAGAACCATGGTGAAGTTTGAGCGGAATATGTTTTCATTCTGGGCCGATCTGGGATCTTCGACGGAAACCGTCCCTCGGCACCGGATCCCGGAATCTGCGCGGAGCGTGCTTCGACGTCTTGCGCCGGTCATGCTCGAAATCCGGGGGCCTGACGGGTTTGCCATCGGACGCGGGGCCGCGCCTGCTGCGCGTTGGAACCACAGGACCGGCAACGGCATCGACATCACACTCGATGGCTAGATTTCTCCTGCACAAGGGACAGGCTGTACGCCGCTCTCGAAGAGGCAGCAGCACAGCACCTTGACGTCAGCTACGGCTGGCTGACCGGCATGTATCCCGAGGGTGAATTCTGCGTCGCCACCCCGCCGCCGAATCTGATTCCTGCGCCTGCCGGCTCCTGCGAACCGGACTGGGACATCCCTATCGAATCGACCGCAGAAATCCTGGCGTGGAAACTCCGTCTGCGCATGTGCAGCGACGATGAGTTCGTGACGCGTGATTTCTGCGACGTCTACGACATCTGCACGGCGACCGAAATGGATCCCGGAGCACTGACCAGGACCATCCCACGCCAGGATTTGCTGCTGATTTGATCATTAGTCAGTCGTAGTTGTAAATGTCAGTGGTAGTTCCGTCTTATCGGACGTAACTTCAGATGCTCCACAATCCTTCCGGGTGCCTTTCCCGATGACACGTCCCATGGGGAATGGGTGCCCCTACCCAGGATATCTCAGGTCAATTTCCCTTTTTGTATTTTTTTCCACATCATTTCGATGGGTTGTTTTTTGTGGCGGCGACCGTTTCTCTGTTTTGTGAAAAGAAAAAATAACAAAGATTGCTAATCTTTGTTATTTTTGTTATCGCAAATCTAACAATTCGAGATCGAGAGCCGCATGAATATTTCCCTGACAAGTGAACTGGAAAACTTTGTGAAAGCGCAAGTCGCTTCTGGCCAATATTCGTCTGCCAGCGAAGTGATCCGCGAGGCGTTGCGAGGACATATCCATTCTGTAAGGCAGCGAGAATTCGAGCAGCGTCTTGAGTTGTCCCGCAAGGCATGGTCTGCCGGAGATGTGACCGAAGCGGATGACGCGTACTTTGATGGGAAGATCGAACGTCTCCGTTCACGACACGGCCTCTGACAATCATGGACAATTACCGGGTTGTGGTCACATCCCTGGCGGACGCGGACCTTGATGACATTCTGGATTATATCGCGGCAGACAGCCCTGCCCGTGCGATTTCCTTCGTGACGGAATGGCAGGACAGGGCGATCAAGACCCTGAGCGTCGTGCCTATGGGCGGTGCTCGGCGTGGGTCTGTAAGGTTCTTTCCCTTCGGGGATTATGTGGTTGTCTATGAAGTTCACCAAGAGCAGCAAACCGTTGTCGTGCACATGATTTCGCATGCAAGCCGGCAATGGCAGGAACTGATCAAGGATAGACTATAGATCTAACGTTTGAGTTAGAGATAAAGACAACGATAACATTGGCTTATATTTATGTGAGGATAATCATCTTTCCATGATCGTAGTTACTTCCACCAATCCGAAAAGCGGTTCCTGAAAATCCACGTCTGCTATGCTTCTCGCAGAGAAAATTACCGTATCTGGTGGACGTGTTGCGATTCTGGACCTTGATCCGAACGCGAATATTCGATCCCGGGCGCAATCCAGGGAAGCTGACGGCAAAGACGTGCAATTTGCCGTTCATGCCCGTCCGCAAGGGGAAGACACGGTTGAGCTTATCGATTTCCTGGCCGGTGAAACAGACTACCTGATCGTTGACCTGGAAGGGTCCAAGGATCAAATCGTGACCTTTGCGCTGCGACGGACCGACCTATACGTGATCCCGCTTGATGGTTCGACGATGGAGGCCCGGCAGGCCGCGCAGGCTGTTCGACTGCTGCAGACAACCGGAAACATGATCAGGCGCGAGATCAACCACATTCTGCTGTTTACACACACCAATGCCGCGTTTCAGACCTCAGATCAACGGGATGTGGGTCAAGAATTGGCCGAGAGTGCCATTCCGGTGTTGCCGGTCCGCTTTGCAAAACGTGCACCGTATATGCGGGTCTTCAGGGAGAACGTTCTATTGTCTGAATTGCATGGAATCGTAACGCAGAAGGGAAGGCAGCCTCCATGCGGGCAAAGGCGGAAAAACAGATCGCCTCGGCGATCGAGAATGCCCAGGCACACGCGCTGGCTGTGGTTGATCTTCTGGCTCAAGGGAGCGCCAAATGAGTGGCAAGTATGAATTTGAGAAAGGTGGCATTGAACTTACATCACAATCTGCGCCCCCATCCCGTAAACCGGTCGCGAGATCCGAAATGACGCAAGCTGTGCAAGCCGGAAACACCCTGAGATTTGTGGACCGAGAGCCAGTTCTTCGACGCAAACAGGGACCAAAGCGTAAGGAACCGCAGGACAAGATGTCTAGTCCTGGACCTATGCGTATAACTGATGCGTTTCGAGCCTTTTGAAGCGAGCAGAACGCCACGCTCTGGCGTGGATTGGAGATTCTGTTGAACCAGGAAAACCGTTCAAGAGTGGAGTATTGACATGGCTCTGACACGTGACTTCAAGGAAACAATTCGGGCGCGAATTGAATGCGACCCGGATTTTCGCAAAGCCCTTCACGGGGAAGGGGCAGAGTGCCTTCCTTTCGGTGGCGTGGAGACCGGAAAGTCGGTCCTGCGCGCCTATATCAATGCGACTATCGGGTTCCAGGGGCTGGCGTATTGACCGGCAAACCATCCAAGGGCCTGATACGCATGCTTCGCCCCAGGGGCAATCCCCAGGTCCGCAATATGTCCGCCAATATCGGCTGCCTCCAGGAGCGAGAAGAAGTTCGCCTCAAGGTCCAAGCCGTTCGTTGGAACTTAACTATCAACTGCCTTTCTCTCGGTCCTGCGGACGGGGCAGAATCTGATTGCTCAGACACTACCTGTTGACCTGCAGAGTGAGAGGTTTCCAGTGGCGGACATAACGGCAGAAGACTTCCTCCGCGACGGCCATGAACATGGTTTCGTCCGGCGAGGCAACGGCTGGCTGGCCCCTTCGAATGGCAGAGAGGGCCGCCCTTGCCGCGTCGTGTGCGTCCGCCACTCTCAAGTTGTCTGCATCGCTGACGAGTTTCCAGATTCGATATCCTTTGGACCGAGTGTGGATGAAGTATCGCATCCGGCCCGAAGGCAGGACCAGGACTCCGAAACCTCGCAAAGCCGCGTCGCGAACATTCCGTGTTGTTTTTTCTGACTTGAAAGCTTTGGCCCTCTAATCATTGAGTCGCCTTTCTGGCATCGATTTTTCCTACATTCAGTTGCAAACGCGGAAACAACTGGGCCGAAACCCGTCCGCCACGGCGGTTGCAAGAGAAAAAGCAGACGCTATATAACGGCTTCAGCGCCGAAGGTGCGTCGTTTGGGGTGTAGCCAAGTGGTAAGGCAACGGTTTTTGGTATCGTGTACCGTAGGTTCGAATCCTACCACCCCAGCCAACCACTTTTCCCGAACGAGTGCAGAGTCATTCAGCCATTCGATATCGGCGTGAGCCTCGCAAAATCCTGATTCAGTACGGACCCTGCCCCGGAATCCAGTCGGTCCCGGCCAACGGGACTTGTGCCATGGCCGCGGCCTCGACCGAAGTCGCGCAAAGATCCTCTGGTTCAAAGTTGCGCAGGTTGTTGTGGCCGCACGCCCGGGCAATGGTCTGGGCTTCAAGCGTCATGACCTTCAGGAAATTGCGGACCCTTCGGCCTCCCTCGACCGGGTCGAGTCGGGCGGCAAGTTCGGGGTCCTGGGTCGTGATTCCAGCCGGATCGCGTCCTTCGTGCCAGTCGTCGTACTGGCCGGCCGTCGCACCAAGCCGCCGATAATCGTCGGCCCATTTCGGGTGGTTGTCTCCGAGAGCGACGAGCGCAGCCGTTCCAATCGATACCGCGTCCGCCCCAAGGGCGAGGACCTTGGCAACATCGGCGCCGTTCCTGATCCCGCCCGAAACGACCAGTTGCACCTCCCGATAGACGCCGAGATCGTGAAGCGCCCTGACGGCAGGGCGAATGCAGGCAAGTGTCGGGATTCCGACATGCTCGATAAAGACCTCCTGCGTGGCTGCGGTTCCCCCTTCCATCCCGTCGATCACCACGACGTCCGCTCCCGCCTTGACCGCCAGAGCGACGTCGAAATAGGGCCGGGTCGCTCCGATCTTGACGAAGATCGGCTTCTGCCAACCGGTGATTTCACGCAACTCCAGGATCTTGATTTCAAGATCGTCCGGCCCGGTCCAATCGGGATGCCGGCAGGCGGATCGCTGGTCGATGCCCTTGGGAAGCGTTCTCATTTCAGCCACCCGGTCGGAGATCTTCTGGCCGAGGAGCATTCCTCCGCCGCCAGGCTTTGCACCCTGCCCGACAACGACTTCGATCGCGTCGGCTTTCCGAAGATCGTCCGGGTTCATCCCGTATCGCGACGGCAGGTACTGGTAGACAAGCCGATTCGAGTGGATTCTCTCCTCCTGGGTCATTCCGCCATCACCGGTGGTCGTCGATGTCCCGGCCGCCGATGCGCCCCGTCCAAGGGCCTCTTTCGCCGGGCCGGACAGCGCCCCGAAGCTCATGCCCGCAATCGTGTCTGGTATATCGTGCGCCGACCGGTTATCGGCGTATCGCGTCCTCACTGTAACGGT
>JAPOVX010000025.1 GCA_026707935.1 Paracoccaceae bacterium
GGTATTCCGGTTCCGGATCTGCGCGGCGAAGAAATCCAGCCAAGCCCGGCGGCCGGTTTCGCCGGCGCTGGCGACGGCGGCAGGAACGATGCCCACCGCGACGGTGGCGGACCCGGCCGCGGCCAGGGCGCCAGTTTTGCGTACGATGGTCATCCTTTGGATCCCGGCCGCTGGTTGATCAAATGTCGTCACAACGGCAACGAACGTCGCTCCAGCCGCAAATCAGGCAGGCACCCCAGGAGTCGGTTCTCCTCAGTGGCTTTTGCGCTGGCCGGCCTCCATTGCATCGGTTGCAAACCCACAGTACGTGCGCCGAGTCCGGGACGGAACAATGGTTGTCCCACGGGCCGGACTCGACGCGAGGAACTGCAAGAAGGTGCCGGACGCGTGTCTCTGCGCCGCATCGGTCGCATTTCATGGTCTTTGGCCTTCCCGGAACGAGGAGTACATAAACGCCGTTATGAACGGGTCATTCTAGGAGAAGGCAAGATGTGAAAATAGGCGGGTTCTGCAGAGGACCGCTTCTACACAAGAATGAAACGGTGAGGAGTCTAAAGAGATCTAGGCTTGGAGTGCTAGGATTGTCTCATCCATTCGAGTTCATGCACTATTCGTGCGGCGTCGCAGACAGTCTTGGCGATATCGAGCACATGGCGGTGGTGGGTGGGATAGATAGCCTGGCTCGTACGGCTGATCCGTGCCATGACACGGCAGGCGGCGCTGGTTTGTTCTTCGTCGAAGGTTTCGAAAATGTCGTCGCAGAAGAACGGAAGACATATTCCCTTTGTGACAAATTGTTCGTACGCAGCTGCGCGTAAGGCGAGGTAGAGTCGAAACCGAGTATTCTTCAACAACTCTGCCACCCGTTTCGCGGTGCCCTCTGAATCGACAGCCAACAAGGCTTCACCATCACCCTCAGGCTGACTCTTCAACTGTGCGTAGGCATCCTGGGTCAGTGTGGCGAAGCTTCGTTCGGTCGCGGCCATCATGCCGCTGCGGTGGGTATCGCGGTAACGGCGGATCGCTTCTTCAGCCAACCGGTGGCCCAGATGCAGTTCGAGATGTTCAAGCGCGACGTCTTCTATCTGCAGTGCCAGAACTGCCCGGTGCTCTCCGAGTGCTGCAATCTCGGAATCCCCCGTCACCTGTGACAGCGCCTGCTGTGCGGCCACACGGGCATCGGTTGCACTGGTCAATGCCGCCTCTGCGGTTTTGAGTTCAGCGGCGAGGCGTGTACAGAATTACGGGGAATCGGCCGTCCCGGGGTGCACCTTTTGGTTAAGACCCGGGCGGTCAGTGCCCGTATCCCGGGATTCCGAGGCGCAGATCAAGAGGGCTGCCCCGAGCAGCTTCCGGGTTTCGTCGTAGACTGCTGGACATTCACCACGCCACCGGGAATAGAGGCGATGAGGCGAGGGGTTGCCCCTTGCGGCGGCATCGATGGCTTCGCCTGCCTCCGCCACGAAGTTGGCGATTCGCGCCCTCATGTTTTCCTCGTAAGTCCCTCGGTGACGAACTTCCATCCGAAGGTGAAAGAGGGAACTTCGCACGCGGGGGCGGATCCGGAGTCCGTCCAGCACATGCGGGACGTCGGTCCATAGGCGTTGCGCCCTCGAATAATGCCTCGCAGCGCGGGCGAATTGACCGGCCTCCCGGGCCATCAAGCCGACGTTTGCGATGCTGGTTGCGATACGCGGGTCGCCGCGCTTGAAAAAGATGCGTGCGAGCATCCAAGCGATCAGGAAATTCCGCCGTGCACCTGAGCGGTCACCTTTGACCCAGGCGGCATTTCCGCGAATCTGCAACCTCTCCCAGACAAGGTCGGTGCGACGCCAGCCCGCGGCCAGTGCCGCCCGCATTTCGGATTTGGAGTTGTCAGATTCCGAGGTACGCTGCGCGGACATGTTCGTTGTCGTGCAACTCGTCTGCCGGACCCTCGAGCGCCAGTGATCCGGTTTCAAGAACGTATGCATAGTCGGCGAGGTCGAGAGCCAGTTCGGCATTCTGCTCGACCAGGACGACCGGCACACCCCGGTCGTTGATTTCCCCGATGATCCGGGCGATTTCCTCGACAATCTTCGGGGCCAGGCCCATGGACGGTTCGTCCATCAGGAGCAGTTTCGGTTTTGCCATCATTGCCCGTCCTATCACCAGCATCTGCTGCTCGCCGCCGGACATGGTCTTTGCGAGCTGGGTTCGGCGTTCGAGCAGGAGCGGAAACCGGGTGAAAACGTCTTCGAGGTCGCTTTCGACATTTTCCCTTTTCCTGCGAAGGAACGCCCCGGTTCGCAGGTTTTCCTCGGCCGTGAGGTCGGGAAAAATCCGGCGACCCTCCGGAACATGGGCGATGCCCCGCGCAACGATCCGGTCTGGGCTCAGGTGGTCGATCCTTTCCCCGGCAAAATGGATTTCGCCTGCATTCAGCTTTGCAAGGCCGGAAATCGCCCGCAACGTTGTCGTCTTGCCGGCCCCGTTGCTTCCGATAATCGTGACGACTCCGCCGTCCGGCACCTTGAGCGTGATGTCTCGAATTGCCGAGACCTTGCCGTAGGTAACGCCTACATTCCTCAACTCAAGCAACATGGCGTGCGCCTCCGAGATAAGCCTCGATAACGTCGGGATGGTGGCGAATTTCCTGAGGGCTGCCTTCGGCAAGCAGTTTGCCGAAACTCATGCAGGTTATCCGGTCGCAGAGCCCCATGATCGCGTGCATGTCGTGCTCGACGAGGAGGATGGTGACGCCAGTGTTCCGGAGTTTGCCCATCAGCCGCATCATTTTTCGGGTCTCTTCGGGGTTCATCCCCGTGAATGGCTCGTCGAGGAGAACCACGTCAGGTCGTGCCGCAAGCGCGACCGCCATGCCAAGAGCCCGCTGGTGGCCATGCGGCAGATCTCCGGCCGGCTCGCCGGCGAAACTGGCCAGGCCGAAGAAATCAAGTGCTTCCTCGGCACGAGCCCGCGCGGCGCGGCGGTTCGCCGCGTCCAGCCCGACGATTGCGGCAAAGATGTTGGGGGGAAACCCCATGTGCGTTCCAACCAGCACGTTTTCGAGCACGGTGAGTTCGGCAAACAACGTCGAGTGCTGGAATGTCCGCACGACGCCGCGCCGGGCCACCTCGTACATCCTGAGCCCGGAAATGGTTTCACCACGCAACCTGACTTCGCCGGCCGTCGGTACGTAGAAGCCCGACACGATATTGAACGTCGTTGTCTTTCCGGCGCCGTTGGGCCCGATCAATCCGTGGATGGCGCCGTATTCTACACCGAACGAGAGCCTGTCGACTGCTGTCAAACCGCCGAAGCGCATGGTCAGGGCATCGATCTCGAGGAGAGGACCGCTCATGCTTGACGAGGCTCCTCCGCCGCCGTCTCAGTCGTAACTTGGCGCTTGACCAGTCGCCTGGGAAAGGCACGCTGAACCAGGCTTTCGAGTCCCTTCGGCATGAACAGCACCGAAAGAATCAGGATGAGGCCATAGATCAGAGGCCGCATCTGTTCAAACCCTGCCTCGCGGAGCACGATCTCGTTGAAAATGGTGAGCACGACGCAACCGAGGATCGGGCCGTAAAACGTCGCCGTGCCGCCGACGATCGTCCAGGTCAGCACGAACACCATCATCTCGACATCAAAGCTGTTGGGATTGATGGTTCCTATGTAGTGAGCCAGTAGCGCACCTGACAGCCCCGCGAAACCCGAGGCGAGGACAAATGCAAGTGTTCGGTAGGCCCTCACGTTCACGCCAGACGCTTCGGCGAGCGTGTCCTGCCAATGAACTGCGTGAAAAGTAAGGCCGACCGGCGAGCGTTCGATTCTCCACATCACCCATAGCGAAATCCCGACCACAACCAGTGCAAAGTAATAGTAGCTGACCGGTTCGAAGAAATCGAAAGCGTAGATTCCGATGTCGAAATCCGGCATCGGGTCGATTTTCTTGATGCCCTTCGGACCCCCGAAAGGATCCCTGAATCGCTTCCACAACAGCCGGATGATCTCGCCGGCCGCAAAGCTTCCGATCAGGAAGTAGAATCCTTTCATCCGGAAGAGCGGGACACTGAGTACCAGCGCGATCATCGCTGCGGAAACAGCCCCGAGGACGATCGAGACAGGCACGTAAATTCCCAAGCGCTTTGTCAGGAGCGCGGACGCGTAGGCTCCCACGCCCATGATGACGACATGGCCGAGCGACCATTCCCCCGTGAGAGTCAGGAGCCTGTAGGATGCGACAAGCAGAACGTTGATGGTCAGGAATACGAGGATCTCTTGCTGCGAGAAACTCAAGGCGTGGGGCAGGGCGATCAGGAATGCCGCCGTACCCGACAGGATCAGGATTTTCGTGACCGCATTATGCACGGTCAGCCGTCCCGAAAAGGCCCGTAGGTTTGGCGACCAGCACTGCAAGCATCAGCAACAGGCCGACGATATCGGCGATGACGCCGTCAAAGAAAGTGGTGACGAAGGTGTGGACGAAGGCATAGGCAACAGCCACGACAACGGCGCCCTCGAGCGATCCGATGCCGCCGACTATTATGACGATGAAGGCTGTCACGATCACCGAATGGCCCATGTGCGGGTTGATCGAGATCAGAGGTGCCGTCAACGCTCCCGCAACCCCCGCGAGGGCAGCACCGATGAACATGGCGACACGTGCTGTCTGGTTTATGGATATTCCCTGCAGTACAGCTGCTTCCGGGTCCTGGGCGCTGGCACGAAGCGCCCAGCCGAAACGAGTTTTCTTGAGGAATGCCCAGAGCCCCGCCAGGAGAACGGCGGCCACCACGATGACGACCAACCGCTGGATCGGCAAGCGGACCTTGTCGGAGATGACGATCACTTCCTGTGTCACCGGCGGCACATGCTCCATGCGTACGCCGAAACCCATCGACACCAGTGCCTGCAAGATCATCAGAAAGCCGATCGAGGCAACCAGCCCGCCGAGCGGGTTGTCCCTGAGTCGTCGGAAGAACGCACGTTCCATCCCCAGGCCCACGACACCGACAAATGCCAATCCGATGACGACCGCAACGGGAAAAGGCAGGCTCCAGCCCGCGTAAACCGCGACGACCGAGTAGGCGCCAAGCATGAAGAGTTCACCATGGGCGAAATTTATTACGCCCATAACACCGAAGATAAGGACGAGGCCGACTGCCACAAGCGCGGTGTAACTGGCAGCATAGAGGGCATTGAGTCCGGTTTGAGCGAGCAGTTCAACCATCGTCCAACTGGTTCTGGTTGTGAATGCGGGCGGTGCGCAGGTCGTTGCGCACCGCCCGAATGGAAATGAAGGTAGGAAGGAGACTGAGGTCAGACCTAGCTACGCTGGTCCCACATCTGCCCGTAAGCTGCCATGTGCTTCTTGAGCAACTCACCGTGCTCGGCGTACCATTCGGGAATCGAACGGAATTCCTTGATCGTCGCCTTGCCGTTCTCGATCACAACAACCGGCCAATTGCCGACCAGCGCGTTATCGATGCCAAACAGATCCTTCCCCCACCAATCTGCCTCGCCGAAGGCATGTAGGCCGGTTCCGCCTTCTTTCATTGCGGCCAGAACCGCTTCGGGTTCTGCTGAACCTGCCTTTTCGGCGCCGGCTTTCCAGAGGTCCATGATGGAAGCGTATTCCCAACTCACTGCCCCCCACTGATCGGCTCCGTAGCGGGAGGCGTATTCAGCGTAGAACCCGTTCGGATCCTGGAAGTTGATGATCTCGTCGTTCAGCGCCGGATCATCGAAATCCGGGAATTGGAAAACGAATCCTTCCATGAATTCTGCGGAGGTTTTGGCGACGATCTGCTGGTAGAAATCCGCGGTGCAAGAGATGATCTGGCCGCCGTATCCCTGCTGGAACAACTGTTCGCAGATTGGATGCACGTAGTCTGCATAGCAGGTGTCGAGGCAGACGATGTCGGGATTGCCAGAGATCAACCGTGTCACGACCGGCGCGTAGTCTGTGGTCGCCGGGTCGAATAGC
>JAPOVX010000045.1 GCA_026707935.1 Paracoccaceae bacterium
GTGGATTTCAGTCGGATCAGTTGAATTGCCCCTGAAAGAGCCGACAGAGGCATGAATCCCGAAATTCGACTCGCTGAGATGCTCCGTGTCGCCCGAAATGGCCTTTTCATGAAGTTTAGGTCATCCGGGCCGAAATGGCTCCGAGGAGGCTCGAAAACGGCCCCTACGGCGTTGCGTGCCAGAATGTGCCGCCGGGATGCCGGTTCGGGACACTGTGTGGTCGCGTTCGCGAAAGGTGGCGCGCGGAATTTGCTCTTCTTAATCAATGACACGGCCAACATGACCTGATTGCACGGTTGTACCAGGATACCTGGCCGCACACCGCGGCGGGCCGGGGGAATCGCATGGCAAGACTATGGACCTGGGGCCCGGGGAATCGGAAAAAGTCCCGGGAGACGACCGCACGGCGCTTCGCCCGGTTCGACGCGGCCGTTGTCGGCATCATTCGGCGGATGCGCGCCGAAGGCGCCACCTATCGCGAAGTCGCCGCAGAGCTTCAGGCTGCCGGCCATCCGCCGCCAGGCAGCCGCGCCTACTGGCAGCCCAGCGGCTGATCTCATGTTGCCGTCCTGCGGACCGCCAGGCGAAACGGGATCTCGTGACAGGCCAACCTGGAGACGCTCGACAAAGCCAACTGAAGCCGGAAGGAATTCAGCGATGATCAATTTCTCGATCACCGAATTCACGAACGCCAAAGGAATTGCCCACCTGCGAGCCGACTTCACGGACGGCAAAGGCCGGGCAAGGCACCTGGACCAGTGCATCGAAGCTGTCGCTAGCGGACGACGAACTGCGCGGGAGCGGCTCGTCAGGCCGATCACCGAAGCTTACGGCGCAACCTCGCGCACCTTGTCAGCATTGTCGAGGCGCTGTCCAGGAGCGGTATCGGCCTGATGGTTCTGACCGGGCAGGGCGCAAGGGTCGACACGACCACCGCCTCGGGCCGGCTTGTGTTCGGCATATTTGCCGCGCTTGCGGCATTCGAGAGGGAACTGATCAGCGAGCGAACGATTGCCGGATTGCCTGCCGCTCGTGCCAGGGACCGAAAGGGCAGCCGGAAGTTCGCCCTAACAAAGGGCCCAGGTTCGTCTCGCTCAGGCAGCCATGTCAAACCGCGACACTTTGGCCGCGGAACTTTGCAGGGAACTCCGTATCAAACCCGTGACACTGTACAGATATGTCGGACCTGACGGCGAACTGAGAAAAACCGGAAAACAGGTCCTCGGTGCTTGGCGTAGGATTTCGACCCCTTCCGCAAACGCCCTGATTGACGACCCGGCGGACCTGGTGCTTCGGCGTCAGCGCGGATCATCGATTGAATGCCGAACATGCCATGGCCGAGCCGTTACGTCCACGTCAACGGGATACACAAGTTTCACGGATGGAAACCGGTCGGGTTCTTATCGAATTCCGCACGCCACTTTCCGACGTCTCTGAAGTCGAAGTAGATGCCGAGGATGCAGGGAAAGACGAAGAGAACAAGCAGGGTGGACGAAACCAAACCGAACGCAACGGAGACGACGAGCGGAACCAGAACCTGCGCCTGCGGACTGGTTTCGGTAATGATTGGCATCAGGCCAATGAAAGTCGTGAGCGATGAAAGAAGCACGGGTCGGAATCTGTGGCGGACTGCTTCCACAGCGGCGGAGAGATAGTCGCCCTCGCGAACCTCGGCGATGAAGAAGGTCACGAAAAGAATGGCGTTGTTCACGACCACGCCTGAAAGCGAAGCGAACCCGATCAGGCTTGGCATCGAGATATCCAGCCCCATCGAAAGATGTCCGAAGACCGTTCCGACGAGCGCGAACGGGATGGACAACATGATCGTGAACGGGAGCGTGTAACTGCGGAACTGGAATGCAAGGATAATGTAGACGCCAATCAGCCCGGACAGGAACGCCATCACGATCGAACGTTGAGTTTCCGCCTGTCCTTCGGTAGCACCGCCGATTTCGACGCTGACGCCAGGAAATTCCGTTGCCAGCAAAGGCGCAAGTTCGGTGGTGATAACCTGGGATATGTCGGCGGGTGTTGTGGAATCCCGGTCGATCTTTCCGATGATCCTGGCGATGGCCCTGCCGTCCTTGCGCGTGATCTGCCCATAGGCGTACGACCGTTCCAAGTCGGAAATCGACCCGAGAGACACCTGTTTGCCTTCGCCAATCGTAATCGGAAAATCCTCAAGGTCTTCAATCGACGGAATGCTGTCGTTGAGCTCGACCTGCACTGTCATGTCCGACTGCCCGATACGGAAGCTGTCGGTCTCCGTCCCGGAAAACGCCGTGCGGAGCTGGCCTGAAACAGACTGCGGCGTCAGACCGTTCACGTAGGCGAATTCGTTGAGAGTCAGCCGGGTCTCAAGCCGTCCTCCATAAAAGTCACGGTATGCGGCCGAAACGTCGTCGCGCCCAAGCAGGCTGTTTCGCAGTTCGTTTGTAGCGAGTTCGAGTTCCACGAGATCATGCCCTGACAATTGGACGTCGAGGTCATGTCCACCCGGGCCCTGAACTGTCTGGGTAAAATTTGCCTGCACCAGGTCTGGAATAGGTCCGGCCGCCGCTCGCCATGCGTTCAGCATGTCGTCAGCGAAAACATTCCTCGTTTCGCTTGTCAAAAGGTCGACTGTGATGGTCGCTGTATGCGAACCGTTGTCCTTTACATCCACATTCGAAGCAAATGTCGTCAGGACACGCAAAACCAGCGGCTCTTGTTCCCGGGTGCCAGCAGACAACTCTTTGTCAACAACCCTCAGGGCGTCCTCAAGCTGGCGGACGACCGCTTGCGTACGTTCGAGCGGAAGTCCGGGGGTCAATGCTATGCGGGCTTCGACCGTATCGCCCTCGGTGGCAGGAAAGCCAATGACCTTGACGGTTCCCGAGGCGATGAGGCCAAGACTGAATATCAGAATTGCAAAGACGGAACCAATGGTCAGGTACCGCCAGCGTGCGAGAAAAGATGCCGTCGGAAGGACGAAATGATCCCTGAGGTGAACCAGCGTGCGGGGCGCAACGCGCCGTTCGTTGGCTTCCTGGTCTGTCCGGACATGGCACATGTGATTAGGGAGCAC
Source organism: Paracoccaceae bacterium (assembly GCA_026707935.1). Taxonomy (GTDB): domain Bacteria; phylum Pseudomonadota; class Alphaproteobacteria; order Rhodobacterales; family Rhodobacteraceae; genus JAPPHA01. Next base: position 3,068 of record JAPOVX010000045.1, read on the forward strand.
CAGGAAAGCCTCAAGCAGACTCGCACCCATCGTGATCAGGAGAACGATCGGGATGACCTTAAGGATGGCCCCGATTTCACCGGAAATAAACATGAGGGGTGCGAAGACGCAGGCCGTCGTCAGGAACGAGGAAAACACTCCGGGCATGACCTCGACAACGGCTCGCGCGACGCTGTCGCGGCCGCCCTTCATTCGCCAGTTTGCGATGTTTTCCGCAATCACGATGCTGTCGTCCATGATGAGGCCGATCGACATCAGGAGCGCCACAAGGCTGATCATGTTGATCGAAACCCCCACGATGCTCATTCCGATCACTGCGGCGAAGAACGAAAACGGCAAAGCCAGAGAGATCCAGACCGCCTCGCGCACCGTGAAGAAGAAACACATGACAAGTATAACCAGAGCGAGGCTGGTGACCGCATTTCCTGCTACAAGTGCGATGCGGTCCTTGATGATCTCGGTTGTATTGTTAATCACCGATATACGAAACGGATCGGAGTACCTTGCCCATTCCTTGTGCAGGAGCGTTTCCACCTGCTCAAAGGTATCTATGGAATCTGCGGTCCTGGTCTTGTTTATTCTCAGGATCGCGGCTCTTTGTCCGTCCACGAATGCGCGCAGCTCCGGTGCGAGTTCTTCAAGCGTGACCTTGGCGAGGTCGGAGAGGCGTACAAGCGCTCCCGAGGCGTTCTGCAGTATGACCAGGTCTTCGAGGTCCGAGACGGTGCGGCGGGCGTCGGAATACCTGAGGAAAATTTCCCGGCCCTCCGTCCTGACCGTTCCGATGGGCGTTCGAAGCGACCTGGCGCTGATCGCGTCGGAGACGGTCTTCGCATTGATGCCGAAACGGCGAAGCGCATTCTGATCGAGGGAAATTCGAAATCTGTTCTCGGAGACACCGGAGACGTCCACAGTCTCGACCAGCTCCAGGGAAGAAATGTCATTTGCGAGAGTATCGGCGTAGCGGATCAGGCTGTCTTCGGTTGCGATGCCTGAGACCGCAAGCAATGCGACAAGTTCGGACTGCCCGAGAATTGACACGACCGGCTCCTCGGCCTCCTCGGGCAGATCGTTTGTCGCGGACATGGCCGACAGTATATCGTTGTAGAACTGGCCAACCTCACCACCTTCAACCATGGTGAGTGTTGCAGTGGCCCTGTCGTTTACGGAAAGGCATTCGAGTTCATCCACGGCATTGACTGCGCTAAGCTCAACGTCGAGCACCTGGCAGACCCGATCATCGACATCGGCCGCGGAAGCGCCCGGATAGGCGACGGAAACCGAAACCCTGGAGGGAGAAGATTCAGGAAAGCTCTCGCGTTCGAGGCCTGGCAGAGAGAGCCCGCCGACAATCAGTGTACTCACCAACAGGAGATTTGCCGCGACCGGATGCCGGGCGAAGTAGGCGATCATCCGCCGTGACCTCTCAATTCGATACAGGGTCGAGCAACATACCGTAAACGGCCGGTTGTGGATCCGAGAGAATAACCCTTTCGCCTTCATCGAGACCGGAAAACACGACGACCTGGTTGCCGACGGCAGGACCAACAGCGACATCACGGCGCGCGAGGCGGGAGTCCTCGTTCGCCAGGAACACGAAGTCTACCCCATCCAGGTCTGTCCGCAGGGCATTCCTGTCGATGCGGATTGCTCTGGCCGGTTCAGGCGCAGAAAGGCGAACCTCAACGAAAGTGCCGTTGATCAGCGGTTGCCTGCGGATAGCAGGATCGGGAAGTCCGGGGTTTTCCACTTGCACCACGATTCCGAGCGCGCCGGTCTGTTCATCTGCGCGACCCGAAAACCGCGCGAGATTCGCTGGCCAGAACTGGCTCGCGATGTTGGTCGGGTGGACAGTGACGACAAGATCAAGACCCGCGATGATTTCGAAAGCCTCCTTCATGTCTTCGCGAATCACAAGTGTCGACAGGTCGTCGTTGAAAAGCATTCGAAAAAAGTTATTGAGTGTCTGAGGGCGGAATTCGGCCAGGATTTCAGCAACATCGATAGATTCGATGGTCAGCAGGTCGTCGCCGGTCCTGACGAATTGCCCGAGTGTCACCGACTTCCGGGACACCCTGCCCGTGAAAGGCGCAAAGATCCGGGTCCGTTCCAGGTTCCGTCCGGCTTCCTCGATTTCTGCATTTCTGGTGGCAAGTGTCGTCTCGTGGATCTCACGCTGCACAGGGACAAGGTTTAGCCTGTTCTGAAGTTCAAGGACGACCTTCTGCTGGGCAAGAAGCGCCCGCGCCGCGTGGTCGACGGCGGTCTGCGCAACGGCGCCGCGTTGAACGAGGCCCGACTGCCGGTCGAAATCCGTCTGCAGGAAAGCCTCGATACGCTTTTCAAGTTTCAGCGTTTCGCTGGTGTTTGCCTCCGTCGCGTCCAGTTCACGCAGGGATGCTCTTGCGCTGTCCCGCGCGGCCTCGGCTTTCGCCAGCGCAATCTCGTAGTCGCGTGGGTCGATGGCAACGAGAAGGTCTCCTTCAACCACGATCCCTCCAGCGGAGAGTTCGGGATTCACTTCCATGGCCCTTCCCTGAACCTGGCTGATCGAAGACCAGGACGAAGCAGCGGCGACGCGACCGTACCCGCTGACCGAAGGTCGAAACGGAGTCGCCGTGACCTCGGCAACCCGCACAGCCAGCGCCGCTTCCGGGGGAGTGGCCTGCTCCCTGCTTCTGTCCTCCCTCGTCATCCACAGGAACAACGCGATCCCTGCCAATAACGGTGGAATAATCAACAGCTGGCGCCAGTTCATTGCGAGCCCCTCTTCCGGATATGACACGCACGTGGGAAATTCTTACCCCCAAGCTGCGGATGTTGGAAAGGCGTTATGGGCGTTCACAACCCGTCACGGTGATTCGGATCCGCCCAATTCCTCGAATGATCAATACGATGGC
>JAPOVX010000006.1 GCA_026707935.1 Paracoccaceae bacterium
GACCGACAGCGCGCGCTGGTCGCGCAATTCGAGAATGCGGCCGTCGCGCAGCGCCTTGGCGGGCCGGGGCGGGCTCTCGTCGGGGTCCGGTTGGCGGGGTTCGAAGAAACCCCAGTCCGGATTGTCGAGAAAGGCCGAGCAGAGATTGCGGAAGCTCCCGTGGGAGTAGCCGAAGCGCCTGGCGGCCTCCGCGGTCGAGCATCCATCGACGTACCGGGCGCACAGCGCCTCGTAGCGGCGCATCTTGGGCGTGGCCGGATTGAGGAAGACGTTCCGCGGGTTTGTCACAACATCCTCTGCACATGGATAATACATCACTATATTTATATGCCGCGCTGCTGTCAAGCGCCTGGATGGCAATCCTTGGCGGGATGGCGTCATGGGGGCCCAAGATGTTGTGGTGCCGGATCAAATGCGGGCTCTGAGCTTTCCGTGCGAGACCCGGCGTGTAGGGTCATGAGGGAGGTGTGGCGCTGACAAAACGTGGTTACCCATGCAATATCCAAAACATTTATGACATCTCGGTTGGGAAATGTGCTGATCATGCCCTTGCGGCAAAGGCATCAGATCGCCAGAATGTCATGGTTTCGAATGAATTGGTAATTCAGGCTAGGTTTGAGAGCGAGGTCATACGGGAACGCAATTTGACGGGATCGCAGGCCGCCCGCACCCGTGGTCGCAATTATGGTCGGAAACTCGCCCTGATGAAGGCCCGGGTCCGAACGGTTCAGGCGGCTATGGCAGATTGCGACATGCCGGTTCCCGAATTGTGCAAAGAACTCGGCTTTCGTCCTGCAACCCTTTCTTCGACGACGGGGCCGGAAGACAGCCCTGGCCATGCCCGATCAGGGTTATCGACAGCACCCTGCAAACGCTACCCTCCCGATTGACCCGCAAAATCCAGACCGCGCAGCGCATCCTCCCGCTATCATCGGGGTCGGACTGGATTTCTGATTTTACACTTATCGATAACAGGCTGTCATGAAAGACGTCCCCCTGCCAATCGTGGCACAACTTATTGACCACAGCCAGATGACAATGACCCTTCGCTACACCCGTTTCTGGGGCAGGGAAATAAAGGCGGCGGCAGAGAGGTTCGGGACTACGATCGCTGAACGACTCGGTCATTCCTCCGTATCGTGAATTCGCCCCCCGAAGTTCGAATTCTCCACCTGTTTGTCCTTGCGGAAGTCGGCGAATTCCGGGAATCATCACCGCGGTCGCCGACAAAGCCGCCAGAAGAGAACATGAACGTAAGCCTGGAAATCATCGAAGACGCCGCCTACTTCTGCTATCCTCCAGAGTACCATACGTGCGTGGAGGAGTTCGACCGACTTCTCGACGAACGCGAATCAGGCCGGGTGGGCGAGAAACGCTACATCGACAGATTAAAGGATCTCGCCAAACGATATCCGTGGTTCATCGATGCGCACGCGCATATCGGCAACGTGTTGCTGTACAACGGCAGGACGAAACACGCCCTTGATGCATACCGGAAGGGCTTCTCGCTCGGCGAAGCGGCCATCCCCACAGGGTACAGCGGCCTGATCGAGTGGCAACCGCTCGAAAACCGGCCGTTTTTTCGTGCCGCGCACGGTATCGTTCTGTGTCATTTGCGGCTCCGCCACTGGAACGAGGCCATCGACCTGATGAAGGCAATGGACCTTTGGAATCCGAGGGACAACCAGGGGATACGTTATCTGCTCGGATCGGCCTTTCTGCGAGCCGGCAGAAAGGAAGAGGCGCGCATGCACCTGAAGGAGTTCCGGGGCGAAGAGCCGTCATTGCGGTATGAACTTGGGCTCCTGCAACTGATCGAGGGAGAATACCGGGCGGCGGCAACAAGCCTGCGGCACGGTTTCATTGAAAACGGCTATATCGCGGAGATAATCTGCGGAACGCCTGACCCGCTGCCGATTGCGATGTGGCACGGCACAAGCTGGGCAGGGCCGGAATTTGCAATTGACTACATCGATTTGTTCGGCGGTCTGTGGGACAAAACGCCCGGGGCCGTGGAATTCGTGCGCTGGCTCAACACCCACCCTGAAGTCATGGCGGAGCGTGCGGCCTTTCTGGCATGCGCCGAGGAACTGCTCTGGGAGCGGGACTCCGAGAGACGCAGGAGCATTGGCGACAAACAGGCGATACTTGCATGTGCCATTGACGGGAAACTGTCGGACAGGATCGTGGTGAAGCGCACCAATCAGGTTGGCATTGAGGCATGGCCCTGGCTGCACGCGGCCTCGTGCCGACTATCCAACTGAATGCGCGGTCGGCTTGTCTTCGGTGACCCCTGGGTGGCTGCCAAAACCTTCATGGGATTGCTGCCGGGTGACATGCAGGTCCGTCGCCTGCTCGGAGTCGTCGACATCCGCGATGCGGAAAATTTCGAGACCCGGACGAGACGTGCTGACGTCAAGTTCCTGGGAGCCTGGCCCCGGAAGTCGTGGGTGGCTTTAAGTCATGGTGCTCTACCGGGTATCGGAACCGATTTGGAACGCATCATGGCTTGAACCGATTCCACACAAGTGAACTGTAAACGCCCGCACGATTGATCAATGGCGTTCGGCGAATGCCGAATGATCATGAGGCCGGGGACCGTTGTCCGCGAAGTACCTCTCCGCCCTGACAATCTGCCCGTTCCGCACCACAAAGAAGGACACCGCGAAAAAGAGGAATCGCCGTCGCTGATCTCCGTCACCGTCATTACGGTATCGGCGTAATCGTCGATTCGCCGGATCGTGCAACGCCAGGCGCCTGGATAGTTCTCGTTGAGAGCGATGAAGTTCCCGGGGCCGCCGATGCGTTCTCGGGTGTTCGGCCAATGTGCCTCAAGTTCCTCGGACAGCAGGGGAAAGGCGTCCCGGAATCGCCGTTGGTCGAAGTGGCAGCAAGGCTTCGGCCACGTCCGCCGGCGGAACAACATGCCCGGATCCTGGCGAAATATGTACGAACCGGGCGAGGTCCCGATTCCAGTCGGAACGCTTGCGCCCGAGGAACAGGTCCGCATACAGACCGAACGGGTTAAAACCGACTGCAATGGCAACAAGAAGTCTGCGCTCAGGTCGCGCTGCGTTAACAGGGCCAGGGAGCAGCTGGAGCCAGAGACCGAGGAAGAACAGCGCATCTTCATCGCCGAATTCTACGCGATGATTTCGAGTATCGATGACAGCGTCGGTCGCATCCTCGACGACCTTGACCGCCTCGGTATCACCGACGATACCAAGGTCGTGTTTTTCTCCGACCATTGTGACATGCCGGGTGATCACGTTTACGACTGCGGTTGCAAACCGCAAGGCTACCGCGCCGCGATGCAGGTACCGCTCCTGATCCGCTACCTGGGCCGCGTTGCGGCGGGACGACGCACGAGTGAGATGATCGACGTAGGCGTCGATATGCCGGTCACCCTGATCGATCTCGTCGGCGCCGCGCCTTTCGTGAGGCAAACGGTCGGGGCTTCCTGTCCGTTCAGGACGGAGGTGACGATCACCGTGACATGATCCACTACCAGACCTTCCGCATGAACGATGGCATTTGGAGCGAATTCACACCGGCCCCGGAACGCGGTATCAGGACCAGGGAGTGGCTCCATTTCCGCCAGCCGAACCGTCGCAAATTCCTCTTTGACCAGAAGGCCGACCCACATGAACTCGAAAATCTTGCCGACAGTCCCGTGCACGATTCCCTGATGGATTCATTCGATGCGCTGATCGCCGCCCACGTGGATGCCACCGTGGATGACTGGGACATGGCGGCAAGTTTTCCGCCGCCCGATTTCGTCACCCATGAAGCCGCCAGGGATCACCTTGAGAATGGCGTGATTCCGGTTTGGCGCGATTTTTCGGAGATCGCGGTTGCAAAAAACGAATCACGCGGCGAGCGCCGCCAGGGCATGATTTTCGTTTACCGGTGCGGGCGGCTTCCATTGCTGCCAACTCCTGGAAAGCGTGGACCATGCCCGGTTGAAGCGACCGGACTTGAGCAGTGCCCGGAATGTCAGGACGCCATGGCCGCCGTCACGCCCCCAGCGCTGGCCGGACCTCTTCAGCCGCTGGGTCACGAGCATGCGATTCCCGCTTTCCACCGCGCCCGAACCGATCGGGTAGCCCGCATCGGCGACTTCACTGTAGGCCATGCGTTTTCGATTGTTCCGAATGAAATTCAGCTCCCGGTCAATGTCAGCGCAGCCCTTTCCCATCCGTTTCAGATAGCGGAGTGCGTCGATCACCTTGCCGACCCCCTTGGGATCGTGGCGAAGGACGTGGCGCCATTTCTCGAACCAGGCCGTGCCTTCCGCACTGTCCGGACCGAAGGCGGCGTCGGCCGCGGCCTTCAAATGCTGAGTTGAGTGCCAGAAATCTATAAGCATGACATCGGGGCAGAGCGTGTCCAGAAATGTGCAGTTGTCACCCAGCCCTCCGACACCGAGAATTGCAGGTACATGCGCATCGAAGACGTCGGCGGCCGATCGTGGAATCGGGTCCGATGCTCGATATGCACAAAAACACGCGCCGGATCAGGGTGGCATCATAGGTACCGGGATCCTCGCCGGACGCGGGCAGGATCGCAGTAACCAAAGAGGCATACCGGTGTACGGTCCCGGCGCTGACATCGCGATCGCGTACAAGCCATGCATCAAACCGTTCAAGGCGATCTGGGCATGCCACGGCCTCTGGAACCGGTCCAGAGGGTCGATCCTGCCGGTTTCGAACAAATGCTTGAGGAACCTGAACCAACCGGAATGGAATGTCCTCAACGTGGCAAGCGTGGCGACCGCGCGACTTCGGCAGTCATTGTCGCCCTGAAGAACCGCGATGCGATCCTGAATCGCCCGCTTGGCGACATTCCCCAGGACGCGAACTGGCGCGTGGTCCGCGATCTAGGCCATCCTGTATTCCTTGTGGCGGGGAACCAACTGGCCTCGCTTCGGCAGGGATTCATGTATTGCTATCAATAGTGTTAATCCGCTCGCACGATGCTGCTGGCTAGCTACCTTGCTAGCATCAAGAATGAAGCCATTGTTATGAGTCAAATGACTGTTCGAAATATCCCCGATCCGCAATACGCCGCTCTGAAACGTGTGGCTGCATCCAACAACCGGAGCGCTGAAGCCGAATTACGGCATTTGATCGCGCGGCATGTCGGCGCTCAGGGAGGCGATGGCTTTGGATCGAAATTGGTAAGCAAATACCGCGGTATCGTTGATCAGGAACTTCAGTTTGAACGTGATCGGACGTCCAGCGATCCAGTGACGTTCGAATGATCATTGTCGACACAATGGTTTTTTTGAAACTCTTCAGGCCCCGGCCCGATCCTGCTGTTGTCAACAGGCTGGACCGGCAAATCCCAAATGACCTGTTTGTGACGACGATCAATCAGGCGGAAATGGAATACGGGCCGTGGGCGATGCCGGAATGTGAACGGCGGGTGCGACTGCTTTGCGGAATCACGGACCTGTTCGAAGTCGATTTTTCCGGGCGCATTTTACCTTTCGATTCGCGGACTGCACTGATGTTCGGCACGAACATTGCACCCGCTCGGCAGAAGCACGGCAAGGATGCGGAAACGGACATGGATGGCATGATAGCAGCAATTGCAATCAGCCAAGATCGTTGTCGGGTCGCGACACGGGATCGTCGCACTTTCGAGTTTATGGGCGTGGAAGTGACCGACACGTGGACAGAGCAGACACATGGGGCAGATTGATGACAGGCAACGGCAGTGCAGACCTACAGGATCGCCAGTTGCGACAGCATCTCCAGGATTCCCACGTTTGCCAATTCGTGCTGATAATGTCGTGCACGAGCAAACAAGTGATTCCCGACTTGTCCTGCGGTCCGATGCGCATGCTTTCATTGGTGCGACGGAAAGTGATGGCAAACATCCCCTCTTCAAAGGGGTGTAGCCCAATTTGTTGTCAGGCAACGACGGCCTGCCTCGCGTGCCAGTCGAGGAAGTCGGGAAGC
>JAPOVX010000282.1 GCA_026707935.1 Paracoccaceae bacterium
CCATTGCAAAGGCTGACAACAGAACACCCAGACCGAAAGGGCACATCGCAAAACCCCCGTATCGCAATGCTCTGCATTGCCGGGGAGCCCTTCCGCCAATCGAAGTTCCTGCGATTTCCGCAATTGGCGAGATCGCCAAGTCCTGCCACCCTTCTCTCGTTGGCGTCACTATACCGGCCGTATCGTCCAACTGATTACCCCTGGGCCGTCCTGGTCGACCGCTGCTTCGGTCGGCGGGCGTGGATCAGCCGGGTCATTCCCGGAACCATCTCCTCGTCATGGGGCATAGTGAATCCGATTGCGGCCATCCGACCCTTCAGCCAGCCAGGCGTGACCGAGCGCGCATCCGGCGTAAAGGCCATGTGCTGCAATTGCCATAGGGCTGCCATCGGCGGGCCGGTGCGGTCATCCTCCACCATGAAGTCGTGGACGATGAAATGCCCGCCCGGAGCGAGGCAGTCGTAGGCCTGCTGCACCAGCCGGGGCAGCTCGCTCCCGGGGACGCCGCTGAACAGGTAGGACATAAGGATGGCGTCCTGCTCCGTCGGCCACTCGGTCTTCAGCGCATTTGCAGGGATGTAGCGCACCCGGTCCACCATCCCGGCCTCGGAAATGAATCGCCAGCCGATCTCGGCGACATTCGGGAAGTCGATGATGGTCGAGACCAGTTCAGGAAAAGTCTCCAGCAGTTGGATGGTCATGCTGCCCGTGCCACCACCGACATCCAGCAGGTTGTGACAGTCCGAAAGGTCGATCAGCCGGGCCAGCGTGCGGCCGGGCCCTAGTGAGCCGGCATGCTGCGCCTCACTGTAGAGCGTGGCCTGTTCCGGGTCCGACATCCAGTGCTGGTAGCTGTCCACTGCCTCCGGGTCGAGCGACCCATCGAGCACTTCGTTCAATTGTGTGAGAAACGGATACATCTGCTTGTCGATCTGGTAGCGCAGGTAATCTCCGAAATCGTGCCGGGCGCCACGCACCAAGAAGTCCGTCGCGCCCGGCGCGTTGAAATAGCTGTCCTCCTCGCGGTCCACGAGGCCGATCGCGGTCAGGGCGGTCATTAGGGTCGTAATCCGGTTCACTGGGACGCTTGTCTTCTTGGCGAGTGTCCGCGCCGTCTTGGGGCCGTCGGCGAGCTGGCTGAAGACATCGACATGCAGTGCCGCAAAGAGCGCCTTGGAAGCCATGAAGCCGAAAGCCAGCCGCGATACATCCTCGGCCGTTTCGGCCAAACGTTCCGCCATCAGAAAGAACCCCTCAAAGCCAGACAAATCCTAAGCTCAATAACTTGGCACGGGACCGGCCGATTTTCAATCGCGAAAAATTCTTGATTTGGATTACGCGGCTTGTCCTCCCTTTATTTATGCTGTTATCTTTTGAGGGCTGTGGTTGGAAGATCTGTATTGCTATCATTATTTGAGGAAACGGTCGTCGTGCTAACACACCGTATTCTAAGTAGCTTACACAGCGGCAGTATATATCCCCGAAATGAAGGTAAACATGCGTTGTACGGCCGGATGCGACTGCTTAGTAGAGATTGAGGAAACACGGTGAGTGCGGCTAAGTTGTATAGTAGAAGCACGCGGGAGCTGTCTTTGGTTATCCGTGGTCGACCTTGCCGGCTCGATCGCAGTCGCATTGCAGCATTTCATCAACGATTCTGGTATATTTGCGGTCACGGAACGCGTATGCAGAGGCAAATTCAACGCCTTCCCGCGCTGCGTCAAGAGGAATTATGAGCAACTTCAGTGTGGAATCATTGCACCCTGAATTCGGTGCACAAGTTTCCGGAATGGACATGCACGTTTCATTGTCCAGAGACCGCATTGACGAAGTTCATGGCCTCATTGACCGCTATTCGTTTCTTTGCTTTCCGGATCAGTCATTTGACGATGCCCGCCAGCTCGCGCTGACTTGCAGTTTGGGAGAGCCCGAAGAAAATCACGTGATCCTGGGCCAGCAGGGAGTGATCAACTTCTTCGGGACAATCGGCAATGTCCAGGCAGATGGAAGTCAATTGGGAAACCGCCACAAGCGAGTCGTCTTTTCCACCGGCAACAACATGTGGCACACGGATTCCTCGTTTCGCCGAGTTCCGTCCTACGTCTCCATCATGTGCGTGTACGAGGTCCCCGAACAGGGAGGACAGACCCAATTCGTGAGTTCCCGGGCCGCCTACGAACGCCTTCCGGACGCTGTCAGGAGCGAGATCGACCCGCTCATCGTCATTCACGATTACGTGTTCTCCCGAAGCAAGGTCAGCCCTGACGCGGTGACTCCGTCCCACGCAAAATCCCTGCCGCCTGTCAGGCAGAAGCTGGTGCGGACCAATCCGCGAACCGGAGCCAAGAACTACTACGTGGGATCCCACGCCAAGGTCGTCGAAGGCTGGGACCAGCAGGGCAGCCGTCGCTTGCTGGATGACCTCCTGGACCGTGCGGTCGGACAGGAACACGTGTACACGCACCATTGGCGACCCGGCCAACTCGTTATCTGGGACAATCGAACGCTGCTGCACCGCGGGACCGGATACGACGCTGATCGCTATCGCCGGTACATGCGTCAAACGCGAGTGCGGGGCGTCTCGACGCTGGAAGAAGCATGAGCACGACTGCAGATCTACCCGTGACATCAGCTGGCGTTTCCGGCTAGTGAGACGCTTGAGCTCTGACTCTCGTTACACCTCAGCACTTCTGGCAGGCCTGATCCGCCACGGACAGGCGAGTCCGGTTCAGTTGATTCCCGGGCGGCTCACGAACGCTCCGGCTGGGCCGCTTTGCTCTGCCCGCAAGACAACGCAGCGGAAGCCCGCTCAGTGAAGAATTCCGGTTACACCGCCTCCAACATCGAAATACTCAAGGGGTTGGAGGCCGTCCGGAAGAATCCGGGGATGTACGTCGGCGGCACCGGCGAGACCGCCATGCATCATCTTGCCGCCGAGATCCTCGACAACGCAATCGACGAAGCGCTCGCAGGCCATGCAAGCCAGATCAGTGTCGCGCTTGAGACCGGGAACATCCTGACAATCAGTGATGACGGACGGGGCATTCCGGTGGAACCCCACCCGGAAATGCCAGAGATGTCCGGGGTTGAAGTTGCAAGCACGCTCCTGCACGCTGGCGGCAAGTTCGGTGAAACGGCGTACCGGACGTCCGGGGGCCTTCACGGGGTGGGGCTCTCGGTCGTCAACGCCTTGTCCTCGGAACTGACCGTCGAGAGCGCCCGTGATGACGCTCGCTGGAGTCAGTCCTACCGCCGCGGAATTCCCGTGGGGCCGCTGGAACCAGTGGGGAAAGCGGGCCGCCGCACGGGGACAAAGGTCCGTTTCACTCCGGACGGGGAGATCTTTGAAGAAGGAACGGCGTTAAGGCCCTCCCTGCTCTTCGCCATGGCCCGCGACAAGGCGAGACTGGTATCGACGATCACGATCATGTGGCGATGCGATCCGATTCTGATCGACGCCGAAACTGACGTTCCGGCGTCCACGATGCTCCACTTTCCTGGCGGATTGCGCGACTTCGTCGAGGAGAGCATCCGGGACGTACCGACCATCACCGCCGAACCCTTTGCCGGCAGCACGGAGCTGCCGGAGGGTGGGCGCATCGAGTGGGCGGCCGTCTGGCCTGAACGGGGCGACGGGACTCTGCAGAGCTGGTGCAACACGATTCCGACCCCCCTGGGCGGCACCCACGAAGCGGGGCTGCGCGCGGCGCTCACGCGTGGCACCCGCTCGTACGGCGATCTGGTCAAGCACAAGCGTGCCGGCGACATCACGGCCGAGGATGTCTGCGGTGCCTCGCGAATGGCTCTTTCCGTGTTCGTCAGTGCGCCCCAGTTTCAAGGGCAGACCAAGGAGAAACTGACCACCACTTCGACACGCCAGCAGGTCGAAAGTGCCGTCAGGAATGCCTTCGAGCACTGGCTCGCGAATGACCCGAAGACCTCGAACGCGCTCCTGGAGCACTGTGTCCAACGGCTGGAAGAGCGGTTGCGACGAAAGCTGGACAAGCAAACCCCGCGTGCGACCCCGGCACGACGTCTGCGTCTCCCCGGGAAGTTGGCCGACTGCACCCGCACGTCTGCCGAGGGCACCGAGATCTTTATCGTCGAGGGCGACTCGGCCGGCGGTTCCGCCAAGCAGGCTCGCTCGCGGGAGACGCAGGCGGTACTGGCGTTGCGGGGCAAGATTCTCAATGTCGCAAGCGCCAGCGCCGACAAACTCCGCAACAACCAGGAACTCAACAATCTCGTCCGGGCCCTGGGATGCGGAACGGGCGATTCCTGCGAACTTGGACAACTCCGCTACGACCGCGTTATCATCATGACCGATGCAGACGTGGACGGCGCTCATATCGCCTCCCTTCTTCTCACGTTCTTCTTCTCCGAGATGCGCCCGCTTGTGGAAGACGGTCGCCTGTATCTGGCCCAGCCGCCGCTTTACCGAATCGCGCAGGCAGGCAATACGCGGTACGCACGTGACGATAACCACCGAGATGAATTGCTCAGGGATGTTTTTGATGGGTCGAAAAAAGTCGACATCAGCAGATTCAAAGGCCTTGGTGAAATGCCCGCGACCCAGTTGCGCAGCACCACCATGGATCCGGAAATGCGCACACTGATACGAGTAGATCTTCCCAGGGACCAGCACGAGACCGCTGGCGTCCTGGTCAAAGAAGTCATGGGACGAAACCCGGAAAAGCGACTCGCCTTTATCCGCGCCCGGGCTCCGGAAGCCGTGGGCCTCGACCTTTGAGTAACCGCCCGAGCACGATCACTTCGTTCGATCAATTCCGGCTATCGGAGCCGGTCCAGCGGGCGATTCTGGAGGCCCGGTTCACGACACCCACGCCGGTCCAGCAGGCGGCAATCCCGCTGGCAATCGAACGACGCGACATCCTGGCCACCGCGCAGACGGGAACGGGAAAGACTGCCGCGTTCACGCTCCCAATGATTGACCGGCTTGCCGGAGGACGGGCCCGGGCTCGTATGCCCCGCGCGTTGATTCTCGAGCCCGTCCGGGAACTTGCACTCCAGGTTCAGGAACAGGTGAACCTGTTTTCCGCGCATGTAAATCTGTCGTCCGAGCTCTTCATCGGCGGCGTCAACATTGGCCCGCAGATCCGCCGGGCGGCGCAACCGGTCGACGTCATGATCGCCACGCCGGGTCGCCTGCTCGACTTGTTCGACCGCGGCGCATTGCTGCTGATCGGTGTGGAGATTCTGGTGATCGATGAGGCGGACCGCATGCTTGACATGGGGTTCATTCCCGACATCGAGAGCATCGTCGCCAAGCTGCCGGTACGTCGACAGACCATGATGCTGTCCGCGACCATGCCGCCGGAAATCGGACGGATCGCCAAGCGTTTCCTGCAGCGGCCAGCGCGGGTCTCCGTGGCTCCCCCGGCCGCGACCACGGAGTTGGTGGACCAGTCCGTCATCCATTGCCGTGCCGGCGACAAGGACCGAATCCTGCGAACGTTATTGGGCGATCCAGCCATCGAGTCGGCACTCGTGTTCTGCAACCGCAAACGGACAGTCGACGAGCTGGTACGGACGCTGCGGCGTGACCGGGTCCAGGTCGAACCCCTGCACGGAGACATGGCTCAGCCGGTCCGCCTGAAGACCATGGAGGCATTTCGGGGAGGCGAGATCCGCGTTCTGGTTGCCACCGACGTGGCAGGACGCGGACTCGACGTGCGTGGGATCAGCCATGTCCTCAACTACGACGTGCCGACGCAGCCGGAGGACTACGTGCACCATATCGGTCGCACCGGGCGGGCCGGTACTCCAGGAACATCCATCACCCTTGCAGCGTCTTCGGAACGCGAGCACATCGAGGCCATCGAGAGGCTGATCAACCTGAAGATTCGCGTGCAACGCGCCGACGAGGGTGCAGCACCTGCCGTTTCGCCGTCTGTCGAGGATCAACCCGAGGCCAAGCCCAACACGGCGCGACGCACCAAGAGGA
>JAPOVX010000368.1 GCA_026707935.1 Paracoccaceae bacterium
ATTCAATGCCCCGGGCTGCAAACGCGGCATAATCCGATTATCGGCATTCCATCTCTAATGCCGATATCGGCATTAGAGATGGCTGGCAACCTTGCCGACGATCAGTTCCTGAAGATGATTGGCGATGTAATTGACTGTGACGATGCCGAAGAACGCAATCACGGCGGCATGCAGCAGTGACTGGCCTTCCGGGCCTAATACGAGCGCATCGTCGATCGCGGTTTGGATGACCAGCGGGATCGCCAATTGTGTGAATGTAAAGATCAGAACGCTGGCTACGGCAATGGCGATGCGGCGCTTATACGGCTTCAGATAGGTCGCGATGCGGCCGACGACCCAACGGTCGAAGGCCTGCCCGAACAGTTCCTCGTCCAGCGAGATCTGGGACCCGACGACTGCCAGTGGCCCGGACCGCCTCGTGTCTAGCCCCGTGTCTGGCCCCGGGCTGGGCGGTGTTCCTTGCACGACGCTCACCGCGATGCCTCCTCGCGTCCGGGCAGACTCTGTAACCGGTGGAGTTCGGCGTAGCGCCCGTTCAACGCCAGCAGTTCGTCCTGTGTGCCGCGTTCAACGATGCGGCCTTGTTCGAGGAATAGGATTTCGTGAGCATGTCTAAGCGAGCTGAGTCGATGAGCAATGATTATGACGGCGCGATGCCTGGCGAATTCCTGTAAACCGATATGGATGAGCGCCTCTGTCGCCGCGTCGACGGCAGCAGTCGAATCATCAAAAACCAGGATGGCGCTATCGGGCAGGATGCCACGGGCGATTGACATGCGCTGACGCTGGCCGCCGGACAGAGACAGCCCGCGTTCCCCGACTAGAGTGGCGTAATCGGTGGGCAAACTCGTGATGTAGCTGTGCAACTGGGCCATTGTGGCCGAACGTTCGATGTTCGGCTGGCTGGCCCAGGGGTCACCATATGCGACATTGTGTCCGATGCTGGCCGTGAAGAGAAACGCTTCCTGCTGAATAATGCTGACCTTTTGTCGCAATGAGGCGAGCGTGACATCTCGGATGTCCTGTCCGTCGATGGTAATGCGCCCGTTTCCCACTTCGTAGAAACGGCCGATCAGTTGTGCGATCGTGCTCTTTCCGCTCCCGGGCGGACCGACAATTCCGATGGTTCGGCCTGGCCCGGCCTGGAAATCGATACCTGACAATGTATGCGAGTCACTGGCCTGCGCCGGGTAGCTGAAATCGACATTTTCGAAGCGGAGGACGCCATCACTCATGACGAGATCGCCGGCGTCAGGGCCATCCATAATCGACGGAATCAGATCCAGAACATTGAACAGGCGGCCACCGCAGGTCGATGCGCGCGCAACCGAATTCGACATCCAGCCTATTTGCCGGATCGGCATCTGCAGGATTGTCATGAAGGCCAGGAATTCGGCGAGTTGGCCAAGTGTGATCTCGCCATCGAGCGTCTTCTGGCCACCGATCCACAAGACCAGCCCCATGGCCAGAAAGAACACATAGGTCATCTGCGCCGTATTGCGGACGAAAAGGGCAATCCGTTCGTGCGAAATCTTCAGTGCCCGTCGCGAAATCCGGTCAAAGCGCGAGAGTTCATAAGGTTGGGCTGCGAAGGCCCGCACGACCCGCAGACCACCAAGATTCTCTTCCATGGCCTTGGTCAGCACGGACAGCTCAGCCTGTAATCGTAGCCAGGTATCGCGCAGCTTGATCCGTGCAATCGAGGTTGACACGCCGACAAAAGGGACGAATCCCAGGGCCAGGATGCAGAGTACGGAGTCGACGCGGAACAGAATGATGAAACCGCCGCCGATGAGGATCGCGAGCAGAAAAGCACGCAGGATGCCGGTGCTGACGAACACCCGTACACCTTCGATATCGAGCATGCCACGGGTCATCAGATCGCCACTATGAACATGGGCGTGCCAGCCAATGCTCAGTTTTTGCAGTTTTCGGTAGTAGGCGAGGCGAAGGTCATGTGCGATGAGATGGCCGATGGTCTCGCCCTGGTAGTTTTGAATCATCGTAAACAGGCCGCGCATCAGGCTGATCGCAACCAGAATGAGTGCGGTGTTCAACAGCGCGTCCTGGGTCTGTTCCCGACCAGCGCCCGAGGCGGCGTCGCGCAGCAAACCGTAGGCCTGGTCGACGGCCTTGCCGATGAACTGCGGCACAAACAGCTGGAAGCCGGCTGCGAAGATTGTCGCACCGACTCCGAGGGCCATCCGGCCGGGATGCCGCATTGCTAGCAGCGTGATCCGCCAGAGAACACGTGAATCAAGTTTCGAGAGAGGGTCAGCCGAACCCGCGATCGCGTCGGAATCAAGCTGAGTGGAACTGGAGGAGGCTTCGGACGTGCTCATGATCTGAGGATAGATAACGGCTTATCCCGGCCGTAACAGGCCTAAACGGACCGAAGCTGCATATATGGACATCTTGAAGAACACACGGCGAACAAATCGCGGGATTTGTGACGTTCATGGGGCGGGACCTTCCCGGGTTGCTCACGGACCTTTAGCAGCGTTGCCATGCTCTCCAGCCTTTCCTTTGGCTTTGTAGACGGTTCCGCGTGAAACCCCATCTCGCGGGCGATCCTGGTTGGTGACTGCCCTACGGCAATTCGATGCTTGATTGCATCCAGATCAATCTTCGGAGGTCTTCTCCGTATCACGGCCGACTGTCTATCGAACATTAAACAGGCGGAAAGTCGCTTAACGTACGATCCTGCCCCCGTGCGTCTTCACATCGTTGGCGAACCGCTCCCGCGCCGGCGGAGTGAGTAAGTCTGGGACGTGGCGAGCATAGCACGGATCGGCGTGCAATTGCTCCGAAAAATGGGCATTGACCGACAGTCGTACGGGACTGTGGATCTTGTCCCGGCGCTGTGAGCGCCCATCATGGTAGGAACGGGCGCCTGTCTGAGAGAGATAGCCATTCCGACCTATATGGAAAGCTCAGCGGCAAATTGAAGAATAGGCGGTGCATGATGGCACGCGGGCCACGTGCTGGTTCTGCGCGAAAGCGAACATCAGCGCAGTCGGCGGCGCGAATTGCCCAGTGTCTGCTTGGAACTCGATCCGGCCGGGCTGATCGTTGACGGTACGGGTTCATTCGGAGGAACGATTCTCCAATACGTGTCGACGATGGCTGCAAAGGCGGTCTTGAGGGCACCAGTTTCGGCGACCAAGCCAGGGTGTTCGTACGGGTATCTCCACGTTTCGAACAGCTTCCTGTTCATGTTCAATGACTCTCTGATGCCGCTGTAGACCGGAACAAAACGTGCCATTGGAAACGGATGTGCAGGCATGGCGTGCTCCAGTAACGTCCGCGGATCGTCTCCGAGGGCGTCGAAAAGTTTCGCGAGGTCGTGGGTCTTGTCGGGCGCCTTGCCGTTTCGTTCCCTGCATTGCCATGCCTTCAGTGCGAGTTCGCTAGCAAGCGCCAGCAGTACCGGGGCTGCCGTTGTCGGTTTGCTGACGCTTGGATGGTTTTCTCGATCGGTTTCGAGGCGTTCGGCCAGACCCTGCAGTGACATAGCCTCCTGCATGATCAGGTCAGGCGGCCAGAAGATTTCTCGTTCGGTCATGGGGTTCGGTGACGTTTCTGGGGATGCATTCTCGTGTTCCTTGGGCCATGGGGGCTTTACAGGCATTGGCAACATCATCCGCGCAAGGATGTAGCCCCGACCTGTTCTTCAAATGCGTCTGCTCCCATCGCGATCTCCGGCCAGTCGCGTTCGGCCGGCACCCCTCCCCCTTTCGAGATGGCGAAACAGTGTCTCCCTGGCGACTTGGCCCCAACCCGGCATAGACCAAATGTCCCACAATAGGTAACAGGAACGTTCGTGTTGCGTGTATGGGGACCAAACGGTTATGTGAACCGTGAATCCCAAGTGCCTATCATGACATGCCTTTTCCGCTGATCCGGTTCCCATTATACACGATGAGGCCTCTTTCTTGAGAAAAATGACAAATGGGCCGTCTCAAGGAGATTCATGACGCTTGGCTCCATCGTTCCCGCGTGCGAAATCCGACCGTCAAGTTGCCCCACGTGGCAGCCCAAACGTGCCGGCCCTGACCGCCGGATACCGAGATGGACGCCAAGCTACTACGGCACCGGCTGGGACACGATCCGCAGGAGGCGAGCGATGACAAAGATTCTCTTTGCGGCGGGAGGCTATGTCGCGATCGTGTTCCCCCTCGCATTGGTTTGGCATCTTGGGCTCTTCAAACAGCAATACCAGACCTTTGGTTATTTTGAGGGAAAACCAAATGTCCCTGTAGGCTTGGCAACGGTTGTCATTCAAGGCGTGGTATTGGCATTGATCTATCCACTGTTTCATTCGGGCAGTGCTGGGTTTGTACGGGCCTTTCAATTCGCGGGCCTCATGGGGATGTTTTTCTGGACGTCGCATGTCTTGGCTCTGGTCGCGAAACAGAATGTGCCAAACGCAGTCGGCTTCATCGTGATGGAGACCGGGTATCTCGTCGCCCAGTTCAGTCTGTTCGCGCTGCTGCTCGGTTTTATCTATCGGGGCGTCGAATGAACCGGTTCGGTTTTTTTCGGGAGCATGAGGATGCGGGATTTGCCTGCGAAAGCGGACATGACCTGTAGAGGATAATAGCCAGATCTGTGCGAGGTCGCCGGGTAACCGACATTCCTACCGTAACCGCTTGTGTCACGTTTCGACATCGGCTTTTCCCGCACCTGCGATCACCTCGGGCCAGAGGGCATCGAGCGGGAAGGTGATGGCATCGAAGGGAGGAAGCGAGACCAGCGCGTCATCGGCGAGAGTTGCCAAAAGCAGCCATTGCCCCTCGCGCAGCGCGAAGACCTCAAGCGTCCGTGTGTCGGGATCGACGAACCAAAGATGGCCGACGCCCTCACGGGCATAGAGCGCCCGTTTCTCGTTCGTGTCCAGCCGCCGTGTAGAGGGCGAGAACACTTCGCAGACCCAATCCGGCGCGATCGTGAAATAGGCCGCGTCGGGATATTCGGGCATCGTCTCGCGCCGCCAGCCAGTGAGATCCGGCACCACGATGTCTTCGCCCAGGTGCAGTTCAGGCTCGCCGATGATCCACCAGCCGCCAGGGCCGTCATCGCCATAGTTGAATGGTGGACCGATCTTCATCCCCAATCCCGAGCTTGCCCAGGCATGGCGGGTTGCCGGCCTTGGATGGGTGTGGAGGGTTCCGGCGATCACCTCGGCAACCTTGTGGGGCGGCGCGTCGAGAACGTCCTGATAGGTCGCCCGATGGGTTCCCCTGCGCCTGGCCTGTGCTGTCATGGTCCAAGTTCCTCCCCCTACCCTATTAAATGCCGATCCGTTCGACTTCATCAAGCGAAACCTGCTCCTCGCGACGGTCGTAGAGACGTGTCGTCTCCGTGCGGGCGTGCCCGGCAAGGTACTGCGCAACCTCGACGCGTGCATCGGGATGCTCCAGGTATGCCGTGATCCCGGTCGCCCGGAGACTGTGACAGCCGATGTATCCCGAGCTGATGACGCCCTCGTCACCCGCACGAATGGCTCGGCGCTCGACCGTTTCCCGTGCGCGGTGGCGGTTCCACCTGCGGCCCGACAGCGTGATGGAGCCCTTGCGGCGGTCCACTGCACGAAACGGGGGCGTTACACGCAGATCGCGCTCCATGAGCCTTCCGGCTTCTATCTAGTCCCGGAGGCACTCCTCCAGGCGGTGATGGCGCGGAATGTCCAGGACCTTGCCGGCCTTCTCGTGCAGCCGGACGTGCCAGCGCCCGTCGCGGACCGAGACATCCACCACGTTCATCGCCACTGGCGCCGAGACCCGGGCGAAGCTCTTATGATCCCCCATCTGTCAAGACTGCCACTTTTCTTTTTCCAGCAGCCTTTTTCATGCGTGGGACATAGATCATATCTCCTCTCGGCGGGGCAACGTCAGCTGTGCAATCGCGTTCAAAATTGACCCACTTTTGGGGTGATTCGCGTTCAAAATTGACCC